>NZ_CP083663.1:1508507-1810208 GCF_020097815.1 Haloprofundus salinisoli
CAGAACCGCGTCCATACCGCTCAGGTCACGGTCCGAACTCATAGCTCTGGGGGCTGGCCCCTGATAAGACGGGCTTACTCGTTCGTTCGCTCGGAACAGTATATCTCAGTAACATCTGCGGTTCTGAAACCCTGAAAACAAAACTCTTAACGGCTCTATATCGGTTTTTCGCCCAGCGTTGCAGATGTGGGGTTGTCCATAACAAAGCCCGTTCCACCGGTTCTGGCAGACATCGAGACCGGTCGGTGCGACGACGCGCACCGGCCCGCTGCGCCCACTCATGTCACGAACACGCTTCATCACGGTCTGTCTCGTCGTGTTGCTCTGTTTGACCGTCTCGCTCTCGCCTGCGGTGTCGACGGCGACGCTCGGCCCCGACGCCGACGGCGGTCCGACGGTACAGCAAGTCGACGGTGGCGAAGGAGACGACGATAGTGACGACGAAGACGAGGACGACGACGGAGACGACGAAGAAGATGGTGGCGATGACGAAGGAGAGGATGATGACGACGACGGTGACGAAGAAGGCGACGAAGCAGAAGACGAGGATGATGACGACGACGGTGACGACGATGACGATGGACAGGGCGACAACGGGAACGGAGACGGCCCGCCTGACCACGCCGGAAACGGACCGGGGAACGACGGTAGCGGCAACGGTCCGCCGGACCACGCCAACAATCCAGACGGCGGGGACGATGGCGACAGAGCCGCCGCGGTAGACGAGGATGACGACGAGTCGAACGCCCCGAAGTCGGCACCAAAACAGCAGGAGACGCCGACGGGCACACCGACGTCGGCCCCGACGAACACACCGACGAGTACGCCGACTTCGACACCGACGAGTACGCCGACTTCGACACCGACGAGCACGCCGACTTCAACACCAACGAGTACGCCAACGTCAACGCCGACAAACACGCCGACGTCGACCCCCACCTCGACGAGTACGCCGACGTCGACCCCCACCTCGACGAGTACGCCGACGTCGACCCCGACGAGCACCCCGACGGCCACCGACTCGCCGACGTCCACTCCCACGACCACCGACCAGAACCAGAGTTCGTCGGGCACCGTCGGAGTGGTTAACCTCTCGGCGACCCGGTCGACGGTCCCCTCGGGCGAGCCGGTAACGTTCGTCGCGACGCTCCAGAATCCGACTTCGCAACCGGCGAACCACACCGTTCGCCTCCGCCTGTTCGGTGAAGTCGCGGACGTGAAGACGGTCACCGTTCCCGCGGGCGGGACGGCGACGGTTCAGTTCACCCGGACCATCCTCGCAACGGGCGAGCACACCGCTCGCGTCGGCGACCAGACGGCCACCGTCACCGTCACCGAGTCGCAGGTCGCCACCGACGACCCCGAGACGACGAGTTCGACGGGCGTCCCCGGATTCGGCGTCGGCGTCACGCTCGCGGCGTTGCTGGCGGTCGCGGCGCTCGCGCTCCGGCGCGAGTGAGCGTCGGTACCGATATCGAGACCGGCGCGGAAGCCAACGCGGCCGTCGACCTACCCGCGGTCGGCGGTCACCCCGACGGCGACGACGTCGATGAGCGCGTCGCGGACGCGGTCGTAGTCGTCGAACTCCTCGCGGTACAGCGTCACGAACGTCGCCGCGCGGAGCACGTCGGCGACGATGTCCGGGTCCTCATCGGCCAACAGTCCCGTTTGCTTCCACTGCTGGAGGAACGACCGCAGCAGCGCCGTCTTCTGCGCGCGGGCGTCGGCGGCCTCTGCGTCGGAGAACTGCGACTGCAACCAACCCAGTTCGTCCTCGCTGACGAGCGCGCGAATCAGCGGGTTCGTCTCCAGCTCCCGTATGATTACGTCTAACAGCGTCCGAATCCCGGATTCGGCGTCGTCGACGTCCGAGAGCGCTTCGCGGAGCGTCCCGATAAGTCGCTCCCCCTCGCCTTCGAGGATATGGAGGTAGAGGGCCTCCTTCGAGTCGAAGAACTGGTAGAACGTGCTCGGCGCGATGCCCACCGCGTCCGTGAGGTCGGCGATGGTCGTCTTGCCGAGACCGAACTGCGCGAACAGTTCGCGTCCGGCGGCGACGAGCCCCTGCTCGATGCGCTCGCGTTCGGCGTCGGTGAAGCCTCTCACCCCCCAGCCTCCGTCCCTCCGCGTCGTCTCTCTCCCCGATTCGCCCGAGGACGCTCGAAGCGGTTCACGCGAGGTCCCTCCGTCGGAACCACGCCCGCGCCGCGGCCACGAGGACGACGGTGGCACCCACTAATACCGCCGCGCCGGCGAGGCCGTACTCGCCGTTGACGAGAATCGCCGTCGGGTCGTAGTACCGCGTCGGCGCGAGCGCGCCGACCCACTCGAAGTCGGTGTTGGCCGTCACCGTCTCCAGAAGGAAGAGTCCGAAGACGACGCCGATAGCGCCGCGCTGGGCCGTGCTCGCGCGGTCGAGCGTCACCGACAGCAGGAGGCCGATGGCCGAACAGGCGAGCAGGTACGGCACCGACAGCGCGTGCGCGGCCAAGAGATCCATCACGGCGATGGGTTCGTCGACGAGCGTCGTCCCGACGAGCACCGCCGCGAAGACGACGGCGTTGACGACGAGAACCGGCACGAACATCGAGAGGAACTTGCCGACGACGACGGTGCCGCGCGGCGTCGGCGTCGACAGCAGCAGGTCCATCCGGTCGTGCTCCACGTCGTCGGCGACCAGAGAGGCCGCGCTGTAGGCGACGTACACGCCCAGGAGGAGCACCCACGCGAACTGGTACAGTTCGACGGCGAGGAATCCCTCGATGGTGGTGAGTGTCTCGACGCCGAACGCCTCCTGAAACGCCGGCGGCAACGACTGGATGTACGCGTCCAAGTCGACGCCCGACGAGGTGATGGAGGGGTAGAGACCGACGTACATTGCGGCCACGAAGGCGAGAAGCGCCGAGAGTACGACGCTCCCGCGGAGTTTTCGCCCCGCTTCGTAGCGCGCGACGGCGAGGAGTCTGTTTCCGCTCGCCGTTCGCCCGCGCTCGATCTCGGACTCGGCGGCGACTCCCGTCTCGGTCTCAGCCATCGAACTCACCTCCGGCCGTCGCCGTCTGCGGACGCGACCGCCCGCCTTCGATCTCACCCTCGTTCGCGTCCACGTCGCCGTAGAAGCGCATGAACACGTCTTCGAGCGGCGCTTCGCGGACATCGATGTCGACGACCGAGTGACGCGTCAGCTCGGTCAGGAGGGCGTCGTACTCGCCAGTGAAGGTGAACGCCAGCTCCTTTTCGTCGTGCCGCTCTCGGTCGTGGACGCCGTCGAGGGCGAACGCGTCCGCGTCGAGCGCGTCGGCGGTGCGGACCCGGACGCGCTTGCCGCTGCGGTCGAGAAGCGTCTCGACGTCTTCGAGCGCGACGAGCCGCCCGTCGCGGAGGATTCCCACTCGGTCGCAGACGCGGCGGACCTCCGCGAGCACGTGCGAGGAGAAGAACACGGTGACGCCGCGGGTCTTCTCGCCGGCGAGGAACTCGTAGAACCGCTCCTGCATCAGCGGGTCCAACCCCGAGGTCGGTTCGTCCATCACGACCAGCTCGGGGTCGTGCATGAACGCCAGCACCAACCCGAGCTTGCGCTTGTTACCGGTCGAGTACTCCTCGACGCGGCGGTCGACGGGCGCGTCGAACAGGTCGAGCAACTCATCGCTCCGCACGTCACCTTTCAGCGCCGCGTGGTAGTCGATAATCTCGCGCCCCGTCGCGCCGGGGTCGTACTCGACTTCGCTCGGGAGATAGCCGACACGCCGCTTTACCTCCAAGAGCGCCGCTTCGTCGGTCACGCCCGCGCCCAGCACCGACGCCGACCCAGAGGTGGGCGACAGAAAACCCAGCAGCGTCCGGATGGTCGTCGTCTTCCCCGCGCCGTTCGGCCCGAGGTAGCCGAACACCTCGCCCGATTCGACGGTAAAGGAGAGGTCGTCGACGGCGAGCGTTCCGTCCGGCTTCTCCTCCTCGCGCTCTTCGCGCCGATCTCGTCGGGGACGACCCGGGAGCCGTCTCCCGTCCCCGTAGCGCTTCGTCAGGCCGTGGAGTTCGATGGCTGGCATAGCTATCAGCGACACTACACGCTATGAATACATGAACAATTTGTTTTCACAGTTTTGAGGCGGTCGACCCGCCGATAGCACCGAAATCGGTTCTGGACGACGATTCGGGCGAGCGTTCAAACCCGATGACGGGACCACCCCGTCGTATGTCCGAGGAGATGCGACTCTTCGCCGGTGACTGTACCACGACGTTCGAGGGCACACGCGAACAGACCCAGCGGGGGCACGTCGTCGCGCTCGTCAAACCCGACGGGACCGTCCTCGTCCACGACGCCGACGGCTACCAGCCGGTGGCGTGGCTCACCCGCGCCGACTCGGTCACCGTCGAAGCCGACGACTCCGGGTTCGCGGTCACCGCCCGAACCGACGATCAGACGCTCCGCGTGGTCTCGAACGCGGCGACCGGTCGCGCGAGTTATCCCACCACGCCTGCGGGAATCCCGGTCGGCGACTGCCCCGACTGCGGCGGTGCGCTCGTCCGAACCGGCGGCGACGTTCGCTGTCTCGACTGCGGGGCGTCGCACTCGCTGCCCGCGGGTGCGGCGGTGCTCGACGAGACGTGCGACGACTGCGGCCTCCCGCTGATGCGCGTCGAACGGGGGACCACCTTCGAGTGCTGTATCGACTACTCGTGCGAGTCACTGGACGACCTCGTGCGCGAGGAGTTCGACCGCGAGTGGAGCTGCCCGGACTGCGGGTCGGACCTTCGGGTGCGCCGGGCGGGCGGCGGTCCCCTGCTCGCGGGGTGCGACGACTACCCCGCCTGCGACACCGCGTTCACGATTCCGGCGGGCGTCGTCGTCGACGACTGCGACTGCGGCCTCCCGGTGTTCGAAACGGCGCGCGGGCGACGCTGTCTCGACGGCACGTGCGAGCGGTTTCGACCCGAGACCTGAGTCGAGATTCGAAAGACGGCGGCGTACGACCGCAGACACTATGTCGTCGCCGCGCGGCCGATAGCGTATGCACGGTCACGCACGCGACGACGCCGTCCGTGTCGGCGGGAACGCCCGCCAACAGTTCCACGACGCGCGCGGCTACGGCGCTCCGGTCGAGGGAAACGAGATAGACCTCGCGCCGGTCGAAGCCGCTCACCTCCTCTATCGGGGTGACCTCGACAGCGTCGACGGCGACGGTTTCCGAGAGTTTTTCGTCTCGACGGCCGAGGAAAAGCCGCGGTTTGCGCTGCAGTTTCTCGTCTACGCCGACCTCCGCGAGCGGGGATTCTACCTCTCGCCCGCCCGCGAGCCGTGGGTCGAGATCGACGCCGCGGGCGACCCCGACTGCGACTTCGTCGTCTTTCCCCGCGGCAAGGACGCCGACGACGGCGTCGTCGAACACCGCGTCCGCGTCGTCGGCGAGCGCGCCTCCGTCGTCGCCGCCGAGATGGCAGGGTACGTGTTCGCCGTCGTCGACGAGGAGAGCGAACTGACGTATCTGGAGGCGACCGAGCACACCTACGACGGCGAGACGACGTACGAGTTGCCGACGAATCTGGAGGGCGTCCTCCTCGACGACCGAGCGGTCTGCTGGAACGCGCCCGCGGACCTCTTCGAGTCCGGATTCTACGGCCAGCCGCTGACCGGCCGCGACGCGGCTATCGAGGGCGCGGTCCAGCTCTCGCTGCTCGAAGCGGCGTCGCTCGTCGCCGACGACGCGCTCGCGCTCGGCACCGCCGACGACTACGCCGCCGTCGTCGAACGCGGCCGCACGGTCGAAGGCGAGCGCTTCGACCGTCGACTCCGCGTGTACGACGCGCTGCGCGAGCGAAACGTCGTTCCCAAGACCGGCTTCAAGTTCGGCGCGGATTTCCGGACGTACGCCTCCGTCGACTCCGTCGAGGAGCTCGGGCACTCCGAGACGCTCGTTCGCGTCGTTCGACCAGACCACTCCTTCGCGCCGCGGGACCTCTCGCTGGACGTTCGCCTCGCCGGCGGGGTCCGGAAGCGAATGGTTTTTGCGCTGACCGACGCCAACGAAGGCATAGAGTGGCTGTCGGTCGCTCGCCTGACACCGTAGTCTTCGACGACCGATTTCACCGGGTTCACTGACGGACACCGACATTCACGAGTTCGATTTCCATGACACGCGACACCGACCCCGAGACGAGCGCCCAATCCGACGACGAGCGCGCGCGCACCGACGGTGTTTCCGACGAACAGAGCGAGTCGGAAGCCCGTCGGGAAGTGCCGCTTCCCGACGGTGGAGAGACCGAGACCGCAGGCGCAGACGACGTGGCCCTCGACCCGTGGGGCTCCTCTACCGTCTCCGACTACCGCAAACTGTTCGAGGAGTTCGGCATCGAGGAGTTCGACGAACTGCTCGACGAGGTGCCGAACCCCCACTACCTGATGCGCCGCGGCGTCATCTTCGGCCACCGCGACTACCGGCCCGTCGCCGAGGCGATGCGCGAGGGAGACGAGTTCGCCGTTCTCTCCGGTTTCATGCCGACGGGCGACCCCCACATCGGCCACAAGCTCGTCTTCGACGAGATCATCTGGCACCAAAAGCAGGGCGGCGACGCCTACGGCCTCATCGCCGACCTCGAAGCCCACTCCGCGCGCGGCCTCTCGTGGGGCAAGATAGACGAACACGCCCGCGACTACCTGCTGTCGCTCATCGCACTCGGCTTCGACGCCGAGGACGGCGAGCTCTACCGGCAGTCGGACAACCGCGTGCTGCAGGATCTCGCCTTCGAACTCGGCTCCAAAGCCAACTTCTCCGAGTTCGAGGCCATCTACGGCTTCGGCGGCGAGACGAGCGTCTCGCACATGCAGTCGGTAGTCACGCAGATGGCCGACATCCTCTACCCCCAACTCGACGAGCCGAAGCCGACAGTCATCCCGGTCGGCCCCGACCAGGATCCCCACGTCCGCCTCGCGCGCGACCTCGCCTCTCGGATGCGCTTCTTCGGCGTCACCGAAGCGTACGCGAGCTTCGAACTCGACGACCGAGAGAAAACGCTGGTCGCCGCCTGCTACGACACCTTGGACCCCACCGACTTCGACGATCACGACCTGCGTTGCGTCCACGTCGCCGAGTTCCTCGACGAGGCGACGCCCGAGAAACTCGACGCACTCGGCGTCGTCGTCGACTCCGAGACGGTCAACTCCGCGAAGGCGAAACTCGACGAGGCGGGGATGGAACCGCTCCGGCCGCGCGTCCGATTCCTCGACCGCAACGCCACCGAGGAGGCGTTCGAGGCGCTCATCGAGGCCGTCGACGGCGAGAAGCGCGTCTTCGAAGAGCACGTCGACGCCTTCGAGCTCTCCGCCGAGGAGGCCGAGGAACTCGCCCGGCAGGTCGAGATGGAGAACGGCGGCTACGGTTTCCTGCCGCCATCCTCCATCTACCACCGCTTCATGACCGGCCTCACCGGCGGGAAGATGTCCTCGTCGATTCCGGCGAGTCACATCAGTCTGCTCGACGACCCACAGGACGGCTACGACAAGGTCCGGTCGGCGACGACCGGCGGCCGCGAGACGGCCGACCTCCAGCGCGAACTCGGCGGCGAGGCCGACAAGTGTCCCGTCTACGAACTGTACGCCTACCTGCTGTCGGGCGACGACGACGAGTTCGCCAAGAGGGTGTACGACGAGTGCGTCGGCGGCGAGCGCCTCTGCGGCGGCTGTAAGGAACAGGCGGCCGAACTGATGTACGAGTTCCTCGAAGACCACCAGGAGAAACGCGAGGAGGCCGAAGAACTGCTCGACGCCCTGGATATCGACCTCGACTCGAAGCGAAGGGGTTCCGGCGGCGAGCACTGAGCGAGTCGTCTCCTGACGCGGCGAACTAGCGAAGCGTCGAACTAACCAGCCAGCCGAATTTACAGCAGAAATTATATTTATTCCTATTGTAGAGTTCTTCGAGTGAAGCGTCGACACGTCCTCTGGCTCGGTGCCGCCGCGGTTTCGACTGTGCTCGGCGGTTGCGCCACCAATCCACCGCCGCACCTCCGGGTTCGGAACTTCTCCGGCTACGACCGGACGATACGCGTCCGAGTCGTGCGGGGAGAGAACGAACTGATCTCCCGTCGATTTTTCGTCCCGTCGAACCACGACGAGCGCCAGAGAACCGTCGACGAGGTGTATCCCGAGACGGGCGTCTACACTGTCGAAGCCGCCGTCGAGAACGGCCCCGAGGCGACCGAAACCGTCGAGTTTCACTCCCAACCGTTTATCTCGCACGTGACAATTGACCGCGACGGACTCACTATCGGCCGAATCGCTCCCTGAGTTCCGTTTTCGACGTTCTTTCCCTCTACAGTTCGACTTCTCTCCCGACGTCTTCGCGCTCGGCCGCCTCGTACACGTGCCCCGCCGTCGCCGCGTCCAACACCGCAGTACCGACGCTCGTGGCGACCAGTATCTCGTCGTCGCTCTCGCGTCCCGATTTCCCCTCGAACACGTCCGACAGCGGCGTGAGATCCGACGCTGACAGCCCCGCGTCGGCGACGTCGCCCGTCTCCGCCGCCTCCTCGGGCACGTCCGCGAATACCTGCGCCGCGCGCGCCATCGTCTCCGCGTCGAGTTCGCGCATCGCCACCGTGTACGCGCCGACGGCGACGACCAGCGCGCCGGGTTCGAGCGCTGACCCCGGGAAGACGGGCTCCTCGCTCGTCGTCGCGGTGACGACGACGTTCGCGTCCGAGACGGCCGATTCGGGCGAATCGACAGACTGTACCTCTACACCGTCGAGTTCGTCCTCGTCTCGCAAGTCCGCCGCGCACGCCTCGCGCGAGTCGCTCGGCGAGTAGATTCTGACGGAGTCGAGATTCGTCGCCGCCGCAATCGCCCGGGTTTGCCAGCGCGCCTGCGTGCCCGCGCCGACGACACCGAGTCGAACCCCGTCTCCGGCGGCGAGGTACTTCGCCGAGAGACCGCCGATACACCCGGTTCGGGCGTTCGTGATACGCGTCCCGGCCATGTACGACAGCGGCAGTCCCGTTCTCGCGTCCATCAGCGCGATTTGGGCGCTGACGGTCGGTAACCCTCGCTCCGCGTTGCCGCCGTGGACTGCGGCGAGTTTCGTCGCGTAGGTGTCCGAGCCGTGGAGGTACGCGGGCATCGTCAGCGCCGTCCCCGCCGGATTCTCACCCGTTTCGTCGGTTCCGACGGGAAAGTGCGGTCGCGGCGGGCGCTCCACCTCGCCGCGGCCCTGTTTGACGAACGCCGCCTCGACGACCGGAAGGAGGGCCGAGAGCGAGAGCAAGCGGGAAACGTCGTCGTCCGAGAGCACGCGAACCGGGCTGGGAGTCATGGCGGCAGTTCTTCCGGCGGCGTGGTGAACGTTTCGCGGACGGGGACGCGCGTGGCCGACCGAAGGCGAAACATGCTTGCGCTACGACACCGATGCGCACACCATGCATATCGTCGTCGTGGGTGGCGGAATCGTCGGGTTGTCCTGCGCGTTCGCGCTCGCCGAGCGCGGCGCGGCGGTCACCGTCTGCGAGTCGGGGACGCTCGGCGGCGGCAGCACCGCCCGCTCCGCCGGTGGCATCCGAACGCAGTTCTCGACGCGGGTGAACGTCGAACTCTCGCTTTCGAGTCTCCCGGTCTGGGAGTCGTTCGAGGAGCGATTCGGCGTCGACATCGCCCACAACCGGACTGGCTACCTCTTTCTCGCCCGCGAGGACGACACTGCCGACGCGTTCGGCGAGCAGGTGGCGATGCAGAACGACTGCGGCGCGGAGAGCGAACTACTCTCGCCGGACGAGGTGGCCGAGCGGTGGCCGCACGTCCGGAGCGAGGCGTTCGTCGCCGCTACCTACTCGCCTCTCGATGGCTTCGCGGATCCGTACCTCGCGCTGCAGGGGTACGCCACCGCGGCCCGAGAGGCGGGCGTCGACATCCGAACGAAGACACCGGTGGAAGGAATCGAGCGCGTCGGGTCCGGCTCCCGCTTCCGCATCGTGACGGGCGGCGAGGCAGCCGAGACTCTCGACGTCGACTACGTAGTCAACGCGGCGGGCGCGTGGGCCGGCGAGGTGGCGGCGATGGTCGGTCTCGACCTGCCCGTCTCGCCGCGGCGGCGACAGATCGCGGTCGTCGAACCCGAGATTCCGGTCGCAGACGCCGAACCGCTCACCATCGACCTCGATACGGGGTCGTACTTCCGGCCCGAGCGCGAGGGCCAAGCGCTCGTCGGCGGGCAGTTCGACGAGGACGACGCGGACGTCGACCCCGACCGCTTCTCGGAGTCGATGGACCTCGACTGGGCGGTGACGGCCGTCGAACGCGCCGGCGACTGCGCCGACTACTTCGGCCCCGAGACCCGCGTCGTCCGCGGGTGGGCCGGACTGTACGCCGTGACGCCCGACCACCATCCAATCGTCGAGGAGAGCGCGCCGGGCGTCGTCACGGCGGCGGGTTTCTCGGGCCACGGCTTTCAGCACGCCCCCGCGACGGGCCGCGTCGTCGCCGAACTCTGTCTCGCCGGCGAGGCGTCGCACGTCGACGTGTCGGCGCTGTCGTCGTCGCGGTTCGAGGCGGCCGAGGTCATCGAGGAGCGGAACGTCGCCTGAGAGTCGGCCCTCGCAACGTTTTTACTCGGGTGTCACAATCTGACGCACATGGCATCCGAACCCCGACTCGGACCGAGGAGACGCCCAGCGCAGTCGCTTCGCGGGTTCGGTTTCTTCTTTACGGCCGCCTGAGGGCGGCGGACTCTCCGACGGCGCGAGAGCGTCGCCGGCGACGAAACCGCTCGGGTCGGCCACGCGCTCGGCGCTCCCGCGACGGACGCCGGGCGTTCGGAACTGCTAACAGGCGGGCAAACGGTGTCCACGACAATCAGCACTCAGTATGCGACTCCCGGAATCACAGGTCGCGGTGTTGGAAGCCGCGAGCACGGACGCAAAGACGGTCGGCGAACTCGCCGACGAGACAGGATTGAAACCCGAGACGGTGACGCGGGCGGTCTTCGACCTGCGCGACGACGGCCTCGTCGCCGTCGAGGAGCGGACCGAGACGACGACGACGCTCACCGAGGAAGGTGAACAGTACGTCGAGGCGGGGCTGCCCGAGGTTCGCCTCTACCGCGCCGCCGTCGACGCGGGCGGTACCGACGGCGCGGTCCCGATGGGCCGGGTCATCGGCGCGTCGGGCCTCGGGGGTCCCGAGGTCGACATCGCGCTGTCGAACTTCGCGCGGAAGGGCTACGGCCGCATCGACAGCGGCGAGTTGGTCGTCGACCCCGACGCCGACCCCGACGCCGACGCGGAGGTGACGGCGCTGGCGGCGCTCGCCGCGGGCGAGAGCGTCGACGACGAACAGGTGCTCGACGAACTCGACCGCCGCGGCCTCGTCGACCGAGACGAGTCGACGGTTCGCTCCGTCTCGCTCACCGACGACGGCGTGACCGCGATGATGGAGGGCGTCGAAGTCGCGGAGACGGTCGACCGCCTCACACCCGAACTGCTCACGTCCGGCGAGTGGCGCGACGTGGAGTTCACCGAGTACAACGTCGAGGCCGACGCGCCCGAGGAGCGCGGCGGGAAGGTCCACGTCCTTCGGCAGACCGCCGAGAGGGTGAAGGATACGCTCGTCGGCATGGGCTTTCAGGAGATGGAGGGACCGCACGCAGATTCGGAGTTCTGGATCAACGACTGCCTGTTCATGCCGCAGGACCACCCGGCGCGCACTCACTGGGACCAGTTCGCCCTCGACGTGCCGCCGATGAAAGAGATTCCCGAAGGCCTCCTCGAACGCGTCGAATCCGCCCACCGCGAGGGCGTCGGCGACGACGGCGACGGCTACCACTCGCCGTGGACCGAGGACGTGGCGCGCGAGGTCGACCTCCGCGGACACACCACGTCGCTGTCGATGCGCTACCTCTCGGGGGACGCCGAGGGCGAGTTGGAACCGCCGCAGCGCTACTTCTCCGTCGAGAAGGTGTACCGCAACGACACGCTCGACGCGACCCACCTGCTGGAGTTCTTCCAGATCGAGGGCTGGGTGATGGCCGAGGAGCTCTCGGTGCGCGACCTGATGGGGACGTTCGAGGAGTTCTACCGCCAGTTCGGCATCACGGATGTCCAGTTCAAACCGCACTACAACCCGTACACGGAGCCGAGCTTCGAGCTGTTCGGTCGGCACCCGACGACGGGCGAACTCATCGAAATCGGTAACTCGGGGATGTTCCGCCCCGAGGTGCTCGAACCGCTGGGCGTCGACTGCGACGTGATGGCGTGGGGCCTCGCGCTCGAACGCCTCGCGATGCTCGTCACCGGTGCCGAAGACATTCGGGACCTGCACGGAACGCTCGCCGACCTCGACTTCCTGCGGAACGCGGAGGTGATTCGCTAATGCCAGTCGTAGACGTAGACACGGACGAACTTCGCCGGTTGACCGGCCACGAGGAGAAATCGGACGACGAACTCAAAGACGACCTGTTCGCGCTCGGCCTCGAGTACGAGGGCGAGACGGAAGACGGGCTCATGCAGTTCGAGTTCGGCCCGGACCGCCTCGACCGCCTGTCGGTCGAGGGCGTCGCCCGGTCGCTTCGCTACCAGTACGGCGACGACCGCGGCGTGTACGTCCCGCAGACGAACTCGCCCGACTGGACCATCGACGTCGACGAGTCGGTGCCAGAGCAGCGTCCGTACGTGACGGGCGCAATCGTCCGCGGCGTCGACCTCGACGAGGACGCCCTCGACTCGTTCATCCAACTCCAGGAGAAGCTCCACGCGACGATGGGTCGAAAGCGCGTCAAGGGCGCTATCGGCATCCACGACCTCGTGATGCTGAAGGGGGCGAACCTCGGCGAGCGCGACGTCGGAGCCGACAGCGGCCCGGAGGAGGTGAACGAGCGACGCGAGTCGAGTCCGCGAACGAGGGGTAACTCCATCACCTACCGCGGGGTCGACCCCGAGGGCGAGCGGTTCGTCCCGCTCGACTCGAACGCCGAGTTGACGCCCGGCGAGGTGCTCGAACGGCATCCAACGGGCGAGAAGTACGCCGACGTCGTCGCCGACTACGAGCGCTACCCGGCCATCTACGACGAACTCGGCCTGTTCTCGTTCCCGCCGGTCATCAACGGTCGGCGGACGGAAGTCGACGAGGATTCTACTGATTTGCTCGTCGAACTCACCGGCACCGACCAGTGGACCATCGACAAGATGTGTAACATCATCTGTTACGCGCTGTCGGCGCGCGGCGGAACTATCGAGGAAGTGGAAGTCGAGACGCCCGAAGGGACGCTCGTCCGCCCGGACTTCGACGTCGACACCAAGACGGTCGAACACGACCGCATCGAGACGCTTCTCGGGACCGACCTCGACTTCGAGGAGGTCGTCGACCTGTTCGAGCGCTCTGGTCTCGACGCCACCACGAATCTCGGCGACGAGATGAGCTACGAGGTCGAGATTCCGCCGTACCGCGTCGACGTTCTTCATCCTGTGGACCTCGTCGACGACGTGGGTCGCGCCTACGGCTTCAACACGCTCGAACCGCGCTATCCCGACGTGGGGACCGTCGGCGGCCGCCACGACCGCTCGGACCTCGAACGTTCGGTGCGCGAGCGGCTCGTCGGCCTCGGCTTCGAGGATATGCTGAACTTCCACATGACCGACGAGGCGACGAACTACGACCGGATGGGGCTCGATAGCGAGACGCCGGAAGCGTCTCGAACGGACGACACCGCCCTCGGCGCGACGCCGCCGGTCCGCATCGTCGAACCCTACAGCGAGGACTACACCATGCTGCGGACGTGGGCGCTCCCGTCGCTGATGACGGTGCTGGAGAACAACACCCACCGCGCGTACCCGCAGGAGCTCTCGGAAGTCGGCTTCGTCGCCCACGAGGAGAGTGAGGCGAACACCGGCGTCGCCGAGAGCCACCGCGTCGCGGGCGTCCTCGCGCGCTACGACGCGACGTACGAGGACGCGAAGGCCAAACTGCAGGCGCTCTGCCGCGACTTCGGCGTCGAGCTGGAGACGCCCGCCGCCGAGCATCCGTCGTTCATCGACGGCCGCACCGCCGCCGTCGTCGTCGACGGCGAGCCGGCGGGCGTAATCGGCGAGATTCATCCCGAGGTGCTGGTCGAACACGACCTCGAACTCCCCGTCGTGGCGTTCGAGTTCGAGCTGGCGGCGTTGGCGTAGGTCCGCAAACGCCTCTCTCTCTCTCTCGAACCGCTCTGTTCTCGCAGCGGCTGTAACCGAGGTGTACTCCGTTCTCGCTATCTGAACGGCGGATAACTCGAACGAATATCTACTTCTACGTTATTCTCCTTGGGAATGTCAGGCTCCGATGGATATATGTGGCTGATTGTCGCACATCGAACCGTCATGAATCCTCACGAAAAACAATTTGAGACGTTGTCGGTGACCCACGGCGAACGCGACCAGCGCCCCGCCGAGGGCGTCGAGGACGTCGTCGTGCCCCTCCACCTGAGTTCGACGTACGAGATTCCCGACATCGACCCCGAGGTGGGCCTCGAAGATCTGGACCCCGACGAGGGGCAGTTCCTCTACTCTCGGCTCTCGAACCCGACGCGGAACGCGCTCGAACACCGACTGGCGGCGCTCGAAGGCGGAACCTACGGATTTGCCTTCGCCTCCGGCACCGCGGCCATCGTCGCCACGGTGATGGCCGCCGTCGAACCCGGCGACCACGTCGTCGCCTTCGACGACCTCTACGGCGGGACGCGCACGATGTTGACTCGACTGTTCGAAGAGCGCCTGCACGTCGACGTCTCGTTCGTCGACGCCCGCGAGGTCGACGTCGTCGCCGACGCGATGCGCGAGGAGACGACGCTCGTCTGGATGGAGACGCCGACCAATCCCCTCCTGCGTCTCTGCGATATCGAAGCCATCGCCGACGTCGCGCGCGAACACGACGCGCTCCTCGGCGTCGACAACACGTTCCTCAGCCCCGTCTGTCAGAACCCGCTCGAACTCGGTGCCGACGTGGTGGTTCACAGTACGACGAAGTATCTGAACGGCCACAGCGACTCCTTGGGCGGGGCGGCCATCACCGACTGCGCGACTCTCTCCGAGGAGATCGCGTTCCTCCAGCGCGTCGGCATGGGGAACATGCTCTCGCCGTTCGACTCGTATCTCGTGCTTCGCGGGACGAAGACGCTCCCGCTGCGGATGCGCCAGCACAACGAGAACGCGATGGTCGTCGCGCGGTTCTTAGAGGACCACGAGCGCGTGCGGTCGGTCCACTACCCCGGCCTGGAGAGCCACCCACAGCACGACCTGGCGAAGAGGCAGATGTCCGGTTACGGCGGCGTGCTCTCCGTGGAACTGGACGCCGACCTCGACGGCACCGCCGAGTTCCTCGGCCACCTCTCGGAATTCTCGCTGGCGGTGAGTCTCGGCGGCGTCGAGTCGCTCGTCGAACACCCGGCGACGATGACGCACTCGCCGCTGTCGCAGGCCGAACGCGACGAACTCGGCATCACCAACTCCCTGATTCGCCTCTCGGTCGGCGTCGAACACGTCGACGACCTCGTCTCGGATCTGGAAGCCGGCTTCGCGGCGCTCGCGTCGCACTCGGTGGCCGGCAGCGACGCGGCGGCGATGTCCGACGACTGAGTCTCGCCGCTTCGCCCTGCCCTCGGACGCAGTACCGCCTGCCGGACAACCGAGGCGTTTAACAGCGGTCCGGGGAGTAGACACGTCCGAGAATGCCCAGTGGAGCATACGACCCGGAGGCCACGGAACGAAAGTGGCAGAAGCGGTGGCTCGACGAGGAGACGTACGACTACGACGACGCCGCGGTCGACGGGGACACGGTCTTCTCCATCGACTCGCCGCCGCCGACGGTGTCTGGGAGTCTCCACTGGGGCCACGTGTACGGCTTCACCCTGCAGGATTTCGTCGCCCGCTTCGAGCGGATGCGCGGCGAGAACGTCTTCTTCCCGTTCGGCTACGACGACAACGGCATCGCCTCCGAGCGACTGACCGAGGACGAACTCGACATCGAACACCAAGACTACGAGCGCCGCGAGTTCCAACAGCTCTGCCGGGAGGTCTGCGCCGAGTACGAATCGGAGTTCACCGAGAAGATGCAGGCGCTCGGCATCTCCATCGACTGGGACCGCACCTACCGAACCATCGAACCGCGCGTCCAGCGCGCCTCCCAGCTCTCCTTCATCGAACTGTACGAACAGGGCCGCGAATACCGCCAGCGCGCGCCCGCCATCTGGTGTCCCGAGTGCGAGACGGCCATCTCGCAGGTGGAGACCGAGGACGACGAACAGCCGAGTCACTTCCACGACATCGAGTTCGAGGTCACGGATTCGGCGGAGTCCTTCGTCATCTCGACCACGCGGCCGGAACTCCTGCCCGCGTGTGTCGCCGTCTTCGTCCACCCCGACGACGACGAGAATCAGCATCTGGTCGGCGAGGAGGCGACGATTCCGCTATTCGGTCAATCCGTCCCGATCATCGCCGACGACCGCGTCGACATGGAAACCGGGTCCGGCATCGTCATGTGCTGTACGTTCGGCGATCAGAACGACATCGAGTGGTACCAGGCGCACGACCTGGACCTCCGCATCGCCATCGACGAGTCCGGCACGCTGACCGAGGAAGCCGACGAGTACGCCGGATTGGACCGCGACGACGCCCGCGAGGCCATCGTCTCGGACCTCGACGACGCGGGCTACCTGCTCGACCGCCGCGCCATCACCCACGTGGTGAACGTCCACGAGCGCTGCGGAACGCCCGTCGAGTTCCTCGTCACCGAGCAGTGGTACATCAAACTGCTCGACAAGACCGACGAGTATCTGGAGGCCGGGAGAGAGATGGAGTGGTTCCCCGAGAAGATGTTCACCCGGTACAAAAACTGGATCGAAGGGCTCCAGTGGGACTGGTCCATCTCCCGACAGCGCTCCTCGGGCATCCCGTTTCCCGTCTGGTACTGCGCGGAGTGCGACCACGAGGTCATCGCCCGCAAGGAAGACCTGCCGGTCGACCCGCTGTCGGACGACCCGCCGGTCGACGCCTGCCCGGAGTGCGGCTACGACGAGTTCGTCCCCGAGGACGACGTGTTCGACACGTGGGCGACGTCCTCGCTGACGCCGCTCGTCAACGCCGGGTGGGACTGGGACCCCGAGAGCGAGGAGTACGCGATGGAGCGTCCGGAGATCTACCCGTTCGACGTGCGCCCGCAGGGTCACGACATCATCTCCTTTTGGCTGTTCCACACGGTCGTCAAGTGCTACGAGCACACCGGCGAGGTGCCGTTCGACTCGGTGATGATCAACGGGATGGTGCTCGACGAGAACCGCGTGAAGATGTCCAAATCCTTGGGCAACATCGTCTCGCCGGACGAGGTGCTCGACGAGTACCCCGTCGACGCCGCGCGCTACTGGGCGGCCGGGAGCGCCGTCGGCGACGACCTGCCGTACAACGAGAAGGGTATCGTCGCGGGCGAGAAGTTGCTTCGAAAGCTGTGGAACGCCTCGAAACTCGTCGACAGCCTCACCCCCGACGAGCGTCTCGACCAGCCCGACGACCTGCGGGCCATCGACCGCTGGTTGCTCGCGGAGATGGACGACACCATCCGATTCGTCACCGAGAAGCTCGAATCGCGAGAGTTCTCGAAGGCCAGAGACCACCTCCGGAGCTTCTTCTGGCACACGTTCTGCGACGACTACCTCGAAATCGCCAAAGAGCGCGACGACGAGTCGGCGGCGTACGCGCTTCAGACGGCGCACCGGCGCTTCCTCAAACTGTTCGCGCCGTTTCTCGCGCACATCACCGAGGAGCTCTGGCGGGAGCTGTACGACGACCGGAGCATCCACAACACCGACTGGCCCGACCCCCTCGGCCTCGACGCCGACCACGAGGCCGGCGAGACGGCGATGGCCGTCGTCGGCGCGCTCCGCAAGTACAAGAGCGACGCCCAACTGTCGCTGAACGCCTCCATCGACAGCGTCGACGTGTACGGCAACGTCGCCGGATTCCAGGAGGAGATCCAGCGGGTGATGCACGTCGAGTCGCTGTCAACCCTCGAAGAAGAACCCGAGATCGAGTCCGTCGTGACGGGTATCGACCTCGACTACTCGGTCGTCGGTCCCGAGTACGGCAGTCAGGTGCCGGAGATAGAGGCCGGGCTGGAGGCCGGCGAGTACGAGCTCGGCGAGGAGTCGCTGTCAGTCGCGGGTGTCGAACTCGACTCGGAGATGTTCAGCGTGGACCGCGAACGGCAGTACACCGGCGAGGGAGAGATGCTCGAAGCCGGCGACGCAATCGTCATCGTGCGGAACTGAGCGATGCTCGCTGCGGAATAGAGCCGTAACCGTCGCGCGGGCGACGCCCGCGTGCGTGAACTGCTACTTTACAGGTCGACGCTGAAGTCTACGTGTCGACGCCGACGGCCTCTTCGACGCTGTCGAAGCCGTCACGTTCCAACAGGTCGAGGAGTCCTGCGTTGATGTCGCGGGCGACGCTCGGTCCCTCGTAGACGAGCGCCGTGTACAACTGGACGAGACTCGCTCCGGCGCGTATCTTCGCGTAGGCACCCTCCGCGTCGGAGACGCCGCCGACGCCGATAATGGGGACGTCGGTTCGGCGGGCGACGAAGCGAATCATCTTCGTCGCACGGTGCTCGATGGGTTTCCCGGAGAGGCCGCCGCGTTCGGCCTGATTCGGGCTGCGGAGCGAGGCGGGTCGCTCCGTCGTCGTGTTGGTAGCGACGACGCCGTCGAGAGCCAGGTCGTCGACGACGGCGAGCGCTTCCTCGATAGCCGGCTCCGGCAGGTCGGGGGAAAACTTCACCAGAAGGGGCGACGCCCCGGCGTCTTTGAGCGCGCCGAGGATGCGTTCCAGGGATTCGCGGTTCTGGAGTTCGCGGAGTCCGGGCGTGTTCGGACTGGAGACGTTGACGACGAAGTAGTCGCCCGCGTCGGCGACGCGTTCGTAGGTGTAGCGGTAGTCGTCGGCCGCCTCGGCCAAGGGAGTCGATTTCGACTTACCGATGTTGATGCCGACGGGCACGTCTGGGAGCTCGCCCGCGTCGAGTCGTTCGCCCACCGCGTCGGCCCCGTGGTTGTTGAAGCCCATCCGGTTGATGATGGCCTGGTCCTCGGGAAGACGGAACATTCGGGGGCGGGGGTTGCCGGGCTGGCGCTCCGCGGTGACACCGCCGACTTCGACGTGACCGAACCCGAGGGCGGCGAGAACGGCGGGGATCTCGGCGTTCTTGTCGAAGCCGGCGGCGACGCCGACGGGGTTCGAGAACGGCTCGCCGAACAGGTTCACGTTTAGGCGAGCGTCGTCGACGGTGTACCGGTGTGCGAGTACGCCCTCCACTCGGGTGTGTTGTACGGCGCGGAGTACGCGATAGGTGGCTCGGTGGGCCGACTCGGGCGGCAGCGCGAACAGCGCCGGTTTCGTCGCGTCGTACGGTCGC
The DNA here is from genome assembly GCF_020097815.1 of Haloprofundus salinisoli. NCBI lineage: Archaea > Methanobacteriati > Methanobacteriota > Halobacteria > Halobacteriales > Haloferacaceae > Haloprofundus > Haloprofundus salinisoli. The sequence goes on from NZ_CP083663.1 coordinate 1,527,928, forward strand.
ATCGTGCGTACCCTGTCGACGCTGGCGCATTAATCCGCCGAACGCGTCGCTCGGCGGGTGGGGTTATCGAGACACGGACGCTCTCAGAAGTCGTGCTCTACTTCGTCCGGGTCGGCTTTTTGGATGATGATCTTGTTGTCGCGGACACGGACGAACACCTCGTCACCGATCTCGAGACCGGCGACCGCGAGTTCGTCTTCGTGGAGGTTAACGTGTACGTTGTGGTATTCGCCGTTTTCGTCTTTGGCACCACTCGGGCTGAGCTTCTTTTTCCGAACCATCGCGGTTGTCTACTCGAACCTCGCTGTAGGATATACATAAGTGTTGTCTCACCGCGCTTCGCATGCGCGCGAGCGAAAACAACAACAGAGACGGAGTATTCGGTCAGAATGATGGTTCCTTCGACCGCTAATCGCCAGCACGCGGGGGGACGATATTTAAGCGTTTCGTCGGATAGTGCTCATTTAGCCGATATATTTATATCAAACCGTGTGTTCGATTGCCATGGAGAGCAGAAAACCATGGTACGTGAAGACGGTAAGCGTAATTTCGCGCTTCGAGATTCGAGTGGAACAGAGTCGAGTGTGTTCTCGGGGAACACCCCCCGTCAGGCGGCGCTGAAGGCGGCCAGACGGCTCGAACCGGGTAGTTCCGAGGACAGCGCCGAGCGGACGGAGCTTCAGCTCCGAGAGAAGGGGACTGACAAGGTCCACATCTACGACGGCTGGGCGTGGAACGAGACCGCCCCCGACAACAAACCCGACTGGATGCCCGACGACATCACCGAGGCGAACGTCTCGAAGAAAGGCATCGAACACATCGAAGAGTAAGGATTCGTCATCCGGACATCTTTTGCAGGCGTCGTTCTCCGATAGGATTTTCAACCGCGTGCTCGGAGGCCCAGACGCGCGGCTACCACTCGACCAGACCGCACGTGCGACGCGTGGGATGACCGGTCGACCTCCTGCCGTGCGATACTTCTTTCCGAGTCACATCACCACTCGACACTCCCGCATGTCTCTGACTCTCTCACGGTGTGAAACCGCATGACGAAGTGGTCTCGGTTCGACGGTCTTTTATGTGACCCTGTCTTTGCTGATAATGCGAAGGTCGCCCCGACGGGGTGACCGGGGTTGCCCCGAAGTCGTGCTCTGCACGGACCCTGCGGCAATCCCGAGACGACGCCCTTATATGCTAAGGGCGTTCAGTCGAAGTACGCAGAGGTCGCCGCCGGATATCGATTCCGACGGCGACCGACATCCGATGCCCTTAAGTGTATCAGGGCATTCGGAGGTAATGCGGAAAAACAAGATACGACGCGATTGCGAGGCCGTTCAACTCGGCCATCAATCGCGGGCTGGGTCGAAGCGAATCCGACGGGTTTATACCCGCGAATTGCTTCCACCTAAGTCCGAAGGAAATGAGGATTCCGCCCCTGCGGTCCGCCGTACAGACGGAATCTGATGTGAGCCAACGTAGTTCGGTGACACCCGACCGACCGACGGTCTCGTCGCCGAACTCGGACCATGCAATACCTATAACGGTGATTCGCTCCCGTCAGGGAGCAAATCCCGCCACCCCCTGACCCACCAGGGTCAGGAACATTCCGGTTGATCCTGCCGGAGGTCATTGCTATCGGGGTCCGATTTAGCCATGCTAGTTGTACGAGCTTAGACTCGTAGCGGATAGCTCCGTAACACGTGGCCAAACTACCCTACAGAGAACGATAACCTCGGGAAACTGAGGCTAATAGTTCATACCGTACTCACGCTGGAATGCCGAGTACTCGAAACGCTCCGGCGCTGTAGGATGTGGCTGCGGCCGATTAGGTAGACGGTGGGGTAACGGCCCACCGTGCCGATAATCGGTACGGGTTGTGAGAGCAAGAACCCGGAGACGGAATCTGAGACAAGATTCCGGGCCCTACGGGGCGCAGCAGGCGCGAAACCTTTACACTGCACGACAGTGCGACAAGGGGACCCCGAGTGCGAGGGCATACAGTCCTCGCTTTTGTGTACCGTAAGATGGTACACGAATAAGAGCTGGGCAAGACCGGTGCCAGCCGCCGCGGTAATACCGGCAGCTCGAGTGATGACCGATTTTATTGGGCCTAAAGCGTCCGTAGCTGGCCGCGTAAGTCCATCGGGAAATCCATCCGCTCAACGGATGGGCGTCCGGTGGAAACTGCACGGCTTGGAGCCGGAAGACCCAAGGGGTACGTCCGGGGTAGGAGTGAAATCCTGTAATCCTGGACGGACCGCCGATGGCGAAAGCACCTTGGGAAGACGGACTCGACAGTGAGGGACGAAAGCTAGGGTCTCGAACCGGATTAGATACCCGGGTAGTCCTAGCCGTAAACGATGCCTGTTAGGTGTGGCACCCACTACGAGTGGGTGCTGTGCCGTAGGGAAGCCGCTAAACAGGCCGCCTGGGAAGTACGTCCGCAAGGATGAAACTTAAAGGAATTGGCGGGGGAGCACTACAACCGGAGGAGCCTGCGGTTTAATTGGACTCAACGCCGGACATCTCACCAGCATCGACAGTAGCGATGATCATCAGGTTGATGACCTCTATGTTGAGCTACTGAGAGGAGGTGCATGGCCGCCGTCAGCTCGTACCGTGAGGCGTCCTGTTAAGTCAGGCAACGAGCGAGACCCGCATCCTTAATTGCCAGCAGCAGCTCCGGCTGGCTGGGTACATTAAGGAGACTGCCGTGGCTAACACGGAGGAAGGAACGGGCAACGGTAGGTCAGTATGCCCCGAATGTGCTGGGCAACACGCGGGCTACAATGGCCGGGACAAAGGGTTCCAACCTCGAAAGAGGGCGGTAATCTCAGAAACCCGGTCGTAGTTCGGATTGTGGGCTGAAACTCGCCCACATGAAGCTGGATTCGGTAGTAATCGCGTATCAGAAGTGCGCGGTGAATACGTCCCTGCTCCTTGCACACACCGCCCGTCAAAGCACCCGAGTGAGGTCCGGATGAGGCTACCACACGGTAGTCGAATCTGGGCTTCGCAAGGGGGCTTAAGTCGTAACAAGGTAGCCGTAGGGGAATCTGCGGCTGGATCACCTCCTACTGACCCGTGACCACCCCGACGTGGGTGGCACACCTTTCATTGCAATCCTGAGTTCGCCGACGACCGCTCTGTCGGTCGGGCACCTCAGAACTACGTTGGCTCAAAAGACGCTCCTGCTTGGTTGAAAGCAGGAGTGGGCCCATAGCTCAGTGGTAGAGTGCCTCCTTTGCAAGGAGGATGCCCAGGGTTCGAATCCCTGTGGGTCCATCACTCGGACCGACCCGAGACCGTGTCCCTTAAGTGGGAGACGCCACTCGATTCAAGTCCGAAGCAAGACCGATGCACCACCCCGTGTAAGCGCGGGTGGGAAGGGTTGAACACGTGACCATTCACTCCGGCGCGTGTCATGAAACCGTGTGTACGTGCAATCCAGACGTCCACTGGACCCGTTCAATCGAACGGATTACAGTGTCCATCACTATACCATCGTATGGCTACTTTGCCATCTGGTGGATAGCTCGGCTCGAGAACCGAAGAAGGACGCGCCAAGCTGCGATAAGCCTCAGGGAGCTGCATGGAAGCTAAGAACTGAGGATCTCCTAATGGGAATCCCTTCACAATTGCCTTCGCGCAATAGGGAACGTCGGGAACTGAAACATCTTAGTACCGACAGGAAAAGAAAGCAAACCGCGATGTCGTTAGTAACGGCGAGTGAAGACGACACAGTCCAAACCGAAGCCCTCACGGGCAATGTGGTGTTCGGACTGACCAACATCGGTCTGCCATTGACGAGAAGTCTTCTGGAACGAAGCGTGATACAGGGTGACAACCCCGTATCGTCAATGAACGACCGTGGGTCAACTCCAGAGTAGCGGGGGTCGGATATCCCTCGTAAATTTGGCTGGCATCCTCAGCCAAGACTAAACATTCCTCGAGACCGATAGCGAACAAGTAGCGTGAGCGAACGCTGAAAAGCACTCCGAGAAGGACCGTGCAATAGAGCTTGAAATCAGGTGGCGATGGAACGACGGGGCATGAAAGGCCTCACGACAAACGACACAGGAGCGATCCTGCAGTAGAACTCGTGAGGAGCCGATGTCGCGTCGTGCGTTTTGAAAAACGAACCAGAGAGTGTACCTATTCGGCGAGTCTAACTCGATTATCGAGGAAGGCACAGGGAAACCGATACGACCGCAGCCTCACGGCCAGGGTCACCGTCTTCAAGGGCGGGGAGCCGCGTGGGTACGACCCGAAACCGAGTGATCTACACGGGGGCAAGGTGAAGCGTGGCGAAAGCCACGTGGAGGCCTGTTAGAGTTGGTGTCCTACAATACCCTCTCGTGACCCATGTGTAGGGGTGAAAGGCCCATCGAACTCGGCAACAGCTGGTTCCGACCGAAACATGTCGAAGCATGACCTCAACTGAGATAGTCTGTGAGGTAGAGCGACCGATTGGGAGACCCGCCTCCGAGAGGAGTCGGCCTCCCTGTCAAACTCCGAACTTACAGACGTCGTAGACGTTGGGAGTCCGGTCTGCGGGGTAAGCCTGTGGACCGTAAGGGAGACAACCCAGAGCTGGGTTAAGGACCCAAAATGTGGACTAAGTGCAATCGAAGATAGTCTCGAGCCCTAAACAGCCGGGAGGTGAGCTTAGAAGCAGCAACCCTCTAAGAAAAGCGTAACAGCTTACCGGCCGAGGTTTGAGGCGTCGAAAATGATCGGGGCTCAAGTCCACTTCCGAGACCCGGCGGTACTCTTACAGAGTAATCCAGTAGGTCGGCACTCTGAGCGGGCGGAAGCACGGGTGAGAACTCGTCGTGGACCGCTCAGTGACGAAAATTCTGGTCACAGTAGCAGCGAGAGTCGGGTGAAAACCCCGACGGCCTAATGAGCAAGGGTTCCTCGGCACTGCCAATCAGCCGAGGGTTAGCCGATCCTAAGTCTCACCGTAACTCGAATGAGACAAAAGGGTAACTGGTTAATATTCCAGTGCTATCACCACTCAAAGTCGACGCCTGGGGGTAGATCGAGCTGAGCAGTCGCTCAGTCGAATCACCAAACTCCGTGGAAGCCGTCATGGCACGAAGCGGAAGAACGGTGAAATAGCGAAAGTCGATCCAACCTCGGGCCCGTGAAAAGACGAGCGTGATATTCGTACCGAGATCCGACACAGGTGCTCAGGCAGAGAAAGCCAAGGCCTGTCGGGATAACCGACGTTAGGGAATTCGGCAAGTTAGTCCCGTACCTTCGGAAGAAGGGATGCCTGCCCCTCACAGGGCAGGTCGCAGTGACTCGGACGCTCCAACTGTCTAGTAACAACACAGGTGACCGCAAATCCGCAAGGACTCGTACGGTCACTGAATCCTGCCCAGTGCAGGTATCTGAACACCTCGTACAAGAGGACGAAGGACCTGTCAACGGCGGGGGTAACTATGACCCTCTTAAGGTAGCGTAGTACCTTGCCGCTTCAGTAGCGGCTTGCATGAATGGATCAATGAGAGCGTCACTGTCCCAACGTTGGACCCGGTGAACTGTACATTCCAGTGCGGAGTCTGGAGACCCCCAAGGGGAAGCGAAGACCCTATAGAGCTTTACTGCAGGCTGTCGCTGGGACGTGGTCGCTGATGTGCAGCATAGATAGGAGTCGTTACGCAGGCACCCGCGCTAGCGGGCCGCCGAGACGCCATTGAAATACTATCCGTCAGTGACTGCGACCCTCACTCCGGGAGGAGAACACCGGTAGCCGGGCAGTTTGACTGGGGCGGTACGCGCTCGAAAAGATATCGAGCGCGCCCGAAGGTTCTCTCATTCGGGTCGGAAACCCGAAGAAGAGCGCAAGAGCAAACGAGAGCCTGACAGTGACATTCCCAACGAGTGTCGCTGACACGAAAGTGTGGTCTAGCGAACCGACGAGGCCCATAGATGGGGCCCGTCGATGACAGAAAAGCTACCTTAGGGATAACAGAGTCGTCACCGGCAAGAGCACATATCGACCCGGTGGCTTGCTACCTCGATGTCGGTTCCCTCCATCCTGCCTGTGCAGAAGCAGGCAAGGGTGAGGTTGTTCGCCTATTAAAGGAGGTCGTGAGCTGGGTTTAGACCGTCGTGAGACAGGTCGGCTGCTATCTATTGGGGGTGCGAGGTATCTGACGTGAACGATCGTATAGTACGAGAGGAACTACGATTGGTTGCCACTGGTGTACCGGTTGTCCGACAGGGCAGTTGCCGGGCAGCCACGCAACACGGGGTAAGAGCTGAACGCATCTAAGCTCGAAACCCACATGGAAAAGAGATACCACCAAGGTCACTCGTAGAAGACGAGTTCGATAGACTCGGGGTGTGCGCAACGAGGCAACGAGTTGTTCAGCCCGCGAGCACTAACAGACCAGCCATCACTCATACCGCATGGGTATAGAGGTTTTCAGACGCTGCATCCATTCGATCGAATGGGTCCAGGCGTTCACTGGATTGCACGTACACTACGGTTTCCGCAAGCCCAAGACAGCATTCGTCTTGCACAACCGACTTTGGAAGAAAGAACGGTTCGACTCCGTTCGTCGGCGTTAAGGCGGCCACAGCGGTGAGGTAACACCCGTACCCATCCCGAACACGGAAGTTAAGCTCACCAGCGTGAACGCAACTACTGGAGTGCGCGAGCCTCTGGAAACACGTTCTCGCCGCCTCTCACTCATACTTCATTCATCGCCCACAGAGCACGCGCTCTGCGGGCGTTCTTCATTTCGAAACACATCGCTATCCTTAAGCGGCCGACGCTAATAGAATCAGACGCGCCAAGGTGGCAGAGTCCGGCCGAACGCAGCGGCCTGCAGAGCCGCCCATCGCCGGTTCAAATCCGGCCCTTGGCTTAACTTCTCACGCGAAACAGTTCTCTCTTCGATTGTTGATATTCGTCGAGATGCCTCTCAGCGGAACGCTCACCTCTACTGGAGCGTCCCGCACGCCTTCGGGGCCCGATCAATTCGCCGTCGCCTACATCAGTTCACCAATTCAGAATACCGACGCGAGTGTGGTACGCTTCTCCACTCGATTAGCAGGGTCTACTCTCGATAATTATCATCTCGATAGGTTCTACTGAAAGCCTCAAGTATTGAACAGAGCGGATAAACCCGTCACACTTCATAGGTTAGAACTGCAAAAACATCGCCATATTTTTGCACGTTAGCCAGTTTCAGAGGCGGGGTGGTGATCCTCCGCGGCAGTAGTGGCGCACCCGAAGCAAGCATGACGGGAGCAACGGTGAGAATGAGCTCGTCGAGGAGACCCTGATCATGGAACTGTCCTACGAGATCACCACCACCGACAAGCCAGACGTTCTTCCCGTCTGCGGCCCTCACCATGTCCGCATGAACAGGCGCAACGTCTCCCTGCACGAAGTGAATGTCCGCACCATCAATCACGGGTAACTCCCGACTGCTAAACACCCAAGCCGGAACCTCATATGGCCACTTTGCCGGTTCCTCCAGTAGGTTCTCATGCTCGATGACCCACTCGTAGGTCGTCGAACCCATGGCCAGGGCACCAACCTGGTCTATGAACTGCGGGTAGTCGTCCTGTACACCTTCGATATCGCCGATATCCCCGAACTGGAAGAGCCAGTCGAGTGAGTTCTCCTCATCGGCGAGGTACCCGTTGATGCTCGATGCTGTGTAGTATTGGGTCTTCATCGCTTCAATCGTGGTTTAGGAAGCGTTCTGGCGGCATTAAGACTGCACACCACCAGCCTGCCACGCGCCACGGTATCGTCGTAACTCCTAGGTGCTCCGAGAACTGTTCGACGCTAGAATCGGTCTGGTGTTCTCGGCCGCTGAGCGTCGCCGTAGCGAATACACGGACCGACAGCTCGCCTACTCTCCAAGTCGTCTACACCGCCCACCAGCAGCGCTACGATACCGAGTGGGAGTACGACATCACCTGACGAGTAGGGTGGGTAGTTCACACGGATCTACTACCGCTATTGAACTCGATAACTCACGGCGATTCCGTTACCGATCGGTAAAACGACTGTCTCGAAGGCCAAATCCTCTTTTACAGTCTGGAGATAGTCAGCAATTCCTCGTGTGAACTTGTTTAGGTCGTCGCGCTCAGCGCCCGTTGCGACCGCTACCAGTTTGTCAAACTCAATTGGACCGGCTGTAATGGCATTGTCAGCGACGATTACACCGCCGACGGGAACGTCTTCTCGTACGGCATCGAACGCTTCGAGATATCGATGTTTCTGGTGGTCGATAAGGACAACGTCGAAGGGGCCGTCGTAGCGCTCGATTGTCTCCAAGGCGTCACCTAATTCGTATCGAGCGAGCGCATCGAAACCGCCTTTAGATAGATAGTGACGGGCGAGTTCGAGTTCGTCTCGGTCAACTTCTGTGAGGATAATCTCGCCGTCTTCAGGAAGCGCCTGTGCGAACCAGTATGCTGAGTAGCCGTAGCCAGAACCAAACTCGAAAATGCGCTTTGCGTCCGTCATTCGCGCAAGTAGACGTAACGTGGCTCCAACTTCAGGGCCTACGTGAGGAAACCCCTCTGCGGCAGCATATTCGTCCATCTCGATAAGCGTCTCATCGGGGTCAGGGCCCATCAGACGAACAAAGCGATCGATATCCTCCGCAGGTATCTCTGCCATACACTCTCGTCTCGCAGAGAGGGGATAATTGGATAGGTGGCCTCGGGTAGAGACTACCGTTGTCGGAAGTGGTGTGTATTTCGCGTCCACTGACCGTCTTTGACCCTGTCGAAACCCTCAGTCAAGGATAGAAACATTGTGGAGATAGAGTGTGTGTTTAGCAACCAACCGGCCTTCTATTCACCGCGTTCGTGGTACAACGACTGGGAGATAGCTCATGCGTATCTATCGTGCTTCTGCCAGCCAGGAGAGAACCATGCCCACCGACGGTGTTCAGTCGCTTGGTTGGCGATTTGTGGAGTCCTGAAGTGAGTCTGTACTGTTTGTCAGTCCAGCGGTGGTTCGACGGTTTTCCCGAACCCGACATCGGCGACGAAGCCGCCCTTCGACGTTTTGTGTTTCGGTCACCGGCAGTTCGGAGTCGACGGTGTGACTTCGGCGCGTCGTCTCCAGGTATCGTCCCACGTGTCCGCGAAAAGTAATCGTTATACCCCGTCTCTCCTTTGCCAAAACTATGCAACGACGCGCCGCAGCTATCTCCGTCGCGTTCTTCCTGTTGATCGGAGCGGCCTCGTACTCGCTCATCGCGACGGCCCAGGAACCGACGATACAGTTCGAGAACGCTGAACACGAACTCCAACAGGGTGACCAGTTCACCCAGGGCGGCCAGCAGTACACGGTCACGTCGCTCGACGCAACGGTAGAGGGTGGTGACCACGGAAGCGCGGCGACGCTCGAACGAAGCGGTCAACTCGCGTGGACCAATCAGTCCGCCCAGTACACCCAAACGTGGGGGAACAACTCCTCGGTCTCGGTCTCCAACGAGAGTTACCAAGTAGTCATCCCCAACGAGTCGAACCCCAACACGTTTGCGCTCCGCGAGGAACTGAACCAGACCGCACTGCTGCAGGCGAACGAGTCGGTCGACAACGAGATGGTCACGCGTGACGGCCAACAGTACGTCGTCTACAACGACGGTAGCGGGAACCCGACGCTCATCCCCGCAGAACAGTTCTTCCCGGAACCGAGCAGCACGCAGTACAACGAAGGCCAGCAGTTCGACTACGAGGGTAACCAGACTACCGTCCAGAACGTCACTACCAGCGAGGCGACGCTGACGTGGACCGCTCCACGAAACAACACCATCGACCTCGAAGACGAGTCTACCGTCACCGTGGGCGACCAGCAGTATCTGGCGTACTTCCCGAGTAACGACACCGTCTACCTCACGCAGGATAGAGCCAGCTACGACGCACAACAGCAAGAGATAGCGACCTTCAACCGCCACATGAAGGGCCTACAGGGCGTCACCATCCTCTCTGCGTCGCTCGCAGTCCTGCTCATCGGACTGGCGTATCTCCCCTCGCGGTACTGAACGAGGAACGCAACTCGGCTCCGGTTTTTCCACTTCTTTCGGCACTGTTCGGAGCGATAGCGAGACGACTGTCCCGGCGACGGCTCGACTCAGCGATCGTCTCGTTGGTGAACCGCGAGGACCGGTGCCGGGACGGTCCGAAGCACGCGCTCGGTGACGCTGCCGAGCAGATACCGCCGAACGCCGCTGCGACCGTGCGTCCCCATCACCACTATGTCGATATCGTTCTCGATGACGTACTCGCCGATCTGCTCGTGGGGAACGCCGTGGACGACCGCGGCCTTGCCGTCGATTCCGGAGTCGCGGGCGCGTTCGACGACCGCCTCCGCATCCTCCCGCGCACGGTTGTCGAGTCGTTCGACGAAGCCGCTTTCGACACCGCCCGCGCTGAACAGTCCGCCCGCTTCCACGAGATTCACCGCCGAGAGCGCGTGGAGTTCGGCGTCGAACGTGCGGGCGATAGCCACCGCGTGTTCGGCCGCCGCCGTCGCACAGGCGCTGCCGTCGGTCGGAACCAGTATCGTATCGTACACAGTCGACCACCACATAGTCCTATGTCACCGCATAGCATGAATGGTGGCTGCGTCCGACGGTCGGATAAAAGTGTCTCGCGGTGCAACAGTGAGTGTGTCCGAATCCAACGACGACCAGGAGATGCCGCCGGCCGCCGACGTCGACGACACGCCGACGATTCGCTGTACGCGCTGCGACCGCACCTGGGACCTCGAGTACGAACTCGACGAGTTGAACGTCGGCAACCAGTCGTTCGAACAGTTCGCGCTCGACCACAGACGCCACACCGGCCACTTCCCCGACGACGTGACGCCGTGGATCGCCACCTGTCGACAGTGTCCCGACGGCGAGCAGTTCCTCTCGGAGCGCCCCGCCCGTCGGTGGGCGGAGACGCACGCCAGACACACCGACCACGCCGTCTCGCTCGACTACGGCGACGAACAGTCCGTGGTCGAACCGAAGTGAGACCGGCGTCAGCGTGAGCGTCAAACTTTCCGTCCCCTCGTCGCCGACGCGGAAACCCGTCGCTCCGCGGAACTCGATCTCGCCCGTCGGCACCGAGAGTGTCCCGAGCTTCTCCTTCAGTCAGCGGATGAGCGCCCCCTGTCGTCGACGCTCGAGCAGAACCACTTCTCGCCGTACAAGGTGATTCGCGTCGTAACGTATCGCTGCCACGGGTGAAGGACCCGTCGAGAGCCGCAACTCAGGGGCCGAACGTCAGCGGTTCGCGCAGTCGCCAGACGTCGGTCTCCGGTTCGAGTCGGTGCGGTTCGGCCCCTCGTTCGGTGAGGATACCGGCGTGGTACAGCATCGCCTTCAGCTGGAAGACGGTCGGCGAGTGAAAGACGTTCCCGTCTCGCAGCGCTTCAACTCGAAGACCGCCCTCCTCGTCCAGCACTCGGCGGCGCGCCTCGTCGGTTCCGCGTACGAACAGTTCCACGGTGAACGTCGGGTGTAGGACGTGCACCCACTCGACGAGGTCGAGAAGCGACGGGTCACGGATGCCGTCGTCGTGCATCGTCTGCAGTTCCTTGACTAACAGTTGGGTCGCGGGGTACGCCCAGACGACGCGTCTGGCCACCAGCCCCCACTCGGGAGCGAGGTCGCAGAACCGCTTTCGAGACCCTCGCCAGTCGTCGAACGTCGCAAGCGCGGCGTCGACCGAGTCGTAGCGGTGCAGTGCGAACCGAACCACCTCCTCGCCGAGCGACGTGAGTTCGGTGCGGTCGGGCCGTTCGTCAGTTAGCCCGAGAAACGCCGCTCCTCGCCGGGCGTCGGTCGTCGCCCCGACGACGCGCTCGGCGAGTATCTCGTCGGTGACGCCGTCGTGGTACAGCGCGAGCGGAACGCCGAGGTAGTTCTTCGGGTGGTTGAGACCGAACGACTTGTCGGCGACTCCCTGTGCCGTGGCCTGAAATCGGATGGCCGTCGCGTCGTCCGAGGTTCGATTACCGACGACGCGCGGGACCTCGAGGGGTTCGACGTCGCCGTCCACGTCGACGCCGAGGACGCCGACGTTGAGCTCGCGGGCGAGCGTTCGCACCGATTGCGAAATCGACTCGACGGGTGCCGCGACGTACACAGCGTTGGCCTCGTGGAGGCGGTCGTACGCCTGGACGACTCCGCGTTCGACGTCGACGGCCCCCGACCCGGTGTGGCCCTTCGCCTCGACGGCGATCAGTGGCGGTTGGTCTCCGAAGCGCTCGACGGCGAGTAGCTCCGGTTCCAACGGACGAACGCCGACGAGGTCCGGATAACCGGAACCCAACCGAACGTGGTTGAACGGCGCGAGACGCTCGCGCACCGCCGACGAAATCGGCTGGCCGGGGAGCCACTCGTCCATCGCGAACTGCGTGTCCACGACCGAGTAGGTGTCCGGCTGAGTTGGGTCGGGAAAGAGACGGCGCTTGGCGTGGACGAGGACCTCCGGTTCCGAGAGCGGTGCCGCGCTGGCCATAGGTCGTCATCTCGGATGATGTGTATGAATGGAGGTGTTTTGTCGCTCGGAGCGGGGAGTCTGTGTGAGGGTCGTACGACTGGTCGATGGCGCCCGGCGAGACAAACCAACGGCACGGTCTGTCCGTGGACGTGTCGCTGTCGCTCGTCGTTTCGTGGAAACGGCCAAAACGGACCCGACGGGAGTGAACAAACGCGAAGCGTTTGCGAACTACGTCGGGGGAGTGAGCAAAGCGAACGGACCCGACGGGATTTGAACCCGCGACATCTTGGTCCGGAACCAAGCACTCTGTCCACTGAGCTACGGGCCCTCACCGCAACGTACACGATAACTGGCTATAACGGTTGTGCCCTGTCTCTCGGTGGCGGCGCTGTCGTCTCTGTAGTCTCTCCAGAAGAACGAAAATCGAAAGCGTTCGTCGCCGATTACGGCGCGGTGCCGGTCTCGATGGTGAAGTCAGCGCGCGGGTAGGCGACGCAGGTGAGCGTGTAGCCCTCTTCGAGTTCGTTGTCGTCGAGCATCTGTTGGTTGTCGTGGACGACGTAGTCCTCGGAGTTGCCGCCGGAGGAGATCTGGCCCGCACAGGAGACGCACTGTCCCTGTCGGCAGGCGTACGGGAGGTCCCAGCCCTCCTCTTCGCCGGATTCGAGGACCGTCTTGTTGTTCGGGATCTCGATGGTCGCACCCTCCTTGACGAACTCCACCTCGAAGTACTCGACTTCGTCCTCGGGGATGTCGGCGGGACTCGAACTCTCCTCTTCGGCAGCACCCTCTTCGAGTTCACCTTCCTCGCCTGCCGTCGCACCGCCGACGGCGACGGCACCGCCGCCGCCGATAGAGCGGTTCATCGGTTCGGGGAAGTCCGTCTCGGGGACCGTCGACGCGCGCTGTTCGAGCACCTCTTGGGAGATGTCCGCGGTGGACGTCCACCCCGTCCCCTTCGAAAAGTGCATCGCGACGGCGAGCGCCGTCAGCGCCGCGCCCAGTCCTACCGCCACTGGGTCGATCAGAGCCATATCGGCGGCTACGGAGTACTGGTTTACAACAGTTGTGATTCCACCGACGGCTCACCCACTGTACGGCCGCTCTCGGGGACTCTGCGCGACGAGACTCGAAGTCGACTCTCGCTGCGGGCCGACTACTCCAGTGGAATCCGTTTGAGTTCCTCCTCGCCGCGCTCTTTCACCCGGTCGAACTGGCTTCGAGCGGTCACTTGCGTCTCGCCGAACGTCGCCCCGACGAGTGCGCCGATGGCCGCGCCCGTACTGGCGGCTTTCTTGCTCAGTACTGCCCCGACCGCGCCGCCGATAGCTCCGCCGATGGCCGCGTACCGAACGCGGCTCAGGACACGGTGGAGACGAACGGATAGTTTGCCCATGGGCAAGCATACGCCGCCGGATTAAATAACGCTGTTCTCAGTCCGTCGCCGTGACTTTACGGACTCGCTGCCGATGGCGAGACGGCGTGCCGTCGTCGCGCAGTCGCGGTCCGACGCGCCTCGACCACTCGCCCGAGCAGTTCGTTGGCGACCGCCGGCGCAGCGCCGATGAGGCCCGCACCGAACGCCAGCCCGTACCAACTGAGCGCCCCGCGCGGAGTCAGCTGCACCGCGTAGAGCGCGACGACTGCCGCCAGAAGCGTCGCCGCCGCGAGCGCCACGCCGTATCCGAACAGAAGCCCCGCTCTGCGGAGCTGTTCCATCCGTCCGAAACCCGATATCATAGTTCGTTTCTCCTCCTCGGTAGTACGCTCGCCGAGGAGATAGCCTCGCGCTCGCGGTCCGCTCTACGGACCGTCCCTCCCCGAGACACTCACTGGCGGGTGACTTCGTGGCGGCCGAAGCCGTAGCGGAGTCGGTTCGCCAACCGCCGCGAGAACCGCCCTTCGTTTCGGCTGTCGAAGCGCTCGGCGAGCGCCTGGTAAATGAGCGGCACCGGAACCTCCTGTTCGAGCGCCTCCTGGACGGTCCACGTGCCGGTCGACCCGCCGGCGATGTGGTCGGCGACGTCGCCGAGGTCCGACCCTTCCTCCGCGAACGCCTCCTCGCAGAGTTCGAGCAGCCACGAGCGGATGACCGCGCCGTTGTTCCACGTCCGCGAGACGGCTTCGAGGTCGAGGTCGTAGCGGCCGTCAGCGAGGAGTTCGAAGCCCTCGCCGTACGCCTGCATCAGCGCGTACTCGACGCCGTTGTGGACCATCTTCACGTAGTGGCCCGACCCCGATTCGCCCATCCGGTCGTGGCCGTCGGGGCCGGTGGCGACGGCGTCGAAGACGGGCGTCAGCTCGTCGTACGCCCACTGCGGGCCGCCGACCATGAGCGAGAAGCCGAGTTCCGCGCCCGCGGGGCCGCCGCTGGTGCCGCAGTCGAGGTACGCCGCCCGACACGCCTTCGCGCGCTCGACGGAGCGCTCGAAGTGGGAGTTGCCGCCGTCAACGACCACGTCGTCGTCGTCGAGATACGGGTCGAGGTCCGCGAGCGTCGCGTCGACGGCGTCGCCGGCCGGCACCATCAGCCAGATGCGCTTCTCGTCGCCGAGTTTTTCGACGAGGTCTTCGACGCTCTCGGCGGGGTCCGCGCCCGCCTCGGCGGCGGTCTCTATCGCCCGTTCGTTGAGGTCGAAGGCGACCACGTCGTGGCCCGCGGCGACCACTCGTTCGACGACTATCTGGCCCATCCGACCGAGTCCGATGACGCCCAGTTGCATGGTCGGAGGTTTATCGGAGGGAGGTAAGGGGTTGTGGTTCGCCGGAGCCGCCGGAGTGCGTCTCGTCGTCGGCCGCAGCGTCGCTGGACTTACGCTTCCCGCACCCGTACAGTCCTCGACATGACACTCACAGACATCCTCGACGCGACCGTCGCCACCGCCGCGCCGACGACGCCTGTCGGCGACGTGACCGCCGCGATGCGGAGGAACTCGCTCGAACTCGTCGCCGTCCTCGACGAGCAGCGACCGCTCGGCCTGCTGACGCCCGCCGATATCGGCCGCGCGTACGTCGCCGGCGAGGATCTCGACGACAAGACCGCCAGCGACGTCCTCTCGGGCGACCTCGTCACTGTCCGCGAGTCCGAGGACCTCTCGGCGCTGGTCGCACACCTCGCAGACGAGAACGCTCGTCGCGCCGCCGTCGTCGACGACGCGGGCGACTTCGTCGGCGTCGTCCGATTGGAAGACGCGCTTGTTCAGTACGGCGAGGATTTGACTCGGATTCTGTCGATGTTCGACGGGTGACGGAGGCGGCGGCCGGAGGCGCTCGGGGAGGTCTGTCGGAGCGTCGCGTCGGACTGAGGGCGTCCAGTCGCGGCCGCGGCGCGGAACCGGAGTCTCTTACCACCCGCCCGCCCTCCGGACGCGCATGGACGAGAGGGTACGCGAGCACGCCGAGGTGCTCGTCGACTGGAGCGCGCGCATCGAAGCCGGCGACGACGTTATCGTCAGCGTCGCCGAGGACGCCCACGACCTCGCCGTCGCCGTCGCCGAGAAACTCGGCGAGCGCGGCGCGAACGTGGTGACGCTGTACGACTCCGCGGAGGTGTCGCGGGCCTACCTGAAGAACCACGACGGCGAGTTCGACGAGGACCCGGCGCACGAAC
Organism: Haloprofundus salinisoli; assembly: GCF_020097815.1. Lineage (NCBI taxonomy): Archaea > Methanobacteriati > Methanobacteriota > Halobacteria > Halobacteriales > Haloferacaceae > Haloprofundus > Haloprofundus salinisoli. Next base: position 1,544,024 of record NZ_CP083663.1, read on the forward strand.
TCGCACTTCTGGAGAACGCCGACGCCTACCTCCGCCTCGGCGGTGGCCGAAACACGACCGCGACGGCGGACGTGCCCGGAGAGACCCAGCGCGCGTTCGCCCGCGCACGCGAAGGACCCCGCGAGGCGCGGATGGACACCGACTGGGTGGCGACTGTTCACCCGACGCGCTCGCTCGCCCAGCAGGCCGGGATGGCCTACGAGGAGTACCAGCGGTTCGTCTACGACGCCGTCCTCCGCGACTGGGAGTCGCTCGCCGACGAGATGACGCAGATGAAGGAGGTGCTCGACGCCGGCAGCGAAGTCCGAATCGAGAAGGAGCAGACCGACCTGACGATGTCCGTCGAGGGCCGGACCGCCGTGAACTCCGCCGCCTCCGTCGCCTACGACTCGCACAACCTCCCGTCGGGCGAGGTCTTCACGGCTCCGTACGCCACCGAGGGCGAGGTGTACTTCGACGTGCCGATGACTATCCAGAGCAAGCGTCTCACCGACGTCCACCTCGCGTTCGAGGCGGGCGAGGTCGTCGACTTCAGCGCCGGCCAGAACGAGGGCGTGCTCGCGGACATCCTCGACACCGACGAGGGCGCGCGTCGCCTCGGCGAACTCGGCATCGGGATGAACCGCGGCATCGACCGCTTCACCGACAGTATCCTCTTCGACGAGAAGATGGGCGACACCGTCCATCTCGCGGTCGGCCGGGCGTACGACTCCTGTCTCCCCGAGGGCGAAGCGGGCAACCAGTCGGCGGTCCACGTCGACATGATCACCGACATGAGCGAGGACTCGCGGCTGCTCGTCGACGGTGAAGTCGTCCAGCGAAACGGAACGTTCCGGTGGGAGGACGGCTTCGAGGGGTAGTTAGTCTCTTTTTGGTGCAGATTTTTGCCGAGCGAGTCCCACGAGCGAGGCAAAAAGGTGCAACGGAACGTTCCGGTGGGAGGACGGCTTCGAGGGGTAGTTAGTCTCTTTTTGGTGCAGATTTTTGCCGAGCGAGTCCCACGAGCGAGGCAAAAAGGTGCAACGGAACGTTCCGGTGGGAGGGCGGCTTCGAGGGGTAGTCGTCCGCGCCCTACCGACTCCCGTCGTTCGACTCGTCTTTGTCGACGTTGATGCTGAGCGGTCCGCTCCGGTCGTTCTCTTCTTGGTCGCCGCCGAGGAGCCTCGACCGGAGGTCGTCGGTGAACGACTGGACCTGGTCGCGGACGGTCTTGACCTCCTCTTCGAACCGCTCGACCGTTCGCTCGACGTGATACACCCGCGTCGCCGGGATTCGGCGGACGATGTCGCGGCCCTCGTTGTCCTCGCCGACTTTCACCAGCCAGTGGTCCTGGAAGTACGCGACGTGTTCGTTCTGGACGTTCTGTTCGATCGTCTCGCCGTCGGGGTCTTCGTACACTATCGTCGCCTCTCCGAGCTCTTTGTCGACCATAGGTAAGAGTGAGCGCCCAGACACGAAGTAGTGTGGGTCGCCGCGAGACGGTCGGTGTCGCTGACGCGCCGAGACGCGGCTCTCGACTACTCCTGTTTCGGTTCGTGGACGTGCCCACACTCGGGGCACTCCACCTCTTCGGCACGCAGCTGGGCGCTCGACTGGCGGACCTCGCGCATGACGCTCGAAATCCGCTCCTCGGCGTCGAGTTCCTCGGCGACCGCCAAGTCGACACCTTCGACCTCCAGGAGGAACTTGGCGATTTCGGTCACCTCGTACATCGTCTCGTCCAACTCTTCGGCCGTGAAGAAGCCGCTCATCGCGCCGTAGAGGAACGTCGCGCCCGACTTCTTCACCTTCCCCTCGAAGGAGGCGCGGGCCTGGTTGACCGCCTGCGGGGTGTACGTGTCGGTCATGAAGGGCACCAGGCGCGGGAGGTTCTCGCCGATTTTCGTCATCTCGACGCCCGTCTCGGTCCGGAAGTCCGCGCAGAGGCGGGCGATGGCCCACTCGCGGGCGGTGATGTACGTCCGGTCCCGAAGGAAGCCGTTGACGCGGTCGTACTGCGCGCCGTCCATCTTCTTGAACCGGGCGTACTTCTGGACGTCTTCGGGGACGTCTTCGGCGGCGGTGTCGTCGACGGGTTCGTGGGCGTCGATGGGGGCGTCGCTCGCCTCGTCGGTCGCTGCTGCGCCGTTTTTCGTCTCGCTCTTCTCCGTCTCCGCCGCGCGTTCGTCGGTCTCGACTGCCTCGTCGCGCGCGCCGTTTTCCGTCTCTCGCTCGGGCGACTCCGAGGGCGTCGCGGGGTCGTCTGCCATACTCCGCCCTTGTGAACCGGGTACAAAAGGGTTGTCGGCGTCGGCCGAGCGTCGGATACCGGCGGCCCGGTCGGGCGGCGTCGGAGGCCCACGGGCGACCAACCGCCGATTTCGGCGATAACTGTTTTGGCTTCCGCCTGCAACTGCCCCCCATATGAAGGTGTTACTGGGAATTGGCGGGAGCGAGGACTCGTATCAGGCGCTCGAACGCACGGTGGAACGAGCGGTCGCCGCGGACGACGACCTGACCGTCGCCATCGTCGAGAACCCGAACTCGGAGGCGACGCCCGAAGAGATCGAGACGCGCGTCCGCGAGCAGTTAGAGAGCGCCGCCATCGACGCCGAGATTCGGCACGTCGAGGGTGACCCCGGCAGCAGCCTCGTCGACCTCGCCGAGAGCGGCGGCTTCGACCAGCTCGTCCTCGGCGGCGGCCAGCGCAGTCCGATGGGCAAGATCAGTATCGGGGGCATCGCCGAGTTCGTGCTCCTGAACTCCCACAAGACGGTGAAACTGGTGCGATGAAGCGAGAGCGTCTCTACCCCGACGAACCGGCGGGACCGTTCGACGCGCCGCCCATCGAGTTCGAGGACCGCGAGGGCCGCTCCATCGAGATTCGCGCCTACGACCCCGACGGCGACGACTACGAGCGCCTCGTCGAGATGTACGCCGAGTTCGACCCCGCCGACCGCGCGCAGGGCATCCCGCCGGGCCGCGAGGAGCGCATCCGGTCGTGGCTCGACACGATTCTCGACTCGGACTGTCTGAACGTCGTCGCGTGGCACGGCGACGAGGCGGCGGGCCACGCGACGCTCGTCCCCGACGAGGACGCCTACGAACTCGCCATCTTCGTGCTCCAGACGTACCAGCGCGCCGGCATCGGCACCTACCTCATGGAGGCCCTCCTGGGACACGGCCAGACCAGCGGTGCCGAGAAAGTGTGGCTCACCGTCGAGCGGTGGAACCGCGCGGCCGTCGCGCTCTACAAGAAGATCGGCTTCGAGGTGAGCAACGCCGAGAGTTTCGAGTTGGAGATGGCACTTCGACTGAACTGATCCGACACTGGCCGAGAGACGGCCGAGAGACGATAGAGGGGTCTCGCAGCGCGCTTTCGCCGAACGCGTTCTTCCGAGAAGCGTACGACTAAGCACGTTACCGCATAGCACTCTGTGTATGACGCGCACATCCGACGTGCTACTGGAGAACCGGACGTGGACGGACGTTGAAGACGCACTCGAAGCGGGGACGCGAACCGCGATCATCGCCGTCGGTTCCGTCGAACAGCACGGACCGCACCTCCCGCTCATCATGGACACCCTCGCGGGCGACGAGCTCTCGCGGCGCATCGCCGAGAAACTCGGCGACGCCTTCGCCACGCCGACGATTCGCCCCGGCTGTTCGGGACACCACATGGAGTTCCCCGGCACGATTACGGTTCCGCCGGAGACGCTGATGGAGTTGATTCGGTCGTACTGCCGGTCGCTGGACACCCACGGATTCGAGCATCTCGTGCTCGTGCCGACCCACGGCGGTAACTTCGCGCCGGTCAACACCGTCGCCCCCGAGCTCGCGCGCGAGCTCGACGCGAACGTCGTCGCACTCGCAGAGCTCGACACGATGATGGAACTGATGAACGAGGGTCTGCGCGAGGCGGGCGTCGAGTACGAGGAACCGGTCATTCACGCAGGCGCGGCGGAGACGGCGATGGTGCTGGCCGCCGCCGAAGAACTCGTCCGAACCGACCGACTGGAACTCGGCCGCGAGGGCGACATCTCCGTCTCGCGGCTGCTCAGCGACGGCTTTGCGGCGATAACGGAGAACGGCGTCCTCGGCGACCCGCGGGAGGCGACGTCCGAGGCCGGCGAGGCGATCTTCTCGAAACTGACTGACGCGTACGTCGACCGAATCGAGGCCGAACGCGACGCGGTCTGATTCGGGCCGAGACGGCTCAGACCGACAGTACGGGCTGACTCGCGTACAACAGCACGTACTCGGCGGCCTTCTCCAGCACTTCGCCGGGGTCACCCGAGACGGGTTCACGCGGGACGACGATGAAGTCGGCGTCGAGTTCCTCTGCGGTGTCGAGGACCACGCTGCCGGGATGGCGGGTCTTCACGTTCGTCGAGAACCCGTAGGCCGTCGACGTGGCCACCTCGACGTCACTCGATTCGGCCATCTCTGCGACGTTGTCGGTGAACGCCTCCGTCTCGGTGGCGATCTCGTCTTCCTCGACGGCACCGGTTTCGATTGCGCGGGCCATCTCCTCGCCGAGCACGTAGACAGCGTGGACGGCAGCGCCGTACTGTTCGGCGATGCCGATGGCGTACTCGATGGCGACAGTCGACTCGTCGCTCCCGTCGACCGGTACCAACACGAGGTCGAGTTCCAAGGGCGTCGTCATACCCCTCTCTGGGCGGGCCTGCCTCAAAAACGCTCCCCCCGCGCGGACGCGAACGTACACCGCCCCGCGTTCGCTCGGTCGCGCGTGGTTTTATGCCGTGCCCGGGCGAACCCGGCGATATGTTCGACACCATCGTTATCGCGACAGACGGCTCCGAGAGCGTCCGGCGCGCGGTGGCCGTCGCACTCGACTTCGCGGAGACGTTCGACGCGACGGTTCACGCACTCTACGTCGTCGACAGCGGGGAAGTCGACTCGTCGCCGGAGCGACTCCGCGAGGAGATGCGCGACGCGCTTCACGAACGCGGCGAGGAGGCGCTCGAAACCGTCCGCGCGGAGGCGGCCCGCGACGTGACCACCGCCGTCCGCGAGGGCCGCCCCGCGGCCGTCATCGGCGAGTACGCCCGCGAGCACGACGCCGACCTCGTCGCCACGGGGACGCGCGGCCGCCACGGCGAGAACCGGTTTCTCATCGGCAGCGTCACCGAACGCGTCGTCCGAACCTGCCCGGTTCCCGTGTTGACCGTGCGACAACTCGACAGCTCGGAGAGCGCCTGAGCCGCGCGTCGGCCCCGTACCGGACGCGCTGTTCACCTCCTCTCCTCTCTTTTCCGACCTCTCGTCTCTCGGCGTCGACGTCCGCGAGTCGTCCGCCGCTACTCGTCGTCGACGAGCAGCTCGACGACAGGCGCGTCGGGTTCGTCGCGCTCTCGCGCCGCGAGCAGTTGCCACCGCGTGACGACGCCGGCGAGGCGGTCTGCGTCGTCGACGACCAACACGAACCGCTCCTCGGAGTCGAGCGCGCGTTCGAGACACGTTTCGGTCGGAACGCTCGCCCCGACGACCAGCGGCTTCTCTGGGGTGAGGTCACCGACCGTCTCGGGCGCCAGCGGGTCCGCCTCGTCGCGTCGCACCTGTCGCGGACTGTACACGCCGAGCGGCCGTTCGCCGTCCAGTACGACGACGCACCCGCTCGGGTCGAGTCCGTCGGCCAGCGCGGCCAACGGCGTCCGCTGCGATACTCCGTAGACGGGTAACCCCAACGTCGGTTCGCCCGGCTCTCCGCCGGGTCGACCGCCCTGCACACTCTCTGACATCGGTTCTGCCTTCGGACTGTCAGACGTTAGTTACTGACTGGCTACTGTTTGTGTCAACGAATGCTTTATCTCCCGTTTGACGCGTGGCGGTCGCTCGCGGTACTCTCGAAAATCCGATGCCGAGGAGGCGGTCGGACACGCGCTTCGCTTCTGACAGTGGTAGATTCGGCTCGGGTGTGATCGAATCGCGGGGGTTGAGAGATTCTCCGGCTTCTGCTCGCCGACGCTCGCCAAATCACCGCCGTTTTCACCTCGCCGCACTTCGGTCCCCTATGGACGACGACCTCATCGACTCCGGACTGCTCCCCCTCTCGCGGAAATCGCTCCTTCCCGGGACGGGCTTTTTCTACCCCGACTCGCTCGACGAAGAGCGCGCCGACGAACGCGTCAAAGAGGCCGTCGAGGGCGCCGAAGCCGTCGTCGTCGCCGACCTCGACGCCGACGGACTCGGCTGTGCGGCGCTGATTCGAGAACTGTACGACGCGGCGCTCGACCCCGAACCGTTCCTCGCGGATATCGAACGCCGTCTCGAAGACGACGATCCCGTCGCCGACAAGGAGGACGAAGACGAGGAAGCCGACGAAGACGCGGCGCTCGACTCGTCGGTAGCGCTCGTCGGTGCCGGGCCGCACAACGTCGAGGACGCGCTCGAACGCGTCGCGGAGTACGCCGACGACGGTATCGACGTCTACGTCTGCGACCTCTGCCCCGACAAGTACGAGTACGTCGAGGAGGCGCTCGAATCGCTCGTCGCTCACGTCGACAGCGTCCGGTGGTTCGACCACCACCAGTGGGGCGACGACGTCGCGGCGGCGGTCCGGGAAGCGGGCGTCGACCTCGTCGTCGGCGACTCCGACGAGGAGTGTACGACCGACGTGGCGCTTCGCTCGCTCGACTACGACTTCTCCGAGCAGTTCGAGGAACTCGCCGCGGTGACGCGCGACCACGACCTCTGGATCCGCGAGGACGCCCGAAGCGACGACCTCGCCGACTACGCCTACTGGGTCGGCAACGAGGAGTACGTCGCCATCGTCGCCGCCTACGGCGCGGACCTCCCCGAGCAGGCGCTGGCGTACGTCGAACACCGACGCGTCGAGAAAGGACAACTCATCGAGCTCGCCGTCTCGCGGGCGGAGTTCAAGCGCGTCGGCGAGTGGACCGTCGGCGTCACCTACGGCCGCTGCTCGCAGAACGAAGTCGCCGAGGCGCTCCGCGAACAGGGTGCCGACGCCGCGGTCATCGTCAAACCCGCCGGGAGCGCGAGCATCCGCGGCTCCGAGAGCTTCGAGCGCGCGCACGAAGTCGCCGCCTACGTCGACGGCGGCGGCCACCCGCGCGCGGCGGGCTGTAAGCCCGACATCTACGACGACATGCTCGACTACGCGAACCACTGGAGCACGCAGGGCAGCGCGGCGAAACGCGTCATCTTGGCCGCCTTCGAGCGCGTCGCCGAAACAGCCGAAGAAGAGGAAGAAGCGGAACCCGAAGACGAAGGCGTCGAGACCGAACTGTGAGGCGTCGAACGGCGCGACGCGATTAGCTCGGGCTCTCGCCTCTCACATCTGTAGGCGCTTGCTCTCTGGGTCGAGGTCGCTCCACGAGACGCTTCCGGCGTCGACGATGGCGTCGGGGTCAAGCGCGGGGTCGGCGAGCACCGTCGCCGACGTCTGGAACGGCGGCCGCAGTTCGCCGTGGGCGGGGTCCTCCATCGACACCGGGTCGGCGCCGGGGCCGCTGGCTTCGCCGACGACGGCGCGGAACGCCATGCCGTACGGTTCGTGCGGGGCGCAGTAGAGGTCGTAGACGCCGGGCGTCTCGAACCTGTAGAGCCAGTACGTGCCTGCGCCGAGCACGGGCGAAGAGATCGCGGGTACGCCGTCGGGAACGCGCTGGGTCCGTCCGAGCTGCGGGTGGTAAGCGGTGATCGTGTGGTCGGGCGTCCCGAGCGTGAACTGGACGACGTCGTCCGGTTCGACGAGGAGCCCGGCCGGTTCGAAGTAGAACTCGGGGACGGGCGCTCCCTCCCGGGGAGCGATGAGCAGTTGGACCTCGTGGTCCGGCTCGACGGGCGGGGTGGCGTCCAACGAACGACCGACGTATCCGAACTGCGCATCGAGTTCCTCGCCGGAGTCGGTCGCCTGCGGGCTGTCGGCCTCCGCTTGCGACACGCAACCAGCGGCCGCGACCGCCGCCCCGACTCCGAGCGCCGCTAACAGCGAGCGGCGCGAGAGGGACCCATTACTGTCAAATCGTTTGTTGTTCGGTCTCTGCGAAGACATGAGACCTGCATACTCCTTCAGAATATGAACTTTTCTCTTTCAATATTAATTCTGTGACACACTTTGGTGGCGCTTCCCGACGGCTTCCCAGGTCGGACGGTCGTCGGCTCACCGCCTGCCGACTCGCTACTCGACGACCCAGCGGTCCGAGTACGACTGCCCGCATTCGCACTGCGCGTAGGCGTGAATCACGTCGCCTTCGGCGTAGATGCCGCCGACTTCCTCGTTTTTCGCCTCCGCGAACGCGAAGACGAACTTGACGCGGTGGTCGTCGGCTCCGCTTTCCGCTTCACCTTCGGCGGCCGGACACTCCCCGCCGCTCAGATCGTCGGCGATGACTCCCTCGTTGCCCATCGCACTCTGTGCGAACTCCATCGCTTTCATCCCGGTTCCGGCGGCGAACAGCTGTCGGCCCTTGTCGCCGGGCTCGACGAGTACGACCCCGCCGTCGACCGTCTCGCCGTAGTTTGCGATTTTTCCCTGTTCGTCGAGGTAGTCGTCGGTCAGAAACAGCGCCACGTCGTCGAGGCGCTCGCCGGCGAAAAACTCCAGTCGGTCGCTCATGCAATCGTGTCGGCTCGCCAGCGGTAAAAAGCGCGTGACTGCGAGTCGCCAGTAGGTTACGCGACTGGGCCGTCGTTCCGTTTGTCGTGTCCGCGGTTACCGCCGTTTCCTCCGCCGCCGCGTCGCGCCCGATACGCCCACGCGACGAACCGGAGGAGGCGGGCCACCAACGCCGCTTCGAGAAACAACAGTGCGAGCGCGATGGTGTAGAACGACAGTCCGCTGCCCAGCCAGGGGAGATAGAGGTTGCGAACGGCCGATGCGCCCAGGACGGCGAGATACCCCGGCAACCAGACGGGATATAGGATGGCGTACAGCGGTTCGACCAGCCAGCCTTCGGAGACGGGAATCCAGACGAGGAGGAGGAACGCGAACGCGAGACCGGTCGAGTGGTCACGCACGGTTCGACGGAAGGCCGGCGAGAGTACTTCCATAGCTACTGATTGATTCACTGACAACATAGCTCTTCGTGCCGGTCTCGATCCCGGTGAATCGCTCTCTCGTGGCTCTCGCTACTCGTCCAACTGCCGCGCGATATCCGCCAACGACGACTTCGGCTGGTGGGTGACGCTGTAGACGGCGCGTTTGCCCGGCACGCGGAGACCGTAGAGGTAGCCGGGTTCGACTTCGTCGAGTTCGACGCTCGTACCCGGTTTTCGGTCGTTCGACTCGGCCCACTCGACCAGTCGGTTCTCGCCCGCGCCGGGCGTGCGAGCCAGGCGGCGGTTGTCGTACGCGCCGCGAATCAGCGGTCCCTGAGCGTCGCTGTCGACTTTCGCGTGGCGCTCGTCGCCGTCGAGAACGAGTCGGACGACGTCGCCGCCCTCGGCTTCGACTTCGTCTGGAAGGCGGAGGCAGGGACGCCGCGTGCCGCCGCTTCGTTCGAGTCGAGCGCGGTACGTCGTCACCGAGGGGTTGTCGTGCGAGACGCGGTCCGGCATGGTCGTCACTCGGGCTGCGGTGGGGAAAAACGGTCGGAATCGGACTGCGGATTACTCGTCGTCTTCGTCGCCGCCTTCCTCGTCGTCGTCTTCGTCGCCGCCGAGCGCGTCGGTGACGCTGCCGCCGTCGACGACTTTGGCGTTGATCTGAACGACTTCGTCGCTGATCTCGCGGCCGCGGACGCTGATCCGCTTGCGCTCGCCGTCGCGGGAGGGCTTGTAGCCGACGCCGCCTTCGAGCAGCAGCGACTTGAGGTTCGGACCGGGGACGTCCTTGCGCATCGGACGGCCGGCTTTGTCGGAGCCACCGGTGAGTTCGAGGGAGAACCCGTCGAGGCCGACGGCACCGCCGTCGACTTCGTCGCCGAGATCTCGGCCGAGGAATCGGTTCGCGTCCTGTCCGTCCACGTCGAACTGGTGCGTCGAGCCGTCTTCGGGGTCGGCGACGACGACTTTGAAATCTGCCATACGGGGTACGAAACGGTCGCGGATAAAAAGAACGTCGAAAGGCGTCGCCGGATACTCGCGCCCCCTCCCGGCCGTTGTCGGCCGTTTCGGGGTGTGACTGTGTCCCTCAGTTCACGGCTACTCCGGTAACACCAGCTCGGGGTCGTCCAGCGCGAACAACACCCGCTGGTCGTTCGACAGCGGCCGCAGCGCCAGTTCGAGACGCCCGGCGCTCCGCGCGGCGTTCGCCACGCCCGCGATGTCGGCGATATCGTAGTACAGCGGGACGAACACGGCCTGCTTTTCGGCCGAGGCTTTCATCACCACCACGGCGAGAACCACGCCGTCTTCTCGCGTCCGGAGCACTTCCGACTCGTCGAACGTCGACGCCTCGACGACGGCTTCGACGGCACTGAACTCGTTGCCCGGCAGCAGCACGTCGAGTCCGCTCCAGTCGGCGCGTTCCTCGGAGGCGTCCGTCGCGTCGCCACCGGGCTCGTCGCCGACGTCCACCCCGATATCTACGCCGGAGAGCGGGAGCACGTCGCCCGGGTGGAGTTCGACCGTCTCCCATCCCCCCTCTCGGTACGCCTCGGCGGTTGCCTCCATGTCGGCGACGACGGCTTCCCACGCCGCCTCCTTCCCCATCAGTGGATGGTCGTTCATATCAGCGCCGTGCCGGAGCGAGGGCAAAAAGCTTCGTTTCGGCGGCGCGGTGACTCTGCTCTCGGCGACAGACTTCGAGAAGCGACACTCGGCGTCCGCTACTTGTTTTCATCGAAAAATAAGGCACAACCATCTTACGTATGCTCGTGGCCCTATTGTATGCAATGTCGATTTTAGGGCAATCGCAGAATCAGATGTCGCAAGGGTCGCAGAAACAAATGGCCGAGGCCGAAGAGTCCGGCGCTGACGTCGCGCTCATCGCGTCGGCGCTCTCGGTGGCGCTGTCGTGGTATCAGTTCTACGTCCGCGGCAACAAGACGCAGGGCATCTTCATTGGCCTCTGGCCGCCGACGTTCCTCGCGTTCGCCAGCTACATGCGGCAGAAGGGGATGGCCGACCGACTCGAGAACTCGGTCGTCGTCAACCCCGAGAGTCAGGGTCTGCTGAGCCGCGTCCTCGAGTAACGCCGCGCGACGACAGACGACCGATAGGCGACGAAACGTATTCCCGAGGCAGTTCGGGTTTCGACGGTTGCGGCTCATTTTTCCGAACGACTCGCTGTCGGAGGTGCTCCGCTCACAGACTACTCTCTGACGTTCGCGCCCGCAGCGTCGCCGAACGTCGACGACAGCGTGCCCGTCTCGCCCTCGGGGTCGTAGACGACTCGTCCGCGGACCGTCGTCACCTGCGGGAACACCCCCGAGAAGCCCTCGAACGGCGTCCACTCGCAGTTGCTGTGGAGGTCGTCGCCGCGAATCTCTCTCGGATCCTCGGGGTCGACGAGCACGAGGTCGGCGTCCCTGCCGACTTCGACCGCGCCTTTCCGCGGCAAGTCGAAGATGCGCGCCGGGTTCGCAGCGGTGAGGTCGCGGACGCGCTCGTACGTCAATCGACCCTCGCGGGCCTCGTTCAAAAGGAGCGGTAGCATCGTCTCGACGCCCGGGACGCCGCTGGGGGCGCTCCAGAGGTCGGTCTCCTTCTCCTCGCGGGTGTGCGGCGCGTGGTCAGTTGCGATAATATCGACGGTGCCGTCGGCGACGCGCTCGTAGACCGCCTCCCGGCGCTTCTCGCTCCGCAGCGGCGGGTTCATCCGGCCGTAGGTGCCCAATTCGGAGAGGTCGTCGCGCGACAACAGCAGGTGGTGCGGCGTCACCTCGCAGGTCGCGCCCGCCTCGCTCGCGGCGTCGACGCCCTCGGGCGTGCTGGTGTGGGCGATGTGAATCGACGCGGCCGACTCCGCGCCCACGTCGAGTGCTCGCTCGACGGCGGCGGCTTCGGCCTCCGCGGTCCGGAAGGCGCTCCACGGGTCGGCGTCGGCCTTGCGGCCTTCGCCCCCTGCATCCTGGCCCTTCACGCTCTCGTCGAACAGCTCGGCGTCCTCGGCGTGGACGCTCACAGTCACACCGGCGTCGGCGGCGCGGGCGACGGCCTCGGCGAACAGGCCGGCGTCGATACCCATGTCGCCGGTCGAGTCGGCGAGAAACACCTCGCCGAGCGCGAACAGCGGCCGGTCGAACAGCGAGTCGGGGTCCCACGACTCCGTGACGCCGCCGCTGATGCCGTAGTCGACGAGCGATTTTTCGGCCAACTCGCTTTTCTCGTCGAACGCGTCGCCGTCGATGGTCGGGGGACTGGTGTTCGGCTGGTCGACGACGGCGGTGACGCCGCCTGCGGCGGCGCTCTTCGACCCCGTCTCCCACGTCTCCTTGTGCGAGTAGCCGGGTTCGCGGAAGTGGACGTGCGCGTCGATGGCACCGGGCAGAAGCAGTCGGTCGTCGGCCTCCAGTTCGAGTTCGTCGCCGTCGGGCGAGAGCGACCCCGCGGGTTCGACCGCCGCGATGGTCTCGCCCTCGGTCCGGACGTCGACCTCCCGGCCGTCGGCGAGGCGTGCGTGTGTGATGAGCATTTTCGGACTGTCTGCGTGTCGTCGGGCGGGGTGGTAAACGGTGGCGGTCCGCGCGAGCCGTCGGCGAAGCGTCCGGCGCGCTCGGTAGTCGCTTATTACCTCGCGCGTCGTCTTCCCCGTAGATGACTACCAACGTCAACTCGATGAACAAACTGAGTATCGTCTCGACGCTCGTCGACGCCATCGTGGCGTTCTCCAAGGGCCGGCGCGTGAGCGGCGTCCTGCTCCTCGCGGCGGCCGCGCTCTCGTCGCGCGTACCGGGCATCGGCACGGCCCTCTCGGTGCTGCTCCGTCTCTACCGGCGACTTCGGTAGCCGACGCTCACCCCGTCACCGATTCGACGCGCTCGACCGCCGCTTCGTCTCCGACGAACGCCGCCTCCAGCGCCCGAGCGACTTTTTCCGCGTCTCCGTCGCCGCCAGCGTGAGCGACGCTGCCGACCGACTCGGGGTCGAACGGCACTGACAGCGCCGCGTACACCGGCTCTAAAACCCGCGAGATCTCCTCGTGGTCGGCGACGAGCACGCAGCCGGAGACGAGCGCCGAACCCTTGCGGACGCGTTGTGCGATGCCCGCGATTTTGCCATCGCACTGCACGGAGTGCGCGCCCGGGCAGAACGACTCGGGCGGTTCGCCCCGATCGGCGTCGACCCCGACCGTTTCGAGTGCACGAATCACCGTCGACACCGCGTCGTCGTACCGCTCGTCCAACCCGCGACGCATATTCTTGACCGGGCAGGCGTGTGCGAACGCGAGCGTCGCCCCCGTGTAGGCGACGGCGCGGCCGCCGACGCTCCGCTCTAAGGGCGGATACCCCCGCTCCTCGGCCGCGTCGCGGGCGGCGTCGTAACCCTCGGCGCGCGCGTCGCGCCGCCCAAACGCGAGCTGGCGGTGCGGCGACCAGACGCGGAGCGCCGAAACGCCCGTCTCGGCGGCGTCTTCGAGCAGCGTCGCCGTCGCGTCGCGGTCGGCCTCCGGGTCGCTCGCCCTGCCGCGTACGACTCGCATACCGCCCCTGCGCGCTCGGCGTACCTAACCGTCTCGGCTTCCGGCCCCCCGGCTTTCCGGCCGTCCCCCGGTTTCCCGGCTGTCTCGGCTTCCCGGTCTTTCAGTTCGACGGGGCTATAGCCCCGAACGCCCACCTCCCGTCAATGACGGTCACGCTCTCCTCGCCCGTCGTCGAACGCTACCGGCGCTTCTCGCTGTACAACTCGCCGTACCCGGCGCACGACCGCGGCTGTGCCGTCGACCTCTACCCCGAGACGAACGACGGACTCTCGCCGATCTCGGGCGAGGTCCTCGACACGAAGTCGGTGCGCGCGCCGCCGAAACCGTACGCAGTCGAAGCGGACCACCTCATCGTGGTCGCCGTCGATGAGGCGAACTCGCCGGGGGTTCGGTTCGACGGCGGAGAGAGGACCGGTGACGGAGACCACGAGAGCGACTACGTCGCCCGCATCCTCCACGTCGACCCGGCGGTCGAACCCGGTCAGTACGTCGAAGCGGGCGAGTCGCTCGGCGAGATGGTCCGATCGGGGTTCTTCGGCCAGTGGGTCGACAACCACGTCCACCTCGGCTTCCGCCGCGCCGACCAGAACGCCTACCGCGCGGGCGGGTCGCTCCCGCTGACGCTCGACGCGCCTGTCGAACCGCTCGGCTGGGACGGCACCGGGACCGTCGTCGAGGTGGGAGAGACGTACGTGCTGCTCGATGCGCCGTCGCATCCCGACCCCGGCGCGTACTTCGCCGGCATCGCCGCCGACGACGGGCGCGTTCTCGACGGCGGGTTGGCGCACTACACTGGCGGTGGGGTACTCACCGGCGATGGGGTCCCTACCGGCGAGAGGGCGCTCACCGGCGGCCGCACGGGTCGGGAAGCGGCGGACGCACCGCTCTCGTTTCTCGACTTTCCGGTCGGGTCCGTGGCCGGACGCGACGTCCGCTGGAACTCTTTCGACGTGGTAGCCGACGGCGAACGAGCGACCGGACTCTCGCTGTTTCTCGCGCAGGACTCGGCGTTCGGGGCGAAACTCGTCTTCCACGAGGGTCACGCGTTCGCCGTCGGCGACGACGTCCGGGTCGAACTCGTGTCGAGCGACGACCCGATTCGTCTGGGGTAAGCACGCCGCCAGAGCGGCGGGCGGGCACGGCGTCGGGGGTTATCCGTGTTTCTCGCGGTGTTCTTTCTTCCGCTCGGCGTACGTCTCGTCGGCTTCGGCCTTACTCCACCAGGCTTCGTAGACGAGCGCCGCTTCGCGTTTGTCGTCGTCGGCCCAGTGTTGGGCGTCGCGCTCCTTGCCGTCGTCGTCGTACTTCTTGCCGCCGGGATAGCGCGCGTAGCGCATCGACCGAGTGTAACCCATCTGGAGGTACTTTCGGGCCATGTCCATTCCGACGAAGTCGCCGGCGTCGCGGTAGTCGAGGAACCGACCGTAGATGGCGTCGCCGGACTCGTCGGCCGTCGCCCGGTCTGCGTAACTCCACAACGCCAGGAGTTCGCCCTTGTACGGTTGGACCTTGAAGACGCCTTCCTCGCCGCGGCCGACCGAGTAACAGTCGGGGTGGTCCCGGAAGTTCGTCTCGTACTCGGGTCCGCTACCGCCGCCGCTTCCGGAACGGGAGTCGTCCGGCGTCTCCTCCGACGACGTCGTTTCGGTCGCTGCGGCGTTCGATTCGGTCGATTCGGTTCCGCTCGCCCTTGACTCGTCGTCCGCCCGACTTCCGCCCGACGTTGAGTCCATGCGCTCGATACGCCGTTCTCCCGTATCACTCCACCGTCGCAACTCGTCTCGAACAAATCGGCGGCTACAAACGCCTCGGTGGACGAACGCGAGCATGGACGATTCCGAGTCGTTTCCGTCGGACGCCGCCGCGCTCCTCCAGCAGTTCATCGAACAGGAACACGGCTACCTCTCGTGGTTGAACACGCGCGTCGACAGCATCGAACGCGGACGCGTCGTGATGTCGATTCCGTACGACGAGAAACTCACCAACACCACGTCGCCGCCGACGATTCACGGGGGCGTCGCTGCGACGCTCGTCGACACCGTGGGCGGCGTCGCCCAGCGGTCGACGTTCGACGACCCGACGCAGGGTGGCGTCGCCACGGTGAACCTCAACGTCAACTACCTGCGCCGCGCCTCGGGTGACCTGACGGCGACGGCGGACGTCGTCCGGGCGGGCGGGAGCATCGGCGTCAGCGACATCACCGTCGAGAGCCCAACCCCCGACGGGGGAACCGAGGCCGTCGCCACCGGCCAGGCCGCCTACCGACTGTTCCGCTGATTGCTCGGCCGCCACCTCGAATTACTCGAACGCCACGTCGTCGAGCGTCGTCGTCTCGCCGAACAGCCAGTCGGCGTGGTCGACGGCGTACTCCTTGTGTCCCTCTTCGATGTAGCCGACCGCGTCGGTGACCAGAATCGGCCGGAAGTCGCGGAGGCCGGCGCTCCCGGCGGTGTGGAGCACGCAGACGTTCGCCAGCGTCCCGCAGATGAGGAGGTCCTTCACGCCGTGGGCGTTCAGCCAACCCTCCAGTTCTGTCTGATAGAATGCGTCGTAGCTGTGTTTGGTGACGACGTGGTCGTCCTCGCGGACGTCGAGTTCGTCGACGAGTTCGGTCTCCCACGTCCCTTCGACGACGTGTTCGCCCCAGCGGTCGAACTCGTCGTAGTAGTGGTTACCGTCGAACTGCTCGGGCGGGTGGACGTCGCGGGTGTAGACGGCGCGCGCACCGGCGTCGTGCGCGCGCTCTACGAGCGTCGAAACGGGGTCGGTCACATCCTCACTGGCGGGGGCGTAGAGGCTGCCGTCGGGGTGACAGAACCCGTTCTGCATGTCGACGACGACGACGGCGGTTCGGTCCGGATCGTACATACGCTTCTCTCGGTTCGCGGCGAGTAAACCGTTTGGCAGGTCGAAGTCCCCGTCACGTATCGGCGCTGACGGCGCGACGTCGTCGCAGGCGATGACGTTCGAGCGACGGTTTTTCACGCTCGACCCCGATGGAGACGTATGCGACGTACGCTCGCGGTTGCGGTCGCCGTGCTGATGGTGCTGTCGGGCTGTGCCGGGTTCGTCGGTTCGGAGGAACCGAACTCGACGCCCGCCGCCCCCGACGACACGGACGGCGCACCGTCGACCGCCACTGACACGGCTGACACGGCCGATTCGACCGACAGCGCCCCGCCGGCCGGTGACGCGCCTCCCTCCGGCGACGGCATGGCCGACGCGCCGCCGGACCCCGACTCCGACAGACTCGGCTGGGAGGGCGGCTACTGGTACAACGAGACGCTCACTGTCGACCAGTCCGACGGCCTCAACGAGTCGGAACTCGACGCGGTCGTCAACCGTTCGATGGCGCGCGTCGAGCGCATTCGCGGCCTGGAGTTCGAGGAGTCGGTCCCCGTCGAAGTGATCTCGCGGGCGGAGTTCCGCAACCAGTCGGCCGGCAGCGCGGAGAACTACCCGCCGCAGCGCCGCGCGTTCGACAACGCGCAGTTCGAGGCGCTGTTCATGATAAACGAGTCGACGGACTCCATCGCCGTCCAGAACTCGAACACCGGTGCCTCCGTCGGCGGTTACTACAGCCCCGCCGAGAAGCGCATCGTCGTCGTGAGCGAGAACACCACCTCGCCGAAGCTGAACGAGGTGACGCTCGCTCAGGAGCTGTTCCACGCGCTGCAGGACCAGCAGTTCGACCTGACGCGCTACAACCAGTCGACGCGCGAGAAGCACAACGCCGTCGACGGTCTCGTCGAGGGTGACGGCAACTACGTCGACTGGCTGTACGAGCGGCGCTGCGACGCCGAGTGGGACTGCCTCGAAGACAGCGCCCGAAGCGGCGGTGGCGGCGGCCTCGCCAACTACGGCCCGTACCTCATCCAGTATCAGCCGTACAGCGACGGGCCGACGTTCGTCCGCCAACTCCGCGAACAGGGCGGCTGGGAGGCGGTCAACGCAGCCTACGAGAATCCGCCGGCCAGCACCGAACAGGTCATCCACCCCGAGCGCTACCCCGACGACAGACCGGTCGAACCCACGGTGACCGACCGGACGAGCGGCACGTGGCAGCAACTCGAACCCGAGGGTCGGCCGAACTACGGCGAACTCGGCGAGGCGGGCGTCAACGCGATGCTCGTCTACCCGCTGTACGAGACGCGGGGACAGACGCAGATAATCCCCGCCCGTCACTGGTACAACCTCAACGAGAGCGGCGAAATCGAACAGTTCGACCCGTTCAACTACGACCACCCGTACACCGACGGCTTCCGCGGTGACCGTTTCGTCGCCTACCAGAACGACGCCGGCGAAACCGGTTACGTCTGGAAACTCGTCTGGGACAACTCCTCGGAGGCCGGTGAGTTCGTCGACGGCTACGAGCGACTCCTGCAGTTCCGAAGCGCACAGGAGCTCCGAGACGCCGCCGGACCCGGGACGGTTTACCGCATCGCCGAGGGTGACAACGGCTTCGCGGACGCGTTCCGCGTCGTCCAGGACGGCGACACCGTCTACATCGTCAACGCGCCGACCGTCGAACAGCTCTCAGACGTCCGGGCGACGCAGTCGTAGCCCGCGCGGACCGGATCGCGTCTGAACTCCGTTCTTCTCGCTTCCGCCGGTTCCCGCCGTAGCCGGCGGTTCGACCCGGAGCCGCCCTGTGGGAACGCTTTTCGCGGCGCACCCCAACGTAGAGGTGTGAACACGCGCATCACAGTCGCACTCGTCGTCTGCGTGGTCCTCGCCGGGTGCGCCGCGCCGTTGACGGACGGGTCGCCGTTCGACGACGGATTCGGGCAAAGCGACGGCGAAGACCGCCTCGGCTGGGAGAACGGCTACGCCGCCGCCGACCCGCTCGACATCGATCAGTCCGACGGACTGAACGAGACCGAGCGCGAGGCGTTCGTCGCCCGGACGATGGCCCGCGTCGAACTGGTCCGGCAGTTGGAGTTCGAAGAGCCGGTTCCGGTCGAAGTCATCTCCCGCGCAGAGTACAGACAGCAACGGGGCGGGGCGGGCGACGCCGAGTACGAGGCGTGGAACAACCAGGTGTGGGAGTCGCTGTTGCTCGTCGGCGAGGACCGGAACGTCTCGGACGTGATGGACTCCGTCTACGGCGGCTCGGTGCTGGGCTACTACTCGCCGAGCGAGAACCGCATCGTCATCGTCAGCGACTCGGAGACGCCCGTCATCGACCGAACGACGCTGGCGCACGAACTCGTCCACGCGCTGCAAGACCAGCACTTCGGCCTCGAAAGTAACGCGGCGACGCAAGACCGGCAACTCGCGCGAAACGGCATCGTCGAGGGCGACGCCCGCTACACCGAGACGCTGTTCGAACAGCGTTGCGGAACCGAGTGGGACTGTGTCCCCCGCCCGAACAGCGGCGGCGGCGGTGGCGGCGGCGACAGCGGCGCGCCCGGCGTCTTCCTCACCATCTATACGCCGTACGCCGACGGCCCGCAGTTCGTGCACATGCTCCACCAGGAGGGCGGCTGGGAGGCGGTCAACGCCGTCTACGACGAGAAACCGCAGAGTACCGAACAGATCATCCACCCGGAGAAGTATCCCGACGAACGACCGGTGAACGTCACCGTCGAGGACCGGTCGTCGGCGGAGTGGTCGCGCTTCGACACCCGATCCGCCGCCGACACCGTCGGCGAGGCGTCGCTGTACGCGATGTTCTGGCAGAACGGCCACATCAGCCAGGAGAGCCTCCGCGACAGTCCCGACGAGTACTCGCCGTACAACTACTCGCACCCGGCGACCGAAGGCTGGGCCGGCGACGCCGTCGTCCCCTACCAGACCGACGACGGCGAGTACGGCTACGTCTTCGAAAGCGAGTGGGACTCCGAGCGGGACGCCCGCGAGTTCGCCGACGCCTACCGCGCGACGCTGACGAACCGCCTCGGCGCAGAGCAGGTCGGCGACGGCGTCTACCGCGTCCCCGAGGAGAGTCCGTTCGGCGACGCGTTCCGCGTGACGCAGGACGGGACGACCGTCACCGTCGTCAACGCGCCGACGACCGAGCAGTTGGACGCGGTGCACGACGCGGACTGAGTCGTCTCGTTTCCGGATTCCTCCGACGAACAACAGGGTGACTTTTTGCGTCGTCCGTCCGAACGCGACGGTATGAGCGACAGCGAGTTCGACATCGTCGGTCCCGAGGCCATTCGCGAGGGTCGCGCCACCGACGCCTACTTCGACCGAACCGAGACGACGCTCCGACACGCGGACAAGAACCCGCCCGTCGTCGCCGAAGTCACCGCCGACCAGTTCCCCTCCGGCGACTTCGAGCTACTCGCTGGCGTGAAGGACGCCGCCGCCCTCTTGGCCCCGCTCGGCGTCCGCGTCGACGCCCTCCCCGAGGGGATGCTGTTCGACGGCGGACCCGTGATGCGAATCGAGGGCGACTACCTCGACTTCGCGCGCTACGAAACCTCCCTCTTGGGCTTTCTCTCGCACGCCTCCGGCGTCGCCACCGCCGCGCTCGAAACCCGCGTCGCCGCGCCGGAGTCGAACGTGCTCTCGTTCGGCGCGCGCCACGTCCACCCCTCCATCGCGGCGATGGTCGAGCGGAGCGCACTTCTCGGCGGACTCGACGGCTTCTCGCACGTCGCCGCCGGTGACGTACTCGGCCGCGAGGCGAGCGGGACGATGCCGCACGCGCTGTTGCTCTGTTTCGGCCGCGGAAACCAGGAGGGGGCGTGGCTGGCGTTCGACGAGGCGGTGCCCGAGGACGTGCCGCGCATCGCGCTCTGCGACACGTTCTCCGACGAGAAGGACGAGGTCGTCCGGGCGGCGGAGGCGCTCGGCGACCGCCTCTCGGGGGTCCGTCTCGACACGACGAGTTCGCGTCGCGGCGACTTCCGCCACATCGTCCGCGAGGTGCGCTGGGAACTGAAGGCCCGCGACATCGACGGCGTCGACGTCTTCGTCAGCGGCGGGTTGGGACCGACCGACCTCCGCCACCTCCGCGACGTCGTCGACGGCTTCGGCGTGGGGGGCTACGTCTCGAACGCGACGCCCGTCGACTTCGCGCTCGACATCGTCGAGATCGACGGCGAAGCCATCGCCAAGCGGGGCAAACTCTCCGGCGTCAAGGAGGTGTACCGGACGCCCGACGGCCGCCACCACGTCGGCCTCCGCGGGGCAGCGGCACCGGCCGACGCCGAATCGCTGATGGAGCCGTTGGTCCGCGGCGGCGAGGTCGTCCGGTCGTTCGACGTCGACGCGGCCGCAGAACGCGCGCTGGCCGACGCAGCGCGAACCGGATTCGGCGCGGAGTGAGAGCGACTCCCGGGTCGAACGAAGGTCGACTACCGAGAATCGAATCCGAGGAACTCGGCGACGATAGCGACAGTCGAGAGCACGCTGACGACGACCCCGACGAGGAAGAGACAGAGCTGCGGCACGCCACCCTGAATCGGGAACCAGGCCCCGAGCAATCCGGCGAGAACGCTCCCGACGGCGACACTGACCGAGAGCGACCCGACAGCGAGGACCAACGCGTGCGGAACGAACCGAACCGAGTATCTGAACGCCGGGTAGGACCTGGTTACATCTGTTTCAACCATTGCTTTTCAAGATTTCCGGACCTGATAAAACCGTGTCGAAGCGAAGCGGAGGCGCAGCGGTGTAGCTGTTGCTGGGTCGAGTCGAGTCTGGAAAAATCGAAATCGGAATCGGCGAGTTACAGCTCTTCGACGCTGCCGCCGTCGGACCGCTCGCGGAACACCTGACCCTCGAACAGCGTCACCATCGTGTCGTCGTCCTTCCAGGCGAACGGCGAGAGACGCGCTTTTCGGCAGACGCGCGTGAGGTACTCCTCTTTGCTCCAGCCGTTCTCGACGGGAATCGTCGGGTAGAGCCAGCCGTGTTGTCCGCCGTTGTCGACGGCGACCCCGTGGCTCCCGAGTTCGAGGTCAGCGAGGGGGTCGTTGGTGAGAATAGTGTTGTTGACGATGCAGACCGAGATGTTCAGATTCGGGAGCTCCGGTGGCTCGACCTCCGAGCCACACGAATCGCCCGACGCCGCTTGGATGGCGGCGTCGACTATCGCGTGGCCGAGTTGGTCTTTACCCCGATACGCCCCTGCACAACCACGGAGCTGTCTTCGCCCGCGTGTCGACTGTAACCGTACGAACGCGCCCGTTCGAGCATAGAACGCATCGCGCATGCTCCCCGGTTGCTCTCGTTGGCCATGCAAGACGAACGATTCGACCGACTCCCGAGCGAGTTCAACCGCCCGAGCCCCATCCTCGTAGGAGAGGCGTATGGTTTGCGCCTCGGACATACAACCATTCTGGAGCGCTATTGACTTGAACGCTTCCCTTCACACAAGACACGGTTTTGACGGATTTTAATGGCTGCATAACAGTGTAGAACCCGACCGAACGACTTATTCGACTCCTGAGACTACTTCGACTCGGCAGAGAGAGCCCGACCACCGTGACCCGCGGCGCGGTCGCGCGTCGCCGGGACATGAGGAAAGTCCCCCCACCGTCCGAACAGGTGACCGGGCGCAAGCCCGGAGTCGGAGACGGCTGGCTCTGGAACAGAAACGAGACCCCTCGGTCCGACCGATGACGTGCGCGAACCCGACCGCAAGGGAGGGGAGTTAACCCACAGAGGGTAGCGTGGCGGCACCGCCGTCACGCTGACGACCGAGAACGGATGGAACGGCGAAACCTCACCGGTGCAAGTCCGCGCCACGCGGCCGACGCGGCGCGATTCGTGCGTCGCCCGGCCGCACGGTAGTTCGGACGACGGACGCGGACGCTCAGCCGAATGTCGGGACGAACAGAAGGGGGCTTACTCCTCTCAGCCGTTTTCGCGCCGAGCGACGCGACTCGCTTCCCGCCGAGTTAATAATCTAAAGCCGAATCAGTAATAGTCTCGACGTAAACCAACCGCCGATGCTGGTAGTTCGATTAATAAGCCTCGGCCGACTACTTCGGGTCGATGACCGATTCACGCCCGAACGACACCGACGACTGTGGGTGTTGCTCGGCGCACGACCACGAGGCCGATTCGGACTCGGGGTCGTCGGCTGGTCACGGTCACGACCACCACGACCAGAGTCTCGACTCGCCACACCGCCACGACGCCTCTTCTTCGAGCCGTGGTGACGCCGACGGCGGCGAGACGAATCTCCGCCTCTCGGTCCCCGAGATGGACTGCCCTTCCTGCGCCGGGAAGGTCGAGCGGAGCGTCGAGACGCTCGGCGGTATCGAGCGCATCGACACGCAGCCGACCACCGGCACGCTGCTCGTCGATTACGACCCCGAACGAACGACCTCCGAGGCGGTCAGAGACCGCGTCGAGGCGGCGGGGTACGCCGTCGAAACGACCGCGCAGGAGACGCTTCTCGTCCCCGAGATGGACTGTCCCTCCTGCGCGGGGAAAGTCGACAACGCGCTGAAATCGACGCCCGGAATCGTCGCCGTCGAGACGCAACCGACGACCGGTCGCGTCGAGGTGACGTACGACCCCGAGCGCGTCTCGCGCGGCGGCCTCGTCGCCGCAGTCGAGTCCGCGGGCTACGCCGTCGAGGAGACGACGGACTCGACGGTGTCCATCTGGCGGAGCCCTCGCGCGCTCAAGACGTGGACCGGGGCGGTCCTGCTTTTCGGCGGCATCCTCTTCGAGTGGATACTGCCGACGGGACTCGACGCGACGCTGTTCACGTTCGTCTACGAGGTGACCGTCGCGTGGCTGTTCTTCCTCGGTGCGGCTGCCGTCGCCGGGCAGGAAATCGTCCGCAACGGCTACTACTCAGCGAAGAACCGCAGCCTCGACATCGACTTCCTCATGGGGACCGGCATCGTCGGGGCGGTGCTCGTCGGTTTGCCGTTCGAGGCGGCGACGCTCGCGGTACTGTTTAGCGTCGCCGAACTGCTCGAACGCTACTCGATGGATCGCGCGCGCAACTCGCTGGAGACGCTGATGGAGCTGTCACCGGATACGGCGACCGTTCTGAGAGACGGCGAGGAGCTCACCGTCCCCGTCGAAGAGGTGACCGTCGGCGAGGCTGTCGTCGTCCGCCCGGGCGAGAAGGTGCCGCTCGACGGCACCGTCACGGACGGCCAGAGCGCCGTCGACGAGTCGCCCATCACCGGCGAGTCGGTTCCCGTGGACAAGTCGCCCGGTGACGAGGTGTTCGCCGGCAGCATCACCGCCGAAGGTTATCTGGAGGTGGAGACGACCGCCACCGCCGACGAGTCGACGCTCTCGAAAGTCATCGAGATGGTCGAGGACGCACAGCGCGGCCAGACCGAAAGCGAGCAGTTCGTCGACCGATTTGCCAACTATTACACGCCGGTCGTCGTCGCCGCCGCCATCGTCACGACGGTGGCCTCGCCGTTCGTCTTCGGCGTCGCGTGGACCGAGGCGTTCACCCGCGGGCTGACGCTTCTGGTCATCGCCTGCCCCTGCGCGTTCGTCATCTCGACGCCCGTCTCCGTCGTCTCCGGTATCACGAGCGCCGCGCGAAACGGCGTGCTCATCAAGGGCGGTCAGCACCTCGAAGCGATGGGTCGCGTCCGCGCCGTCGCCTTCGACAAGACGGGAACGCTCACGACGGGCGAACTCGGCGTCACCGACGTCATCGCGCTCAACGGCAACGACGAGACCGGAGTACTCCGCTGCGCCCGCGCTATCGAACAGCGCAGCGAACACCCCATCGCGGCGGCCATCGTCGACCACGCCGAACGCGAAGGGGTCGAAGACCGCAACGTCGAGAGCTTCGAGTCCATCACCGGAAAGGGCGTGAAGGCCGACCTCGACGGCCGCACCCACTACGCCGGAAAGCCCGGTCTGTTCGCCGACCTCGGGTTCGACCTCGAACACGCCCACGTCGAGACGGACGGGGGGGTCGTGAGCGAGGGCGAGGAGTCCGAGACGAAAGACTGCCATCACGGCACGTATCTCGACCTCGTCAACGAGACGATTCCGCGCCTCCAATCGGAGGGGAAGACGGTCATCGTCGTCGGCACCGAAGACGAACTGGAGGGCGTTGTCGCCATCGCCGACACCGTCCGCCCCGAGGCCGAGCGCGCCGTCGACCGCCTCCACGAACTCGGCGTCGAGCGCGTCGTGATGCTCACCGGCGACAACGAACACACCGCTCGCGTCATCGGCGAGCAGGTCGGCGTCGACGACGTCCGCGCGGACCTCCTGCCCGAACAGAAAGTCGAGGCCGTCGAGGCGCTGCGCGAGGAGTACGAACACGTCGCCATGGTCGGCGACGGCGTCAACGACGCGCCCGCGCTCGCCACCGCCACCGTCGGTATCGCCATGGGCGCGGCCGGCACCGACACGGCGCTCGAAACGGCCGACGTGGCGCTGATGGGCGACGACCTCTCGCGGATGCCGTACCTCTACGACCTCTCGACGCGCGCCGGGCGCGTCATCCGCCAGAACATCTGGAGTTCGCTGGCCGTCAAAGCCATCTTGGCCGTCGGCGCCCCGCTGGGCGTCGTGCAGGTCATCCACGCCGTCGTCATCGGCGACATGGGGATGAGCCTCGGCGTCACGGGCAACGCGCTCCGGCTCGCGGGCGTCGAACCCGAGGACAGCGCGCCCGAGGCGGTCGCCGCTCGGACCGACGACTGAACCCCGACTCTTCGACCGTCCGAACGTTCGCAACGCTCATACGTTCTCCCGAAGCACCTCTTCGCATGTCGTCTCGACTGCCGACGCTCGCTGTCGTCGCCCTCCTCCTCGTCGCGGGGTGTCTGGGGTCGCTCGCCGACGGCGGCGGGTCGTCGGACGTGCCTCTTCCGAGCAGTTCGTCTACCTCCACCGACCACGACGGTGCGGCCGCCAGCACCGGACCCAACCCGTGGGGCGACGACCCCATCGTCGTCGCCATAGAGAACCGCGACGAACCCGACCGCGAGTTCACGCCGCTGGTCCGCGAGGCGACGGAGTACTGGGAGCAGAACGCCCGCGAGTACGCCGGTTTCGACGTCGCTTACCGGGTCGTCCCCGACGCGGAGAACCCCGACATCGTCGTTCGGTTCGTCGCCGAGGTGCCGAACTGTAACAACGTGACCCACGCCGCTGGCTGTGCGCCGCACATCACCGACTCGCGACAGATTCAACGTCCCGAGACCGTCTCGGTCCGAACCGGTCTCTCCGACGAGTCGACGGAACTCGTGTTGCGTCACGAACTCGGCCACACGCTCGGGCTGAATCACGACGACGAACCGACGGACGTGATGGCCGCCTCGTCGGTGCTGCACACCGAACCGCAACCGAACGCCACCGAGCGGGCGTTCCCGTGGCCCGACCCCCACTTCACCGTTTACGCCGACCCCGACAACGCCTCCGACCCCGAGGCCGCTCGCGAGCAGATTCGCCACACTTTCGACTACTACGAGGAAGGAGCCGACGAGAACGTTCCCGGCAACCTGACGTTCGAGTACGTCGACTCGCCGGAGGACGCCGACGTGAGAATCCGGTTCGCCGACGGCTCCGCCTGCGGCGACGGCCCCGGTTCGTGCGCGGTGTCGTCGGGGCCGGACCCCGACGGTGACGGCGCGATAGAGGAGTACGAACACCTCGATATCACGCTCGTCGAACTCGATAGCGACGCCATCGGCTGGCACGTCGGCGCGTGGTTCGCCACGTACGGCCTCGGCGCGGAGGACCCCGCCGACAAGCCGGAACCGTTCCGTGACGCCGGTTACAACGAACGACGCAGTAACTGGTGGGAGTGACGCGATAAGACGGAGAGGATGAGTACGAGAGCTACGACGCCGGCGGCATCGGACCCGCCGAGCGCGTGGTGCTGACGGGATTCGGCCTGTTCGTTCTCGGCGTCGGTGTCGCACTGACGCCCGTCGAGGCCGTCCCGCTCGGGTTCTCCGTGTTGATTTCGCTCTTCGCCTCGCTGTTCCTGTTTGTTTCGCGGTGGTAATGCCAGTAGCCGATACAATCATTTCACCCCCCTCTAAACAGACGGTATGGCCCCGGTCCCCTCCCCACGGAGTACGGTCTCCCTCTCGGTGCCGTCGCCCCACGACGACTGCGACGACGGCCACCGCGTCGAGTGGCGCGACGTCCCCGACGGCGAACTCGACCAACTCGCCAAACACGGGTTAGTCGGCCTCTCCGTCGCGTTCTTCTCGCTCGTGGCGGCCAGTGCGGCGTATCTCGCGTTCGGCGCGTCCGGCGACGGTTTCGGGTACGGCTGGCTGTTCTCCGTACTGGTGTTCGTCGGTGGTCCGACGTCGCTGCTGTATCTGGCGGCCGCTGTCGGCGTCGAGGGAAGCGAGTCGGTGGCGTCGCTGTTTCCGGGCGTCGAGACGCTCTCGTTGCCGGGCGTGACGGCGGCGACCCTCGTCGGCGGCGTCGTCCTCTCGACGGCGCTGTTGCACCCGCTGTTACCGGTCGTCTACGGCATTGCGCTCGTCGGTCTGTACGTTTTCGACAGGGCACGACACACCGAGGGCAGCCTCGACGCCGCGTCGGCGACGTTCGCTCGCCCGGCCGCCGGAGCCGAACGGCGACACGACCTGTCGTCGCTCTCGGAACTGCGCTCGCTCCGCATCGGCGTGTACGTCGTCTGTTGGCTGCAGTACGACGACGTGGCGTTCGATGCGCCGCGACTCCTCGTCTTCCCGGCGTCGTCGTTTCCTGCGATCCGGACTACGCTCGACGAGATTCGAACCGCAGCGGGCGAGGACGCCGCGTCCGATCCGGCGGTTCGAGTCGCCGCCGCGGCGCTGGGCCTGCTGTTTCTCGGCGTGACGATGTTCGTCGTGTTCGTCGTCGCCGACCCGCGACTCTCCGTCTACGCCGTCTGTATTCTCGGTCTGTTCGCGGCACTGTTGTTGTTCGCCGCGTGGCGGGCGTGAGCGTCACGCGGCCCGCACAGCGTTTTGTGGCTCGCGCGCAAACGTCAGAGCGTGAACCTCGACGAACTCGACGCGGCGCTTCGCCGCGAGTTTTCGGGCACCGACGCCGAACGACGCGTCGTCGTCAGACAGGCCAGTGACCTCGCGGATGCGGGAAAAACGGAGGCGGAGAGGGGCGTTCCGCTCACCGTCGACGAGATCGTCGACAACCTCTCGGACGCGCCCGACGAGAGCGTCGCGAGCCGGTGGAACTGGTGGATGGGGGCGCTCGAAGCCGCCTACGGCGACTACGAACCGTTTCAGGTGCGACGGATTCCGAAGGAGTAGCAGTCGCCGACGCGGTCGGATTTCTGTCGTCGATTCGGCGCACTCAGTCGCGCTGTCGCCGCGAGCGCGGTTGTTCAGGAACGAGCGTCAGGCCGGGCGTCTCTATCAGCGCTAGGTAGCCGTGCGCGTCGATGACGTGTCTTCGGAGCGCCGCGACGGAGACGCCGACGAACGACTCCCCGCAGTCGTCGACGGGACAGACGCCGGCGACGGTAGACGACGCGTCGTCTGCCGACTCTCGGTCACCCACGCATGGCACCTCCGGCTGAGGCGGCAGCTCGATTTCGAATCAAATAGCTGTCTAAATCGTCGGAATCCACGGCCGTATCTGCGATTTTGACGTTGTAAGCCTTCTGTTAACTGTCTGGCAGTACTATCAGAAATCACACTACTTTCCGTTCAGCCGGTCGCGGAGTCGGCCGTTGTGGAACTCGACGGCGTCGACTCGGGCGCGACGCCGAGCGCCTCGACGGCGGCGTCGAACGGTTCGCGGTGCGGTTTCCGCCGCGGCATGTCGCCCGCGTAGACGACGACGTCGAACGCGTCGCGGAGGTCGAGCGACGACAGTTTGACCGACTGCCGCGACTCGGGGCCGTTCGTCACGAGGCCGACCGGGCCCGCCTCCCGCGCTCGCCGCAGCGCCGTCGTGGCTCCGGGCTGAAACGACACCCTCGAGTAATCGACGACGTCGAGAAAGCGCGGGTCAACGCGTTGGCGGACTGGCGGCCGTACCGCGCAGCGACGACGGTGAACCCGCTGGCGAGATATCCCAGCTGGTCGCCGGGGTGCGGCGGCCCGTCCAGCGCCGCCCAGAGGTCCGCCGGTTCGCCGAACGGGTCGATATCCGCCCGCTCGAACGCTCCGTAGTAGATGGTCTCACCGTCCTGGTCCTGCCGACAGAGCGTCCCGTCGAGGTCGAACAACGCGGCGCCGAGGGTGTGCACGCCTGTTCTACGTCCGAACCGGACAAAATACCCCTGTCGGGCGGATCGTCGGCGAGAGTCGCTTCGTAGTTCGGCCGCCTCCGAGCGGAACCGACGGACCCAAACCGTCCTATCGGCTAGCGACGCCAGTGAAACTCCAGTTTCTCGGCGGCGCGCGCGAGGTGGGCCGCAGCGCCATCCTCGTCAACGACCGCCTCCTCCTCGACTACGGGATGCTGACGGGTAACCCCCCGCAGTTTCCCGTCGGGTCGGTCGACCCCGATGCCGTCGTCGTCTCTCACGGTCACCTCGACCACGTCGGTGCGATTCCCACCCTCCTGTCGGGCGACGCCCGCCCGCCTCTCCACTGGACGCCGCCGACGTACGAACTGGCGATGACGCTCGCGCGCGACATGCTCAAACTCCACGGCGGCACCTACAGTTGTCCGTTCACCGAGAACGATCTCAAGCGCGTCACCGAAGTCGCCGAGACCCACGGCTACCGCGAGACGTTCGAGGCCGCGGGGCACGAGGTGACGTTCTACAACGCGGGTCACATCCCCGGTAGCGCGCACGTCCTCGTGGACGACGGCGAGACGCGGCTGCTCTACACGGGCGACTTCCACACCGACTCCCCCCGCGGAAGCTTCGCTTCCGCGAGCCGCGCGAATCGACTCGGCGAGTCGATTCGCGGACAGCGCCTCGTCTCGGGATCGACCGCCCGCCCCGACGCCGACGTCGTCGTCTGCGAGAGCACGTACTCGGACGTCGAACACGACCACCGCGCCGACGTCGAGCGACGTTTCGTCGAGTCGGTGCGGACCACGCTCTGGGAGGGCGGCACCGTGGTGGTCCCGGCGTTCGCCATCGGCCGCACGCAGGAACTGATGCTCGTCTGCGCGGCCCACGACATCGACTGCTACGTTGACGGGATGGGACAGCGCGTCACGCGGATGCTCCGTAGCTACCCGGAGTTCGTCCGCGACGCCGACGCGCTCAAGCGAGCGGTGTCGAACGCGCGCTTCGTCACCGGCCGCGACGGCCAACGCAAGCGTATCGCCCGCAAGAACACAGTCATCATCACCACCTCGGGGATGCTCTCGGGCGGTCCCGCGATGACGTACATCCCCGAGATTCGGACCGACCCGGTGAACAAGATAACCATGACCGGGTATCAGGTCGAGGGGACGCCCGGCCGCCAACTGCTCGAACGCGGACGTTGCGAACTGAACGGCGGCGTCGTCCCCGTCGCCGCGCAGGCCGAGGCGTACGACTTCTCGGCGCACGCCGACGCCGACGGCCTCCGCTCGTTTCTGGACGAGTACCGAGGGGCGAGAGCGCTCGTCAATCACGGCGACCGCTGCGAAGCGTTCGCCGCGGAGCTACGAGAAGACGGCTACGACGCCAGTGCGCCGGAGCTCGGCGAGACGGTACACGTTTGAACCGCGCGAGCTGACGACGCGAGTCGGCCGAAACTCGGTTTACAGTCCGCCCGCGCCGGAGTCGGCGTCGGGGAGATTCGCCTCTTCGACCGGCAGGCCGAGTTCCTCAAGCGCTTCCTTCAGATGCTTGCCCTCGGCGTACTCCGCGCCCTCCTCGACGCGTTTTTTCTGCGCCAGCGCCAGCACCTCGCCGCGGTGTTCGTCGGGAATCTCGAACTTGTCGGTGGAGAGTTCGATGACGAACCCGTTGTGGTCGGTGGTGTACAGCGAGTGGAAGATACCGCGGTCGAACTCGTTGTAGTGGTGGCCGCGCTCCTCCAAGGCCCGCTTTATCTCCTCGATGCGTCCCGGTTCGAACTGGAAGGCGACGTGGTGGACGCCGCCCAGCGGCGTGCGCTGCGGGCCGCGGTTCGACTGCCGCCCCTCCTCGACGAAGAACGTCAGCATCCGACCGTCGCCTGTGTCGAAGAACAGGTGGGTGACGTGCGGCGCGTCGAGGTTCGGCTGTTTCAGCACCAGCGGCATGCCGAGAACGTCGCGGTAGAACGCGACGGTGTCCTCGACGTTGCTACCGATGAAGGTGATGTGGTCGACGCCGGCGGTGTGAAACGGCGCATCCGGCAGGTCGGCGGTGACTTCGAGCTCTGTCGTCGGCTGGTTGTCGCTCATGTGCCACTCTAGTCGCTGATAACGGAAATACACTCGCTGACGCGAGCGTCACCCGGTTACGTACGTGTCAGTAGCGGTTGGGGCCGACGCGCCGTTTCCGGGCTACTGCGCTTCCCGATACGGCCACTCGGGGTCGCGTTGATCGCGCGCCGTCGGTTCTCGCAGGCTTTCGGGGCGCTGTCCGCGTCCCGCCCAGCCGAACCGTCTGACGTTCTGCCACGCGTCGACGAGCGCGTCGGGGTTCTCGCCGCGAGTCACGGTCACCGAGTCGAACTGCTCGGGGTCGTCGGTCCACGCGCAGATTTCACAGGCGTCGTACGACCCGCGTTCGCCGCGGCTCAGCGTCCGAAACCCGCAGCAGGGACAGAACCCTCGCAGCCGAGAGTGCCGTCGAGCCATACAGATTAGTCCACGCCAAAGTATATCAATCTTTCCAGATTTTCACCGATATAATCACAATTCCACGATGATTCGACGGCCGAACCGTAGACGATTCGACGGACGTTGTATCTCGTGGCCGCGCCCGGGTCCCTGCCGGTCACCCCTCGCCGAAGGTGGTCGAAAACAACTCGAAGTCGTACTCGACGCCGGTGAGCTCCTCGGAGACCTGCCAGAGTCGCCCCGCGGTCACCTCGTCGTACGACCGCTCGCTCGACTCCTGGACCGCGGGATGTCCGCGGATGTTCATGAGGCCACCCGGGCCGACGTAGCCTCCGCCGGGGACGTCTTCTGTCGCCGCGTACAGCATCGGCAACGCGCCCCAGGCGGCGGACTGCGCGAGGACGGCGTTGGCGACGCCCATCGCCGCCTTCCGCACCGTCGACCCCTCCGCTTCCGGTTGACGGTACTGGAGGTTCGTCGCCGCGTAGCCGGGGTGGCAGCCGATGCTTCGGACGTGCTCGACTCCGGCGTCGTCGAGTCGCCGCTGGAGTTCGTACGCGAAGAGGAGGTTCGCCAGTTTGCTCTGGGCGTACGCGCCCCACTCGTCGTACGACTCCTCGCTCTGGATGTCGTCGAACTCGATCTCGCCGGCCTCGTGGACGCCGCTGCTCTGGGTGACGACGCGCGCGTCCTCGCCGGTCATCTGGTCGAGGAGCAACCCTGTGAGCGCGAAGTGACCGAGGTGGTTGACGCCGAACTGCGTCTCGAAGCCGTCTTCGGTCTCGCTTCGCGGAATCGCCATCACGCCCGCGTTGTTGCAGAGCACGTCGAGTCGGTCGTGGACGTCCGAAAACGTCTCGGCAAACGTCCGCACCGAGCTCAGGTCGGCCAAGTCGAGTTTCTGGAGTTCGAGCGCACCGCTCGGCCGGTTCGCAGCGAGTTCGACCCGGGCCTCTTCGCCGCGTTTCATATCTCGACACGCCATGACGACGTGCGCGCCGCTGTGGGCGAACGCCCGCGTCGCGTGATAGCCGAGACCGCTGTTCGCGCCGGTGACGACCACCGTCTGTCCGTCGAGTCGAGGCATGTCCGCGGCCGTCCAGTCGCCTCTCGCCATGGCTCTCCGTACGGCTTCGACCGCAAAGAACGTTGGAGCGCGGTCGTATTCGCCGGTCGGTTCAGTCGGTGGACTCGTCGGCTTCGGCGGCGTCGCTCGCGTCCGCGTCGCCCGCCTCGTCGAGCTCGTCGAGGCCGAACTCGTCGATGGTCGTCTGCTCGGCTTCGATCATCTCGTGACCGCGGTACTTCTTGTAGAGGCGCTTGAGCTTCGGGTAGCCCGCCTGCTGTTGCAGCGTCCACTCCGTCGCGAACGAACCGTCGTCGATCTCGCCCATCTTCTCGCGCATGAACTCCCGGAGCGGTTCGCGGTCGAACTCGTCGATGCCCGCTAACTGACCGTACTGGCTCGTCATCGAGTGCAGCGGCATCTGCTCGACTATCCCCATCGTCGCCGCCTTCCGGAAGATGTGGCTCAGTTCCTGCGAGAGATACTGCTCCATCAGGATGGCCTCGGGGGGCGCGCCCGCCTCGCGTTCGACTTCCCACTTGGCGATGAGCGCGTTGGCGATGACCGGAATCAGACCTTGCTCGGTCAAGAGGTCGAGTTTCGTCTCCGTCTCGAAGTCACCCTCGATGACGCCCGAGCGGGTCGCGCCGATGCCGTGGGCGATGGCCAGCGCCACGTCGAGCGCCTCGCCAGAGGCGTCCCGTTCGACGGCGAGGAAGGCGGGCGCGCCGCGGCCGTCGACGTACAGTTCGCGGACCATCGCGCCGACCATCCGTGGCGCGACCATCACCACGTCGACGTCGTCGGGCGGCGTGATGTACTCGTAGGTGACGTTGTAGCCGGAGGCGAAGTTGAGCACGTCGCCCGCTTCGAGATTCGGTTCGATGTGCTCCTCGTAGACGGCGGGGGCGACCTCGTCGGGGACGAGCAGGAAGACGACGCTCGCAATGGAGACGGCCTCTCCGGTCTCGTAGACGGGGAACCCGTCCTCCTGGGCTTCCTCCCAGGAGGCGTCTTTGCGGTTGCCGACGACGATGTCCTCGACGCCCGCGTCGCGGAGGTTCTTCGCCTGGGCCCGCCCCTGGTTGCCGTAGCCGATGATAGCGACGGTGCGCCCGGTCAGCGCGTCGAGGTCGGCGTCCGATTCGTCGTAGACGGTGGAGTCGGCCATGTTCCCTCTGCGTGCGAATCTCTGAAATAGCTTCGTGCCGACATCGTCTGCGAGTCCCGGCCGAACTGGTCGACCCAAGGGCTTTGCCCCGTTTCGCCGTACCTTCGGTATGCCACACGCAGGCGACATCGACGAGGATATCTCTGAAACGGAGCGACAAGCGCTGCACGAGTTCCAACTCGCTATCGAGTACGTCTATCGCGGCTACGGGGCACTTCTCGACTTCCACCACCACCTCGGGCACGCGATGGACCGGATGGCCGACGCCGAAGAACAGCTCCGGGCGGCGGGCCACGAGGAGCTCGCGGACGAACTCCGGGACCGACACCTCCCCTCAGGGGCGCTCGACGACCGTTGGTCGTACGAGATCGTCGGCGACTTCCGGCGAAGTTTCCTCGAGGGGATAACCGACTACGAGGCCGAGGTCCGCGACGAACTCGTCGACGGACTCGATCACGTGACCGAGCGCCGCCAGCAGACGGAGTGGCGCGAGCGCGCCGAGAGCGACGCCTGGAAATCAGAGTAACGTAGAAAAAAGCGGATCAGTCGTCGCTGCCGCCGTGGTCGACCGGGGACGCGTCGTACCCGTCGAGGCTCTCGTACGCCTCGTAGACGCCTCTCCCGCCGAACCGTACGTCGAACCGCGAGAGCGCGTCGGCGACCTGCTCGCGCTGGAGCACCCCGAACCCGAGGAGGATGACGGCGAAGCCGAGACCGGTCGTCTCGCCCACCGTCTCGTCCAACACGAGCCAGCCGGTGAGCGTCGCCACCGCGGGGACGGCGTAGGCGGTGAGGTTCGCGCGAATCGGCCCCGCGCGCTCGATGAGCAGGAAATACGCGGCATAGGCGACACCGGTTCCGAGGACGCCGACGTAGGCGACGGCGGCGAGCAGTTTCGGCGTCCATGCAATCGCGACTGACTCGCCGAGCGCGAGACTCCCGGCGTGGATACAGAGCGCGCCGAAGAGGAACGCCCACGCGGAGAGGGGAAGCGTCGCGAGACGCGGTTTCACGCGGCGAATGAGCACGCTCCCGAGCGCGATGCTGACGGCGGCGACGGCGACGAGTGCCTGCCCCTCCGCGCCCGAGCGGAGCATCGCGGATGTCGGCTGAACGATGACCAGCACGCCGACGAGGCCGAGCAGGATACCGACCGCGCCGATCCACGAGATACGTTCGTCGCGCAGCAACGCGAGGGCGAAAAGCGGCGAGAGCAGCGGGAGTAAACTGTACATCACCGCGGCCGCGCCGCTGGTTGTCCCCTGCTGACCGACGAACAACAGCGCGTTGTTGACGGCGACGACGAAGACGCCGCTGGAGAGGATGGCGAGCGCGTCGCTGCGCGTCCGGGGAACCCAGTCGTCGTAGACGGCGGCGACGAACCCAAGGAGCAGCAGGCCGCCGATGTCGAACCGAAGCGCGGCGAACAGCACCGGCGGAATCTCGGCCACGCCGACTTTTATGGCGACGAAGGAGGTGCCGAGAAACAGCGACGCGACGACGAAGAGCGAGAGTGTCCGGTCGCTACTCATCGGTGCACCCCGGGTTCCGACGGCCAGCGTGATTCGTGACTGGAACCTCGAAACCGGGGCGTGCTTGGGGGGCGGTCGGATGACGAACGTCAGGATATCTCGCAAACATACTTTACTTCCTCGAACCTATTTTCGATATCGAGGGTTATATGTCTAACGTGGGCTCTCGTAGCGTGACAGTCATGCACTCATTCGTGAGTGGAGTTCACATAGCGCAACTCGATGTCTGGGGGTGACGAGTGCGGAGGCTCGAAAACGGTCGTCTACTCGCCGTCGCTCGCGGCGTCGACCCGGTCGGCGTACTTCTCCAACTCACCGGCGAGCGTTCGCGCCTGTTCGGCGGTGAGCGTTACCCGGTCGGCGTGCGCGGGGAGGTGCTCCAGTTGCGTGTTGTCGAGTTCGAGTTCGAGCGTCACGGCGTCGGGGTTCTTCCGCGGCGCGGTGACGTTGAGGACGGCGAACGCCTCCTCTTCGAACTCGTGGCCCGTCGCGGTGCCGTCGAGCATGTCGAACGTCGTGTAGGCGTTGATGCGGAGCAGTCGGTCTGGCATACTGGCCCTTGTATGCGGTCGACAATGGACGTGACGGGTCGCCGGAGAAGCGACGAACGTCCGACTCGGTGGGTGTTCTCCGAAGGCAACGGCGAAATTAGCCAACGAGCCTTATTGAAGTCCTTTGTAAGTGATGGATTGTAGCGGTCTTGCTGGATAGAACGCGCGTATCTGTTATGAGCGCTGCCAGAGGCGGAAAGTATAGAGGTAGTAAAACGATGAGGGACAGGACGTGCCGTCTTCACCGAACACGCGGTCGCCGAGCTGAGGGGTACGTCGAAGTCGAACGCAGGTACCACGGACGTGGTGATGAGGTGGCGATAACGACGCTGTGAGAGAGCAGCAGCACTCGGAAAATCTCGCTGTGGAGAAGAGTAGTAGAGCGTGAAAAAACGAACTTCGGGTGAATTTGACGCTGAGACTCATCACAACAAGCGTAATTAAAACAGACTCACACAATTACTCGAACTAGTATGGCCACGATAGACTATGGTGTCATCATCAGTTCGATCTTCGCACTCACACTCCTCGGAATTGGCGTTTCAGGGTTCATTAATCCAAGACTCCAAGGCGGACGTGACCTGAATATTATCGAATCGGAGGAGGTTGGACCGGGAGAGAAATTTGGGGCCCGTGTCTTTGGAACCATTCTCATCATCATGGGGCTCATCATCTCTTACTTTGTTCTCAACAGCTTGTTCGATATCTGATCGAACTCCGAATCATCATCTAAGCCGGTCATAGCATCCATGTCGGATATGAATCAGTACAGTGAGTCGCTGCTGAATAGAGGACACGAATCTCGCTCGTGCGGAAACCGCCCTCATCTGAAGTGATACGGAGCGTGTTAGGCTGTCTGTATCAACGATGTATTAGTCCCAGTATCCGGCTTCGAACGTCGTCGGCGGAGTCGTACCGTTGGTTATCCGTTGAAGCGAGCACTTCCTCGAGGGATTCCTCCCCGCCCTGTGTTTCGATCTCGTAATCACCATACGTCTCGACCAGTTCGTCCGTTGTAGTTGGATAGCTGTGGGTTTCGAGTGATTCATCAAGTTCGCCAAGTCGCCCACCAAGGTCACCACGCATTGCACGGTCTTCACCGCCGCGGTTACGTACTTCCTCTGTCTCCCGCTTTGACTGGCGTCGCTCCTCGTCACCTACTTGCTCGTCTCGGCTCTGTCTGTCGTCTGCCATCCCTCACAGTAGGTGACCGAGTCGGATAACGGTGGGGTCGCTCATTGGCGTAACCGCTGCGAACACACCGTACAACCACCTTCACAGGCCGGATAAGTCGGTGATCCGTACACGTTACTTCGCGGCTCGTTCAACGCTGTGTAGACGGAATAAACGAGTCTCCATGAGAGATGACCCTCTGTATACAGCACATGGTTCCCCTCATCGGTTGAGGATTTCGAGAGAGCCGCCAACAAGTATCTCTACGCGAGCGACCGAAGGGAGCGAGCGGGCCGAGGAGTGAACGGAAGCCGCGAAGCGGCTGAAGCGAACGACGAGTGCTTTTGGTCCGAGAGCAGACGCTTCGCGTCTGCTAAGCCTTCGCGGTGAAACCGCGAAGAGAGCTTTTGCCGAGGGCGGCGAAGCCGGCCCCGCAGCGCAAAAGGTCGGTTCTAGTCGTCCGACGCAATCGGCGTTCCGTCGGCGTGCGCGGGCGCGGGGCTGTCGTCCATATCGTCCTCGTCGGCGTACGGGTACCACGTGAGCTTCGTGTTGTGCATCATCGGGTCCTCGTAGTCGGTCTCCTCGGGTTCGATGAGCGCTTCGAGCTCCTCCTCGTCGAGGCGCTCGACGAACTCGCGGAACGTCTCCTCGCTCTCGCGGGCGTCCTCGAAGTTGGCGAGCAGATTCTTAATCGCGCCGGGTACCTCGTCGGCGGGGACGCGCTGACCGACCCAGTC
Source organism: Haloprofundus salinisoli (assembly GCF_020097815.1). Classification (NCBI taxonomy): domain Archaea; kingdom Methanobacteriati; phylum Methanobacteriota; class Halobacteria; order Halobacteriales; family Haloferacaceae; genus Haloprofundus; species Haloprofundus salinisoli. Next base: position 1,581,410 of record NZ_CP083663.1, read on the forward strand.
GGCGAACTGCGGGTTCTCGCCGAGGCCGCCGCCGAGGCCGATGTCGAGCGCTTCGACCGCCTCGCCGTTCTTGCGCGTCTTCATGCCGCGGAGGCTCACGTCTGCGATCTGCGGCTGCGCGCAGGAGGCCGTGCAGCCCGAGAGGTGGATGTGGAAGTCCTCGACGCCGTCGGGGAGTTCGACGTTCTCCTTCAGCCAGCGCGCGTAGCGCACCTGCCGGTTCTTCGTCTCCACGATGGAGAGCGAACAGAACTCCGTGCCGGTGCAGGCGATGGAGCCGCGCATGAACGGATGCGGGTCCGGCGAGTAGTTGTCCAAGAGCTCCTCGGCGAGGAACTCGTCGAGGTTCTCCTCGGGGACGTCGGTGACGATGGCGTTCTGGCGCTGGGTCAGGCGGACCTCGCCGGAGCCGTATTCCTCGGCGAGGTCGGCGAGTTCGAGTACGTCCGCCGCACCCATCCGGCCGACTAGCACGTCCAATCCGACGTAGTAGTTACCGTCGTTCTGCTCGTGGACGCCGACGTGGTCGGAGTGGCCGCCGTTGGCGTGGCCGGAGTTGTACGAGTACTCCTCGCGGAGGTCCTCGCCCGCCGTCTGCAGTTCCCAGTCGACGTACTCCTCCTGGAGGACGCGGCGGAACTTCTCGGGGCCCCACTCGTCCATCAGGAACTTGACGCGGGCGTTGTAGCGGTTCTCGCGGTCGCCGTGGTCGCGGAACAGCGCGGAGATAGCGCCGCCGACTTCGCCCGCCTGCTCGGGCGTGACGAACACGTCGAGGCCGCGGGCCAAACGCGGTTCGTTGCGGGCGAGACCGCCGCCGACACGGACGTTGAACCCTTTCTCGCCGTCTTTGGTTGCGGGTTCGTAGGCGAGGTCGTTAATGTCGCCCTGGCCACAGCCCTCGCGGCAGCCGGTGACCGACACCTTCCACTTCCGCGGGAGGTTCGTGTGGTCCTCGTGACCTTTGTACGTCTCGTGGAGATCCAGCGCGACGGGGAGCGCGTCGACGTGTTCGTGTTTGTCCTTGCCGGCGACGGGGCAGCCGACGATGTTCCGCCAGGAGTCGCCGCAGGCCTGCTGCGTGGAGAGTCCGTGTTCGTCGAGTTTCTCGAAGATAGCCGGGATGTCCTCGATGCGGATCCAGTGGAGCTGGATGGACTGCCGGGTGGTGAAGTCGGCGTACGCCGCCCCGAACTCGGGGTTGACGCCGGGACCGCGGGCGTACTCGTCGGCGATCTCGCCGACGGCGCGGACCTGTCCCGGTTCGAGCACGCCGTTGGGCGTCCCGATGCGCATCATGAAGTAGCTCTCCTGGCCGTTTCGCTGGTGGTACAGCCCCCACCACTTGAAGCGCTCGAACCAGGCGTCGCGCTCGTCTTCGGGAATCGACTCCCACCCGTTCTCGGCGAACTCGAACAGATGCTCCCGGATCTCGTTACCGTACACCTCGGACTTCCATCGCTCCACGTCGGTCGGCATTGGAGGTCCCTATCGCCCGCACGCCTAAACCACTCGCTGCCCCGTCAACCATCCCCGGTGCTCGCCGAAAGAGGATATCGTTGCCGGCTTACGGGCGCTGGCTCCCGTTCGACAGCAGCAGGCCCTCACGGTCGACATCTCGCCACTCACCGTCGACGACGCGGCCGACCGGAAGCCAGCCGGTCGTCGTCTTCTCCCCGCAGACGATGCACTGAGAGACGGCCCGGAGCTCGACCGTTCGGCCGTCGACTCCGGGTTCGACGAGGTTCTCGACCACCGCGTCTGCGAGGTCGCAGTCGCAGAATCCGGGGTCGTAGAAGCGCCACAGCTCGCCGACGCCGACGCGTCGCTGGTCGTCGACCGAGAGCCACGCGCCGTCGTCTTGGATGCGGAGCGAGACAGTCACTGTCCGACGTTCGTTCCCCGAACACCTGTCTACGTCGGTCGGTGCAAGCATCCGGAACCTCTACGACGAGGGATGTGCGGACAATCGAGGGACGGCGGTCGAACTGCCTGGTTTCGACCGTCCGGAGTAGCGGCAATCGGTTCCCGTATCGGGGAGTGCTGGCACGGTTTACTACCGAAGACGGCCTTATTCGGTCGCCGCTCTCAGTGGGTACTGTGACGCATCTCTACGCCGACGCGACCCATCGAGAACACGCGTCCGCCGACGTCGCCCCCGAACTGTACGAGGAGGTCGATGCGGTGGATGAGTGACCCGGCGCACTCCGAAAAGGCGACGCTCGACACCGACCGTCCGACCGACGAAGACGACGACCACCTCTCGGATCTCGACGACGGTGCCGGCTGTACCGAAATCTGGGAGCACCTCTCGGAGCGCCGGGCGAAGGCGGCCGAGAACGCCGACGACTGACCGCGAACCCTCCGACCCGCAGCGTCCCGCCGACGGCCGCTCGTAGCCGACATCCCGACCTGTCGGTATCGCGCCCCGCCGACCAGAGCACGGGACGTTTTTGACCGACCCCGCCCAACGGACCGTCGATGAGAGACGACCCGACGCCGAACGTGTCGCCGTCAGAGGCCGACCGCACCTCGCCCGTCGGCGAACCGGTCATCCGGTCTGACCCCGCGGTGACGGGCGAGCGGGCGCACGACGCCGTCGGGTTCAACCCCGACGACCCCGAGAGCGTCGCCCACGCCGCGGAGACGGTCCGACAGTTCGCCGATTCGTCCGTCGGCAGCACGGACAACGTCTACATGCTCCGCGGCGCCGCGGCCTGTGCGGCGCTCGTCCGCGGCGTCGGGTCGTACAAGGCGGCGGCCGAGGAGGCCGGCGGTGACGTCTCCGTCGCGTTCATCCGCAAGTGGGCGCGCGTCCACGACCTCCCGCGGTCGATTCGCCGACACGTCGCGCTGGGCCACATCGCGCCCACCGCGGCGAAGCACATCGCCCGCGTCTCCGGCGAGGCGCGGTTCGCGCTCGCGTGGGCGACGCTCGACGGTGACCTCACCGTCCGCGAGGTCCGACGCCTCGCCAGCGCCGTCAACGACGGCGAGAGCGTCGAGGAGGCGCTCCGCGACCACGGAATCGAACTGGGACACCTCTCCGTCTCGCTTCCGCCGGAGGCGTACGTCGAACTCCGCCGCCGGGCGTCGCTCTCGGACCGGTCGCCCGACGACGTGCTGAGCGACGCGCTCGTCGCGTACCTCCGCGACGGAGAGGAGTAATCGCCCTCAGTTCTCCCCGAGGTACCGCCGTGCGGCCGTCGCAATCGTCTCCCGCGCCGTCTCCACGTCCGGCCAGTGAATCGTCTCGTTCGGGAAGTGCGCCTGCTCTATCGTCCCGGGACCGAAGACGACGGTCGGGATTCCGGCCTCGACGTAGTGCCGCGAGTCCGCGCCGTAGGTCGCGCCGTGGACCTCCGTGTCGTCGAAACCGGCGTCGGCCATCGCCGCCTGTAATGCCGTAACGACCGGTTCGTCGGCGGCGATCTCGGCGGACTCGAACTGGACGGTGAACCGCTCGAACGACGGCGGGTGTTCCGTGAGCCACTCGCTCTCCGCGACCACCTCCGCGAGGCGCTCCCCGTACTCCGCCTCTACTTCGTCCACCGTCTCGCCGGGGGCGACGCCGATGCGAATCTCGGCCGTCAGTGACGCCGGAACCGACGACGCCCACGACCCGGCCTCGACGCGGCCGATGCAGAGAGGCCACGGAACGGGGAACTCCTCGTACAGCGGGTGGTGAACCCGCTCGCCGCGTTCGGTTTCGAGGTCTTCGAACGCGTGGCGAATCCGCTCGAAGTGCGGGAGCACGGATTCGCCGACCCACCGCGTCGCCGCGTGCGCCGACCGGCCGGTGAGACGGAGTCGCTTCATCACCGTCCCCTCCGTCGCCGTGACGATGGTCAGGTCGGTCGGTTCGGCGACGACGGCGGCGTCGCGCTCGAACGAGTAGGGGTTGTCGAGCACCGCGGCGGCGGCCCCGATACCGCCCTCCTCCTCGCCGCCGACGCTCTCGACGACGATACGGCCGTCGAGGTCGAACTCGCCCGCGTCGACGGCGTCGCGCACGTCGAGTGCGGCGAACACGCAGGCGGCGACGCCGGATTTCATGTCCGCCGCCCCGCGGGCGGTCAGATCGTCACCGTTCCACGTCGGTTCGAAGGGGTCGCTCTCCCACAGTTCGTCTTCGGCGGGAACCACGTCGACGTGGCCGTTCAGTACGAGCGTCGGTCCGGCGTCGGGGTCACCGAACTCCAGAACGCCCGCGACGCTCGGCCGGTCGGCGACCGTTATCTCGGCGGGGCTGTCCGGAAACGATGGATGCTCGGCGAGACGGTCGGCGTCGGCGGTCCACTCGACGGTCTCGAAGCCGAACTCGTCGAGTCGCTCGCGGAACCACGACTGCGCCGCCGCCTCGCGGCAGCCGGTTGTATCGAAGCGGAGAAACTCCTCGGTGAAGGGTCGGATATCCATGCCCGCACCGACGATGCCTCCCCGCCTAAGCGTTCGGACGCCCGGGAGTTTCACCGCCTCGTCGGGCGACCACCGATGTAAACACTTTTCAGCACTCTCGCGTAACTCAGTTCGAGGGCTGGTAGCTCAGTTAGGCAGAGCGTCTGGCTTTTAACCAGACGGTCGGGGGTTCAACTCCCTCCCAGCCCGCTTCTACGACGACCGAAGGGAGGAGTGAAGCGGCTCCCGAGGGAGTTGTATTACGGAACGAGGGAGCGCAGCGACCGACGTTCCGGTGGTTCAACTCCCTCCCAGCCCGTTTTTCTGCGAACAGCGCGAGACCGAAGGTCTCGCAAGCCGTGCAGGCGACTCACGTGCCGCCCCCAGACGAAGTGAGCAGTGAAAACGCCTCAGTGAGAGTTGAAGTAGACTGTACTCGCTTCGGTACGTCTGCAGACGCTCTACGTTCGCTACTCATCCGTCGATTCACTCCCGAATGTGAACCGAAGGTGGTGGAGAAAAGGTCGGTACGTGCTCTGTCACGTACCGCGAGCCATTCAGCCCGTCCCGGACGGCGGTTTTACCCGGTACCGTTCGTTCAGCCAGCCGTTGTCGGGTCAAACGCGACCGCGATGTCTGTCAGTGGCGTGACGAACGGAGACAGATTAGGGGTGCCTCCGGACGCTCCGCTCAATCTCGCGCACTGACGCTGACTCGCCCGTCCGCTCTCACGGCGACCTCGAACCCTTCGTAGTCGAAGGCGAGTTCGCCGCGGATGTCTCGCGGCCGTTGCGAATCAGGGTCGAAGAGGGCTGTTTCGAGCGCATTGACGTCGACGCTACCGTAGAGTGGGGAGAACTCGTTGTGCAGCGGGTCTACGTCCGCCGCATCGGCGACAGCGTCGAGAATGATGACGCTCAAATCGAAGGAGTCACCCGGACGATACCATGCCTCTGATGTTCCAAGTGTGTCGTTCGCGTGCCCGTCCGCGTCAACACCGCCCTCCGTGTTTGAGTGTTCCATCGATTCGACCTCTCCGACCATACCCTACTTCCAGTGAGAGGTGGTGTAGCATCCCTGGTTGAGTGTTCAATCCTTTATGTGTGGTCGCTCGGTGTCTCGGTTACTCCGAGTCGGCACCGTTGAGACTGTTCTGGACGAGCGTCCTGTGTGCGCGCCGGAGGCGGACCGACGCCGCCTGCGCGGAGATACCCATCCCCTCCGCGAGTTCGCTCAGCGTCGTGCGCCGCGGCACCTCGAAGTAGCCTTCGTCGAGCGCCTGCGTGAGTATCTCGCGCTGCGGTCCGGTCAGGCCGAACGACTCGCCGGGGAGTTCGCCGCCCTCGCTGTACACCGCCGTGAGGTGGCGGGTGACGTCGACGTCGAGGTCCTGTTTGTAGTACTCCTGCAACGACGCGCGGTTGGGGAAGCGCATCCGAATCTGCCAGACGCCGTTCTCCCACCTCATGTCGAGATTCATCGCGCCTAGCTCCACCACCGCCGGGTACGCCGAGAAACTGTGGCCGTACTCGGTGTATTCGAGGTGGTAGAGACGCTTGTCGTTGACGTCGACGAGCGGCGTGAGGTTGGTCACCGTCGGGTCGTCGTCGACGGCGGCGGCGAACTCCTCCGTGGAGGTACCCGAAATCCAGACGAACATTTGAATCACGCCCGACTCGTCCGCCTGTATCAGTTCGATGTCGGCGGCTACGCCGGGTTTGGAGGAGAGTGCCTGCTGGAGAATCGGTGTGTCCAGAACGAACTCCCCGATGAGACTCATCTACGCGCACCCAATCCTCTTGGGGTAAAAAGAGTAACTCTCTGGCAAAGTTTGCCGAGGAGACGGTCGAGACGCCCGCTACAGGTTTTCGCCCTGGTAGCTTCCGTCGTACGTACCGTCGTGGTCGGCCTCTGCGAGAACTAACTGCGCGATTCGCGCCCCGCGCTCCAGTTCGACGTCGTGGTGGACCTCGAGCAGTCCCTCGCCTTTCCCTTCGTAGCCCGAGTCCCACACCGCCGTGTTCAGCATGCAGGAGTTGCGCAGAAGCGACGACCGGGGGTAGATGAAGCCGACGTGTCCCTCGGGGATGCGAACCGTCTCCGCGTAGCGGACAACGTAACCGCCCGGCGGGAGGTAGTACGTCTCCGTCTCGTCGTCGGTCTCCTCGCGTTCGACCGCCTGTCTGTCGCCGATCTCCTTGCCCTCGTGGCCGATGCGGCCGGGCTCACGCTGCTCGAAGACGGCTTCGAGCGTCAGGTCGACGCCGTTCGGTTGTCGCTGCTCCTCCGAGACGGGCGAGACCTGGTCGCCGACGAACGAACCTGCTCGGTACATACTCGGGCGTCTCGACTCCGAGCGGATAGCCGTTCTCGTTTGGCGTCGACCCATCGTCGAACTGCCGCACACTCCGCGCTGCACAGGTTTCACTCGTAACCGAATCATCTTCGACATCTCCGCGAAAATTGCCGGCGGGAGCGACATTCCGCACGGTTCTTCGGGTAGGAAACACGCGGGATTTATATCCAACCGGAGACGACCAACGAACGTTATGGGACAGACGGTAACCGAAAAAATTCTCGCCGACCACCTCGTCGAGGGTGAACTCACGCCCGGTGAGGAGATCGGCATCGAGATCGATCAGGTTCTCACGCAGGACACGACAGGAACGATGGTCTGGCTGCAGTTCGAGGCGCTCGAACTGGACGAAGTCCAGACCGAACTCGCGGCGCAGTACTGCGACCACCAGACGTACCAGTTCGACTTCAAGAACACGGACGACCACCGCTTCCTCCGCTCCGCAGCGGGAACGTTCGGCGCACACTTCTCCCGACCGGGCAACGGCATCTGCCACAACGTCCACAAGGAGAACTTCGCCGCCCCCGGCAAGACCCTCCTCGGTTCGGACAGCCACACGCCGACGCCCGGCGGCCTCGGCCAGCTCGCCATCGGCGCGGGCGGCCTCGACATCGCCGTCGCCATGGGTGGCGGCCCGTACTACGTCGAGATGCCGGAAGTCGTCAACGTCCGCCTCGAGGGCGAACTGCCCGCGTGGGCGACGGCAAAAGACGTCATCCTCGAGATGCTCCGCCAGCTCTCCGTCAAAGGCGGCGTCGGTAAAGTGTTCGAGTACACCGGCCCCGGCGTAGAGACGCTCTCCGTGCCCGAGCGCACGACCATCACCAACATGGGCACCGAGCTCGGCGCGACCTCCTCCATCTTCCCGACCGACGAGAAGACGAAGGACTTCCTGAAGCGCGTCGACCGCGAGGACGAGTACGTCGACCTCCAGCCCGACGACGACGCCGAGTACGCCGACGAGATCGTCATCGATCTCTCGGACCTCGAACCGCTCATCTCCAAGCCGTCGATGCCCGACAACGTCGTCCCCGTCCGCGAGGTCGCGGGCGAGCCCGTCGACCAGGTCATCATCGGCTCCTGTACGAACGGCGGTTATCCGGACATCCTCCCGGCCGCGAAGATGCTGAAGGGCCGCGAGATCAACAAGAAGACGGACATGATCGTCGCCCCCGGCTCGAAGCAGGCCTCCGAACTGCTGGCCCGTCAGGGCTGGACCGCGGAGATGATGGCCGCCGGCGTCAACTTCTCCGAGGCGACCTGCGGCGCGTGTATCGGTATCGGTCACGTGCCCGCCTCCGACTCCGTCTCGCTGCGCACGTTCAACCGCAACTTCGAGGGCCGCTCCGGCATCGAGGACGACTCCGTCTACCTCTGCTCGCCGGAGGTCGCCACCGCGGCGGCGCTCAAGGGCGAGATCGTCGACCCGCGGGACCTCGCCGAGGAACTCGGCGACCTCGAGGATCCCGGCTTCCAGCTCCCGGACCAGTACAACGGCTCGAAGGCCGACCTCATCAGCCCCGAGGAAGCGGTCGACGACGACCTCATCAAGGGCCCCAACATCGGCGACGTGCCGCTGAAGGACCCCCTGCAGTCGCACCTCGCGGGTGAGGCGCTCCTGAAGATGACCGACAACATCACGACGGACCACATCATCCCGGCGACGTCGGACATCCTCAAGTTCCGCTCGAACGTGCCGAAGCTCTCGGAGTTCACGCTCTCGCGCGTCGACGAGACGTTCGCACAGCGCGCGCTCGACGCCGACGGCGGCTTCCTCGTCGCCGGCGAGAACTACGGTCAGGGTTCCTCCCGCGAGCACGCGGCGCTCTGCCCAATGTACCTCGGCATCGAGGGCGTTCTCGCGCAGTCGTTCGCCCGCATCCACAAGGCGAACCTGTTCAACTTCGGTCTCGTCCCGCTGACCATCGACGTAGAGACCTACGAGAAGATCGAGCAGGGCGACGACATCGAGATCGTCGACGACGTCGGCGAAGGCGTCCGCTCCGGCCAGGATGAGTTCACGGTCCGCGTGAACGACGACTGGGAGGCGACCGCCCAGCTCGACGCCTCCGAGCGCGAGCGCGAGATTCTCGCCGCCGGTGGCAAGCTCTCGTGGACGAAGCAGCAGTACGAAGACGGTCAGGGCGGCGCGACGCCCGCCGACGACTGAACGCGCGTTCACTCCCCGCTTTCTTTCGTTTTTCGCCCGCCGAGCGGCCGCGCCGTCGTCTCCTCGTTCGGACTGCTGGCCCACCGACCAGTTTCAATTACCTGAGTGTTGCCAGCGCGTTTATTGTTCGTCGTCTCGAATGGCGTTCCGTGACCACCACCCCCGCCGACGCCGAAGGAACGACCGTTCGACGCGCCGAGCGGGCGGACCTCCTCGACGTGTTCCGCATCGAGAAGACCTGCTTCAAACAGCCGTGGCCCTTCGCGGCGTTCGAGCAGTTTCTCGGCGAACCCGGCTTCCTCGTCGCCGTCGACGGCGTCGCCCAGTCGAAACAGAGCGGCGACCGCGCCGAGCGCGTCGTCGGCTACGTCGTCGCCGACGTGATGCCGAACTACGGCCACGACATCGGCCACGTCAAGGACATCGCTGTCCATCCCGACGCTCGCGGACGCGGACTCGGGCGGATGCTCCTCCGGCAGTCGCTCGTCTCGATGGCGCTCGGCGGTGCGAATCTGGTGAAGCTCGAAGTCAGAGAACACAACGACCCCGCCAAGACGCTGTACGAGAGCGAGGGTTTCGAACCCCTGCGCCGCATTCCCCGGTACTACGAGGACGGCGAGGCGGCGCTCGTGATGGTCGTCGACGCCGACGAGTGGCAGCGCGGCGGCGACGACAGGTAGTCGCCGCCGACGAACGACGACCGCCGGGACAGTAACACGCTTTTTTCGCTCCGACGATAACCACGACCATGGGATACGCCTGTCCGGTCTGCGACGTGCCGCAGCGCGACGCCGAACACCTCGCCAACCACCTCGCGTTCACGGCGATGCTCCGCCACGAGGAACACGAGGCGTGGCTGGACGAGCACGTTCCCGGCTGGAACGAACGGGGATCGAAGGAACTCGCCGAGGTCGTCACCGGCCACGCCGAGGAGACCGAGTACGACGAGGTGTTCGAGGACACGGTCGGGTCGACGCACGCGAGCCGCGACCACCAGCACGGACACGGCCACGGTCACGACCACGGGAACGCGCCCGGCGGCTTCTTCGATCCGAGTGCGGCCGCCCAGCGCGGGTCGGGGTCGATGAGCGCGGAGGCCCAGCAGGTGCTCCGGGAGGCGCAGGAACTGACCCAGCAGATGCTCGAAGCCGACGGAGACGAAAGCGACGGCGACACCGACGGAGACGAAAGCGACGGAGCGACCGAAACCGAGGCGGACGAGAGCGACACCGAGGAGGAGTGACCCTCGACGAGACGGGACGGAAACGCGTTTACCGCGGCGCTCCGACGCGAAACGCATGCAGAGTGACGGCGCGTTCGCTCCCGAATCGGCAGACGAAGCCCGCGAGTTGTACGAGTCGGTCGGCCCCGCCGCGCAGGTCGTCGTCCGCGAGACGGCCACGGCGATGGAGTTCGACCGCGAGGAGTACCGCGAGCGAGTGACCGGCGAGGTGGTCGAGACGGCCCGCGACGCGCTGTTCGCGTCGCTGCTCGTCGTCCACGACGGGACGAACGAGGAGTTCGAGGCGTGGGCCGACGACTACGCCGAGTACGAGGTCGAGACGCTCGGCAGCGAGAACGTCGACAACGTCGTCTGGCACGTGATTCCCTTCGCGGACCGCGTGCTCGCGGCGACGTACCAGAACGAACCGGAGGCGGCCGCCGGGACGCTCCGACGACAGGCGTTCGGCCGGGTGTACCGCGAGCTGTTCTGAACGACCTCTCGCGCCGCCGCGAGCGCAATCGGTTTACTCGGGCGGTCCGAACGACGAGCGTGCGACCGATTACGCGCCGCGTCCTGGCGTTTATCGTCCTCCTCTCGCTCGGACTGCTGGCGCTCGGAGCGCTCCCGAGCTATCTCGGCACGGGCGACCCCTACTATCTCACCGCCGAGGAGACCGACGCCGCCGGGTCGGCGGTGAACGTCACCGACTTTTCGGCCCAACGGTATCCGTACCTCGCCACGGCGCTCGAAGCGGGCCGCTCGGAGGGCTACCAGCGGGGACCGTTCGGCCTGAAGGAGTCTTTCACCCACTCGCCGTTCGACGAACGCGACGCGCTCACGACGCAGAATCCGGACGCCGAACGCGACGGCCGTGTGCTCGTCGAGTACGACGGGACGCGTTACTGGGTCGCCGTGGAGCAAGAGTAACTGAACCATGACCGACGAGACACGCGACGACGGCGACAGAAGCGCAGACGAGACGACAAACAGCGGCCGCCGCGACGCGCTCGGCGACCCGGAGTGGCCCGTTCTCGACTCGCAGACCGAGTACGAGACGGGGTGGTTCACCGGCGGCTACGACCGGGTCCGGCAACCCGACGGCACCGAGAAAAAGTACTACTGGGCGGAACTCTCGACGGCCGTCGTCGTCGTCGCGGTGGCGGAGGAGCACGTCCTCTTCGTCGAGCAGTACCGTCCGACCGTCCGCGAGACGCAGTTGGAACTGCCGGCGGGCATCGTCGAGCGGGGCGAGTCGTTCACGCAGGCGGCCGAACGCGAACTCCGCGAAGAGACGGGGTTCGAGGCGTCGAGTCTCTCGCTCGTCCAGGACTTCTGGACCTGCACCGGCCTGCTCAGACACCGCCGCGGCATCGTCTTCGCGGAGGGGCTGACCCCCGGCGAGCGCGAACTCGACTCCAACGAGTTTCTCACGCCGAAGGCGGTGCCCATCGAGGACGCCGTCGACGTGGCGCGGGCGCAACCGACGAACGACGCGACTATCGAAGGACTGCTGTTGGCGAAAGACGAGGGCCTGTTGTAGCCGGCTATCGCGTTACGCGCCGAGTCGCTGCAACCCGACGACGAGGCGGTTGACTACCTCGTCGACCGTCGGCGACGGAATCGAGTCGGGTTTTTCCACACTCGTCTCTCCCACGTCGCTCACCGTCGCGTCGTAGTGACCGGTTGAGACGTCGTTTTTCATCAGGTAGTGACCGGCAGAGGCGTCGTTGGTCACGTTCATCGTCGCGCGGGTGACGATTTCCCGGTCACGGTCGACGTGGAGCGTCAACGTCGCGGTGCTGTTCTGACTCCACGGCCCGAAGTACATCGCTTTCGTCTCGCCACCCGTGAGGTCGGCGCGGAGGACGAGGGTTTCGTGGTCCGCTGACACCTGCTCGAACGTCACGTTCTCCACCTGTTGCGGTCGGAGGAGGTGGACGTCTGTGTACGATTTACTCGGTTTGCTCGTCCACGCCCCCGGCGCTCCAGACGTGGTATTTCGCGTCCACGTCGTGTGTCGCGTCCGCATCGTTTCGTACTCTTGGTCTGCGATGTCTACGCTCCCGTGAGCGCGCCCGTTCCGCCCGTCGACGGCGTACGCGAACTGGTCGTGTGTCCCGCCTTCGAACCGAACGTCGAGGCTGTAGCTGTAGTTCGTCGCTCGCAGATTCTCCATCGCCGCCGTTGCCTTCTCTGTCGGCGTGTCGTCGGCGGCGATGGCTCGGTGGTCGGCGGTCGGAGAGGGGAGGAGGACCAGTGTACCCGCCGCGGCGACGACGAGTACGGCAGTGAGGATGAGGAGAGCGATGCGTTGGGGAACGTATTTCATATCCGAACGTTTTGGCGCTCAAATATAACCGTTTCTCCCCGACCCGCGTCCTTATCCGTCTTCGCCGGAATGTCGTGATATGGACGGCGAAATCACGCCCCAAGAAGTCGAGGCGCTCCTCGACGGCGATGCGCCGCCGCGAGTCGTCGACATCCGCTCTCCGGCGGCGTTCGACCGCGAGCACATCCCCGGCAGCGAGAACATCCCCTTTGCCGAGCTACCGAACCGCGTCGAGTCGCTTTCGGACGCCGAGCGCATCGTCACCGTCTGCCCGCACGGCCAAGCCAGCCGACAGGCCGCCCGCCTCATCAAATCCTACGAGGGGACGAGAGACGCCCACGTCGAGAGCATGGAGGGCGGTCTCACCGAGTGGACCGGTGACGTCGACTCCGCGCGCCCGACTGACGACGAAGGCCCGCAGTCGCCGTTCTAGCTCTCACCTATCGCCCCCTGGTAGACGACTTTCGTCACCAAGGCGGCGACCACGGCAGACTGCAGGAAGAGAAACCCGTAGACGAGGAGCCAGATTCCGTCGCCAGTGCTGACGAGAAACTCGTTGTAGAGGAACGTATCGACGAGCAGTGTCGCGATAATCGCTGGCGCACCGACCATCGTCACGTCTCTCGGGAGGACGCCCCACTCGGCTAACGCGACGACGACGCCGGTCACAGCGAACACTGCGAGCGTCACCCGGACCCACAACCGTCCTACACCGTTTTTTTTCAGAGTAGAGACTCGCAGAGCGCATACTACCCCCTTCTTGCGGGCTCACGAAAAACCACGCGGCTGACAACACTCGCACCATCCGAGCGTTGAGTGAACTCACGTCTCTTCGACGTAGACCTACGAGAAACGGAGACTCGACGCGGGCCGAGTCAGAGGACGGTCACGTAGGTGTGGTCAGGCAACGTTGAACCCTTTGTCGCGGAGGAAGTCCTCCACGCGACCACTGTGGTTTCCCTGCAGTTCGATGGAATCGTTTTCGACGGTTCCACCGCAGGCGAACTTCGACTTCAGGTCCGAGGAGAGGCTACTCATGTCCACGTCCTTGGGGTCGAATCCTTCGATGACCGTTACCTCCTTTCCGTAGCGGCGCTCGTCGATGCGGATGCTGATCTCTTGGGACTCTCGCGCCACGTCTTCGCAGACGCAGAGTTCCTGAGGCAGCCCGCACGTCGAGCAGACTTCCGACATTACAAGGCGGAACTACTCGATGGGGGTACAAAACAGTGTCGGGAATCGGTCCCTCGGTCGCTTTCGCGGGCTTTCACCGCGGCGCTCGCTTGCGACCGAAGTTGCGACCGAGCTACTACCGGAACCGTCCCAGTATCGGCGTCGACCGCCGCACGAGCGCGTCCACCGTCTCGATTGCCGACTCCGTCTCTTCGCGGCTGACGCCCGGTCCGTACCGGGCGCGCTCGTACACGTCACCGACGCGGAGCGCCCGCTCGTCGAGGCCGAGTCGGGAGAGGCTCCGCAGATACCGCCGCGGCGTCTCACCCCGGCGGCGCGGCCGGTACTGCCGGGACAGCAGGTATTCGAGTCGCTCGAACGCCCGCTCGGCATCCCGTTCGGGCGTCCGTCGACGTCCCTGGAACCGCACCCAGACGCTCCGATACGTCCGCGTGCTGACGCCGGTTCGGCGCGCGCCCGCGGCCAACCCGACGAGCGCCGCTAACCCGACGCCGAGCGTCTCTCGCGACGGGAGGCCGCCGCCGGCGTCTCCCTCGCCCGCGCCGCCGCTCTCGTTCGTCGTCGGTGCGGCCGTCTGGTTCTCTCCGAGCCCGCTCACCGCCCCGCCGGGAAGGCTCGCGTTCGGACCGGGCTGTTCGGCCTGCGGTCCGTCGATGTTCGCGCTGGCCGCGGTGGTCGTCGCGTTGTCGGTCGTCTCGGTGGGCGTCTCGGTCGGCGTCGGCGTCCACTCGCTCTCCGAGGAGTTGCCGGTGTCGACGTTGCTCTCGTCGTTCTGACGCGCGCTCTCCAGGCGGACGTCCTCGGCGGACTGGCGCGGGTCGCTCGGCGTCGGGTCGAACTGCACCCACCCGACCCCCGGGAAGTACACCTCGACCCACGCGTGGGCGTTCAGTCCGCGGACGACCCACTCGTTCTCGGCGACTCGCTGGCCCGGCGTGTAGCCGGTCGCCATCCGCGCGGGAATCCCCTCCGAGCGGAGCATCACGGCCATCGTCGACGCGAAGTACGTACAGTATCCCGCCTCCATCTCGAAGAGGAACGCGTCGGCGACGTCGCCGTTCGGATCCTCGACGTTCAGCGAGTACTCCTTGGTCGACTCCAGATGCTCCTCGATGGCGACCGCCTTGTCGTAGGCGTTGTCCTCGCCTTCGGTCACGTTCGCGGTCCGCTCGCGGAGGCGGTCGGAGGTGCTGTCGGGCAACTGCAGGTACCGGTCGGCCACCTCGTCGGGGTAGTCGTCGCCGGAGCGCTGCAACTGCTCGGGGGTGTATCGCGGCGGCTCGCTGACGACGGTGTAGCTCTCGTTCTCGCGGAGTGTCCCGCCGGCGCGGAGCGTCCCCTGGTCGGTGACGAGCGCGTCGTCGGCGGGTTCACCCCGGAGTTCGACCGGTTCGGCCGCCGCCGGCAGCGACTCCAGCTGCGTCCGCGCGGTCACGCGCTGGGTGAGTTCGCGACGCTCGCCCGGGCCGCTCTCCAGCCGCCCGTCGTACGCGCGGGTCTCGGACTCCGACCGCACCCACCCGCCGCCGGTGTAGCGGTCGTACACCGAGGTACGCCAGTAGCGCGGTTCGGCGCTCTCGACGGTGAACCGCACCTCCGGCGACAGTCTGATGCTCCCTTCGATGTCGACCTGGTCGCTCGACTGAACGAGATTCTGCTCGCTCGTCGGCGCGTTCGTCTCCGGAAGTAGCGGCTGCGCCGCACCGCCCGGAACGACCGACAGCGACGCCGAGGCGACGATCATCACCGCGACGACGATAGCGAACGTGTCAAGCTGGGCGGTGACGCCTCCGCGGGCTTCGAGCGTTCCCAGGCCGACAGCGCCGGCGACGCCGACGACGCCGGCGAGCGTCGTCAGAGAGTCCGCGTCGCCCGTCAGCACCAGCAGTCCGAGCGTCGCGCCGCCGACCGTCGCCGCGCCCACGTAGCGACGGCGGAGCGCGAGGTACCAGGTGAAAAACACCGGCGCGGGCGTCGCCGCGAGCGCCCACACGTCCGCCTGTGCCAGTCGCAGTACCGACAGTCCGGTGAGCAACGCCACCACGTCGGCGAGCGCCCTGTCGAGGGAGAACGCGGCGCGCTGAGCCTCCGGTAAGGAGAAGAAGTACGCCGCAAAGCCGGCCAGGAGAAACAGCAGCGCCAGCGCGAACGCCGTTCGCGGCCGGAGCAGCCGGGCGACCACCGTCGCCGCCAGCACCGTTCCGGCGGCGACGACGAGATACGTCCTGCTCTCGCCGACGCCGACGACGTCGGTGATGTGGTAGAGTACGCTCGTGAGCGCGAACAACAGTAGCGCGATGGCCGCGAGCGCTCCGCCGCGGAAGGTGCGTCGGCTCGTGCGGCGACTCATGCGGTCTCACCTGCCGACCGCTGGCCGCCATCCGAGAGTGCCTCCGCCGCTCGCTCGCCCGGCGATATCGCGTCTTCGCCGCCGCTTCCGTCGGCCGTCCGTCGCTTCTCTGTCAGCGCCTCGAACGACGTCTCCCGGTCGTCGACGAGAACCCGAACCGCGTCGCGTTCGGCGCGGACGACCACGTCGGCCGTCGCGTCCGGCGGTTCTCCCCCGCCGGTTCGCGCCAGCAGTTCGAGCAACTGTCGCCTGTCGCGGGCGGTCGGTTCCGCGACGGCCCGACCGTCGGGTACCGAAACCGTGACCGGGACGCCCGCCTCCAGCAGCGCGAACGAGAGGCTGGCGACCGCCTCGGCCATCGCATCGGCGCGCTCGGACTGCCCGCCCGCGGTGAGCGTCACCGCGCGTCGCTCCTCGTCGGCGCTGTACTGGGTGACGATGAGGTCGTCGCGCTTGGCGCTGGAGCGCCAGTGCACGTCGCGCAGGGCGTCGCCGTGGCGGTACTCGCGGATGCTGCTGAACTCGTCGCGGTCCTCGGTGAGTCCGACGCCGTGGACGGCCGAGAGCTCCGCGCGCGCCCACCCGGGAACCCGTCGCAGCGTCGGATACACGAGCACGCGGTCGGTGTCGCGGCAGGTGAGCTCCGTCTCGAGTAACCCGAACACGTCGCGCGCGACGACGGTTACGGGGCCGAGCGTTCGCTCGCCCCGCCGCTCGTAGGTCACGTCGTAGCCGATGGCGTCGCCGCCGACGGTGGTCTCGGTTTTCGCCGCGTCCGTCCGGCGCGAGAGGCCGTCGCCGACGTGGTCGACAACGTCCGCGCTGTACGGCGTTCCGTCGGTCGTGAGTTCGAGCGTCACCTCGTGCGTCTCGCCGACGAAGCCGTCGTCGGGCACGGCGCGGTGGACGTTCGGTTCGTCGAACGACCGGAGTTGGACGAAGGCGGCGACGAGGGCGACAAGTGCGGGAAAGACGACGGCGTTCAGCGAGCGGGCGCCGTACAGTTCGGCGGCGGCGAACCCCGCGACGCAGACGCCGCCGACGACCACACCGCGTCGCGTGGGTCTCATTCCACCGAGACGGCCCCTAACGCCGCCTGAACGACACTCTGCCCGGTTTCGTTCCCCGTCTCCGGGTGGATGCGGTGCGCCCACACGCTCTGTAGCTCCGTCTGCACGTCGTCGGGGACGACGTACTCGCGGGCGTCGAGCACCGCTCGGGCCTGTGCGGCGCGGACCAGCGCGATGCTACCGCGCGGGCTGACGCCCAGTTCGGCGTTGTCTCGCGTGTACGTCGCCAGTTGCGAGACGTACGACCGAACCGGTTCGGAGACTTCGACGTTGGCGACGGTCTCGCGCGCTCGTAGCACGTCTTCGGTGGTCGCGACCGGTTCGAGCGTCTCGATGGGGTGCCGGTTTGCGACCCGTCCCAGCAGTTCCGTCTCGTCGGCTTCGTTCGGATAGCCGAGGCGGAGTTTCTTCATGAAGCGGTCGATCTCGGCGACCGGTAGTTCGTACGTACGACTGAGTTCGACGTCGTTCTGCGTCGCGATGACGGTAAACGGCGTCGGCAGCGGGTGCGTGGTTCCGTCAACGGTGACCTGTGACTCCTCCATCGCCTCCAGCAGCGCGCTCTGAGTCTTCGGCGGCGCGCGGTTGATCTCGTCGCCGAGGACGACGTTGCCGAACACCGGGCCGGGTTGGAACTCGAACTCGCGCGTCTTCTGGTCGAAGACGTTGACGCCCGTCACGTCCGACGGGAGTAGGTCCGGGGTGAACTGTATGCGCTTGAACGAGCAGTCGACGGAGCGGGCGATAGACCGCGCGAGCATCGTCTTGCCGACGCCCGGCACGTCTTCGAGCAGCAGGTGACCCCTGGCGAGAAGCGTTATCAGAATGTGTTCGATAACGTCTCTGTGGCCGACGATGACGCGTTCGACGTTCTCGGAAATTCGGTCGACGAGGTCCTCGGTCTCCTCTACGGGTAAGGCTGTGCGTTCGCTCGCTCCGTGGGTGGTCGTCTCTGCGTCAGTCATGTGATGCGGGGTGAGGATACGATCGGCACTGCTCTGGCGTCGCGTCGGTCCGGGTAACTGGCCGTGAGGCTAAGGCGCACACGTCTCTCGTTTGTTCTATAACGGTCGAATCCACGTAACTTTGCCGGGCGTGCACGCGTGATACACTCTGGCCCCGTCGCGTACGTCGCCTCTTGCGGCGCGCTCCGACGGTGGTCCTCCCGATTTCGACGACCGACCGTCGGGCCGCTCACCGTCGGGCGTGCCGCTCCCCGTCTCCAGCCACGGCCACGCGCGGTGCGGCGCTCCGTTGTCGTGTGGCTTTTACCGCCCGCGCTCCCCTCTCTCGGTATGACTGCGGTCACGGGACCTCCGGCGAAGATGCGGGCGAACCGCGAGGACCTGACGCCGATGTTGAGCCAGTACTACGAGCTCTGCGCGGCGTACGACGAGTTTCTGGTCCTCTTTCAGGTCGGCGACTTCTACGAGACGTTCTGCGAGGCGGCCGAGGAGACCGCCCGCGTGCTCGAACTGACGCTCACCCAGCGCGAGGACTCGACGGGCACCTACCCGATGACGGGTATTCCCATCGACAACGCCGCCTCCTACGTCGAGACCCTTCTGGACGCGGGCTACCGCGTCGCCATCGCCGACCAGGTCGAGGACGCCGCCGAGGCGTCGGGTCTCGTCGACCGCGCGGTCACCCAAATCGTCACCCCTGGAACGGTCGTCGACGACGAACTCCTCTCGCCGGGGTCGACGAACTACGTCGCCTGCGTCGCCAGCGCGGAGCGCGACGACTCCGAAGCCACCACACACCACGCCGTCGCCGCCGTTGACGTCTCCACCGGCGAGTGTCTCGTCACGAGCGCCGAAACGCCCGAACGCGCCCTCGAAGAACTCCAGCGCGTCGCCCCCGCCGAAATCGTCGTCGGCCCCGACGCCGCCGTCGACCCCGCAGACCTCGACGGCGACGCGATGCGCACCGAGTTCGACGCCGACGCCTTCGCCTCCTCCGCCGCCCGCGAGACGCTCGAAAAGTACGTCCCGCGGCCCGACGCGGTCGTCGGCAACGACGCCGAACTCCGCGCGGTCGGCGCGCTGCTCGCCTACGCCGAGTACACGCAGGGCGACGAGACGCTCGACTACGTCTCGCGCATCCAGCGCTACGACCCGCGCGACGGCCTCCGACTCGACGCGACGGCGCTGCGGAGCCTCGAACTGTTCGAGTCGCAGGGCCCCTCGGCGGGACCGACGCTGTTCGACGTGCTCGACGACACCGCCTGCGCGCTCGGTCGCCGCCGCCTCCGGCAGTGGCTCCGCCGCCCGCTGGTCGACCGCGAGCGCATCGACGCCCGACTGGACGCCGTCGAGGAACTCGCGTCGCGTTCGCTCGTCCGCGAGGAACTCCACGACCGCCTGCGCGACGTGTACGACGTGGAACGCCTGGTCGCCCGCGTCTCCCGCGGCCGGGCGAACGCCCGCGACCTCCGCTCGCTGAAGACGACGCTCGACGTGGTCCCCGACGTGAAGGCGGCGCTCGAAGACGCCGAGAGCGACCGCCTCCGCTCGCTTTTCGAGTCGTTGGACGAGCTCGAAGACGTCCGCGACCTCGTGGGTCGGGCTATCGCCTCGGACCCGCCGATGGAGATTACGGAGGGAGGCGTCATCCGGGAGGGGTTCGACGACGAACTCGACGAGCTCCGCGCGACCGAGCGCGAGGGTCGGCAGTGGGTCGCCGACCTCGAAGCCAGGGAGCGAGAGCGGACGGAAATCGACTCGCTGTCGGTCGGCCACAACCAGGTCCACGGCTACTACATCGAGGTGACGAACCCGAACCTCGACCGGGTGCCCGACGACTACACGCGGCGGCAAACCCTCAAGAACTCCGAGCGGTTCTACACGCCCGAACTGAAGCGCCGCGAGGACGAGATCTTCGGGGCCTCCGAGCGCGCCGACGCGCTCGAATACGAACTGTTTCGGGAGGTTCGACGCGACGTCGGCGAGGAGTCAGAGCGCATCCAGTCGGTCGCGGACGCGCTCGCCACCATCGACGTACTGGCGACGCTCGCGTCCGTCGCCGTCGAGAACGAGTACGCGCGTCCGGAACTCGGTGCCGACGGCATCCGCATCGAGG
Source organism: Haloprofundus salinisoli (assembly GCF_020097815.1). NCBI lineage: Archaea > Methanobacteriati > Methanobacteriota > Halobacteria > Halobacteriales > Haloferacaceae > Haloprofundus > Haloprofundus salinisoli. Next base: position 1,601,583 of record NZ_CP083663.1, read on the forward strand.
CCGGACGACACCCCGTCGTCGAGCGACAGCAGGACTCCTTCGTCCCGAACCCGACCGACCTCACCGACGCGCGACTCGCGCTCGTCACCGGCCCCAACATGAGCGGGAAATCGACGTACATGCGGCAGGTCGCGCTCGTCGTCGTCCTCGCGCAGGTGGGCAGTTTCGTCCCCGCCACGGCGGCGAGGCTCCCGATGGTCGACCGCGTGTTCACCCGCGTCGGGGCCTCCGACGACATCGCGGGCGGGCAGTCGACGTTCATGCGCGAGATGAGCGAACTGACGACGATTCTGCACCACGCGACCGAACAGTCGCTCGTCCTCCTCGACGAGGTCGGCCGCGGCACCAGCACCGCCGACGGCCTCGCCATCGCGCAGGCCACTACCGAATTTCTCCACGACGAGGTGGGCGCGACGACGCTGTTTGCGACGCATTACCACGAACTCACCGCCGTCGCCGACGAGCTATCGGGCGTCCGAAATCTCCACTTCACGGTCGAACGCGGACGCGACGGCGACTCGGACAGAGGCGGAGACGACGCCGAGGTGACGTTTCTCCACCGCGTCGCCGAGGGCGCGTCCTCCTCGTCGTACGGCGTCGAAGTCGCGCGGATGGCCGGCGTGCCGAGTTCGGTCGTCGCGCGCTCCGAACAGCTCGTCGCCGACTCGCAAACCGGAGACGACGGCGGTGTCGAATCGGCGGCGACGGACGGAGCCGAGATGCCTTCTGCTCGCCCCGCGAACGCCTCGCTCACGTCGTTCTCGACGAACGGACACTCCGCCGCGGGGACCGACGAAACCTCCATGCCCGCGGAGCGACAATCGACAGACGGCACCGACGACCGCCTCCGAGAGGTGGCCGAGACTCTCCGCGGCGTCGACGTGGCGACGACGACGCCGCTGGAGGCGCTGACCCTGCTGAACGACCTCCAACGCACCCTCGACGAGTAGATGAGATGATCTCACGATTGGACAGCGAAACGATAGCGAAGATCGCCGCCGGTGAGGTGGTGACGCGCCCGGCGAGCGTCGTCACCGAACTGGTGGAGAACAGCCTCGATGCGGGCGCGACCCGCATCGACGTGACCGTCGACGGCGACGGCACCGAGCGCATCCGCGTCGCCGACGACGGCGCGGGCATGAGCGAAGACGACGCCGCGCTCGCCGTCGAACGTCACACGACGAGCAAACTCGACGGCCCCGACGACGTGGACGCCGTCGACACCCTCGGGTTTCGGGGTGAGGCGCTGCCGAGCATGGCCTCGGTGGCGACGCTCGACGTGACGACGAACGACGGCGGGCCGCGCGGCACGCGCGTCGTCGTCGAAGACGGCGAGAAGCGCGTCGACCCGGCGGGTCGCGCCGTCGGCACGACCGTCGAAGTTCGGGACCTGTTTCACAACCGCCCGGCGCGCCGCAAGAGCCTCGCCGCGGCGCGAACGGAGTTCGGACGCATCAGCGACGTCGTGACGCGGTACGCGCTGGCGAACCCCCGCGTCCGGTTCTCGCTCACCCACGACGGCCGCGAGACGTTCAAAACCACGGGAACGGGCTACACCGACGCCGTCCTCGGCGCATACGGGAGAGATGTGGCGGGTCAGAGCACCGAGTTCAACCACCGGACGACCGTCGAGTTCGACGGTCGTGTCGCGAGCGAAGCGACCGACGCCTCGTCGGACGGGTCCGATGGTGGGGAGTATCCGCTCGAAGTCGAAGGCCTTCTCGTCTACCCCTCTATCACCCGCGCCCAACACACCCACGTCCACACCGCCGTCAACGGGCGGGCGCTGCGCGACGAGGTGATCCGCAAGGCCGCCGTCCGCGGGTACGGGAACCTCCTGTCGAACGGACGCTTTCCCGTCGCCGTCGTCGCCGTCTCCCTCCCGCCGGAACTGGTCGACGCGAACGTCCACCCCGCCAAAGAGCGGGTCGCGTTCAGAAACGAGTCGGCCGTCGCCGACGCCGTCGAGACGGCCGTGAACGACGCGCTCACGACCGCCGACCTCCGGCGCTCCGCCGCCATCGCGATGGACCTCGACTCCTCGCTGGCGTCGGTCTCGCGCGACTCCGACTTCGACGACGTGAGCGTCATCGGCCAGTTCCGCGAACTGTACTTACTCTGCGAGGCCGGCGACGACCTGCTCGTCGCCGACCAACACGCCGCCCACGAGCGCATCAACTACGAGCGCCTCCGGGCGGCGCTCGCCGGCGAGGAGATCGAGTCGGTCGACGTGGACCCCGCCCAGACGCTCTCGCTGTCGCCGCCGGAGGCGGCGGCCGTCGAGACCCACCGCGAGACGCTGTCGAAACTCGGCTTCGACCTCGACCCCTTCGGCGGGTCGGCGTTCCGACTCACCGCCGTTCCCGCACCGCTCGGGCGCGTGCTCGACGCCGACGCGCTCCGCGACACGCTCGACACCCTCCGTGCGGGCGCGAGCCCGGAGGAACTCCGCGACGAGTTGCTGAAAGACCTCGCCTGCCACCCGTCGCTGAAGGCGGGCGATACGCTCTCGGGCGAGGAGGCCGCGGCGCTCCTTCGGCGACTCGGCCAGTGCGACCAGCCGTACGCCTGTCCGCACGGCCGCCCGACGGTGCTCTCTATCGACGAGTCGGCGCTGGTCCGCGGCTTCCAGCGCGGGCAGTCCCGACTGGCGTAGTCGGGCGGCAGCTGTCGTTTCTCTTCGCTCTCGCTACCACGGCTTGCAGTCGATACAGACGAACTCGTCCGTCTCCTCGTCGCGCCAGCGCCGCAGGACCGTCTCGCCGCAGGAGCCACACGTCGCACCCGTCGGCGACCATCGGAACGTCACGACCGCCGGGTTCGTCCCCTCGGCGTCGCCGTCGCTCGACGACTCGGCGTTCTCGGTTCTCTCGGCGAGTTCCTCTTCGGCGTCGCCCTCTGTCGACTCCTCGTCGCCGACGCTGTCGGCGTCCGCCGTCCTGAGAAACTCGTCCAGCGACCGGTCCTCTCCCATGTCCGTTCGTCGGCGGCGGCGACGCTTAAGCGGTTCCGTTGGTCGGTTTACGCGGTGCGTTCGTCGTCGGTGACGAGCAACCAGACGAGGACACCGAGCGCGGCCAGCGCCGCGAACAGCGCCACGACGGCGGTCTGCTCGCCGCCGGGGACGCTCGCCGGGCCGACGCCGTACAGAACGAGCGTCGTCACCACGAGTCCGACCGCGCCGACGAGCGCACTACCGGTGAGGTGGACGAGTTCGGCCCGTCGGGTCTCCGCCTCCCGGCCGAGTTCGCGCCCGAGTCGGGTCGCGTAGTCGCCGGCGTCCCAGACGAAAACTGAGGCGGCCACGCCCGCGACGACGACGAGCGGGTGCGCGTCGGCTTCGGCGACGGCGACCGTACCGACGAACAGCAGACCGCCGGCAGCGGCGAAGCCGACGCCGTGGACGGGCAACACCGGCGAGAACGGTAGCCACGCCGTCGTGACGACGAACCGGCCGACGAGCAGCGTTGCGACGAGGGTCACGAGGACGGCCAGCAACACCACCGTCGCAGCCCCCAGTTCGACCCACGGCCGCCCGCCGAACGCCGTCTGCGCCGCGGCGGCGACCCGCGGAACGGCGAGTGCGAGCGAAACGACCACGACGGCGACGCCGCCACCCGCGGCGTATCCCAGCGTCTTCGGCGGGTAGTTACCGCCCCACGCGAGGAGGCCGCGCCGGAACAGTTCGGCGAGGAGCACGCCGCCGGCGGCCGCGGCGAACCCCGCCAGCGGGAGGTGGAGCACGCCGGACCCGAGCAGCAGTCGAACCGCCGTTCCGAGCACCGACAGGAGGTCGAGAAACCGGTCGAACACCGCGGAGCCGGTGGCGAGAAACAGCAGTTGCAGCGCCAGAATCGCCCAGTACGTTCGCGGCACGTCCCCGGGGTCCAAGCCGACGCGTTCGAGGAAGCCGAATCCCTCGGTCGTCGCGTCGCCGGGGAGCCACTCGTCGAGCGTCGACAGCGCCCGCGGCAGCAACAGCGCGACGACGAGCGCCAGCAGTTGCAGTGAGACGAACTGCGCGAGCGTCCCGACGGTGTGGACGCCGCTGACTACCGCGACGGCGACGGAGAGGCTCGCGCCGGCGAGGTTTAGGTGGAACGCCGCTGCCGCGAACACGCCGATGCCGACGACGAGCGCCGAGTGGCCGAGAGCGCTCTCGGCCGGTTCGACCGACTCGCGCTCCATCTCGACGCGGGCGCCGAGCGCCGCGGCGAGAACCGCGCCCGCACCGAGCGGCACCGCCAATCCGCTGCCGCTTCCGGCCGAGCGCAGGACGCCGACGGCGAAACAGAGCACCGACGCGACGAGGACGACGCTGCCGCCCGCGCGTTCGACGTTCGTCTCGCCGTCGAGACGCTCGACGGCCCACGTCGCGCCGAGCGCACCCGCGACGGCCAGCAGGCCCGCGAGCGCGCTACCGGCGGCCGCACAGACCGCGAGCGTCGCCGCGACGGCGACGACGACGGCGAGACGGGAGGCGAAGCGAGTCGGCCGCCGGTCGAGTTCGGTCATCGAACCCACCCCTTCGACCCGCGGGAGACGGCGGCGTGCAGCGGTTCGTCCGGCGACCACTCGGCGACGCGGACCCCGTGGCTGCGCAGGTCGTGTAACCGCTCCTCGCGTTCGAGGCGTGCGAGCGTCCCGCCCGGCGTCTCCGGCGTTACGTCGGGCGTCAACACCGTGGTCCGGTGGCCGTACGCCTCGAACCGCCGGGCGAACTCGACGGCCTCGTCGTCCGCCAGCGGCGAGAAGAATATCACCTGCGCGTCGCGGGGCAACCGCTTGCGAAGCGTCGCGAGACGACGTCTGCCGACGCCGCGAACGACCGCTCCCTCGGGGAGCGCGGCGGCACCGTCGACGAGGAAGCGACTCACTCGGACGGCCTGCGTCCGCCCGGCTCGCGGGGCGACGTAGCCACCCCCACCGCCGATGCGAGCGACGCCGACGCGGTTGCTCTCCCCGAGGAGAACGCCCGCCACGCGCTCGGCGGCGTACTCGCTGAGACTCACCGCGTCGAGCGCGCCGTCGTGGTCGGCGACGTGGGCTTCCTTCCGGCCGTCGACGACGAGTGCGACCGTCGCGGCGCGGGTCTCGCGGAACTCGACGGTCGAGAGCTCGCCCGACCGGGCGTACCGCCGCCAGTCGATGCGCTTGCTCGGGTCCTCTCTGGTGTACTGGCGGATGGCGTAGAACTCGACGCCCTCCCCGCCGGAGTCCGTCTCGACGCGGCCCGCGAAGGGGATCGTCTGCTCGGCCAGCGGCAGGTCCTCGACCGTCGCCTCACAGGAGAACATCGACTCTACGGATTTGGTCTCGCTTCGCTCGACGCTCGCGCTGATGTTGCGGGCGGCGACGTGCGTCGCCTCGAACGTGTGCTCGCCGCGCGTCGCCGGTACGCTGTAGGCAAAGGACTCCGACTCGCCGGGTCGGAGACTCGTCGCGCGCCGCGGCGTCCCGGAGACGACTTCGAGGCTCTCGGGAACGCCGTCGACGACGCGGAGGTCCGCCAGCGGTTCGTCGCCCTCGTTGGTCACCGTGACGGTCACGTCCACCGTCGACCCGGGTTTCGGCGAGGCGTCGCTGAGCGTCCGCTCGACGCCGACGGCGAGTTCCGGCGGGCGCGTCACGCTGCCGTAGACGGCGTAGCCGAACCCGACGACTGCGCCGAGGAACACCGCGGTGTTGCCGAGCGCGATGCCGGCGGCCCCGCAGAGCAGCGCGACGGCCAGTCCGACGTTCCACCGCGGGATGTCGCGCCGGTTCACGCCGTCTCACCGCCCACCGCGACCGCTCTCTCGCCGTCGCGGGCGACTTCGCCCTCGGCCCCGGACTCGTCGTCGTTTTCGCCGTCACCGTCGTTTCCGCGGACATCGTCGTCGAGCGCCTCCAGCGCGGCGAGTTCGGGCCAGTCGTCGACGGTCCCCTCGGCACCGGGTTCGCCGCCGTCGTACGCGGAGAGCTCGGCCACCGTCTTCTCGACGGCCCGCTCGAAGCGCCGTCCGGCGACCCAGTCGCGGACCCGGGTCCGCAACGGCAGCGAGGGCGCGTCGTCGCCGCCGAGAAACGACGCTGCGCGGACGTTCGTCGTCCACGTTCCGGTCTCGATACGGCGGGCGGCCTCCAGCTGTTTACAGTCGCCCCGGGCGGCGATGGTCGTGATGGCGGCGTCGTGGACCGTGCGCTCTATCGCCGTCTTCTCCCGCTTTCGCTTCCACCCCGACTGGTCTTCGAGGCCCGTCAGCGCGTCGTCGAACCGCTCGCCGGCACTCTCGCGCGCACCGTCGTACGCCCGCTCGGGGTCGCGTCCCGGTGTCCAGCGGGCGTTGTCCTCGTCGACACCCGTGAGAATGACCACCGCGAACAGTCCCGCGATTCCGGCGAGCAGGAAGACGAACACGCGGCTGAACGTCGCCAGCGACGGGCTCAGTGCCACCGGAACGAAGACGGTGCCGACGGCCAACGCGAGCGCCCCGACTGCCGCCGCCAGCACGCCGAGATGCCGGTCGATGGCTCGACTCATCGCCGACCTCCGCCGTCTCCGTCGCCCTCGGCGTCGTCACCTTCGCGGCTGTCGTCGATGTGCGCCAGCGCCGCGCGGGCCGCCGCGGTCAGCGCCGCCGACCGCCGGACGCTCCCGTAGCGGACGCCCTCGAAGATGCGCGTCAGCCGGCGCACCGAGTCGACGGGAAGGCCGCTCTCGACGGCCGCCCGGGCGTACTCGCCGGGGGTCGCCGCCCGCCGATTGCGGAGGCGAACCCCCTCCACCATCGACGCCCACGCCTCCTCGATGGTCGGCGGAATCTCGGGTGCGGGCTCTCCTTCGGGCTCTTCGCCCGCCGGCGTCGTCGTTCGGTCGCGTCGACGCGAACGCCGGTCGCGGCCGCGGCGGAACGAGACGCCGCTGCCGACGTCGCCGAGCGCGCGCGGCAGTCCGGACAGCGCGGTGCCGAATCCGCTCGACAGCGCAACCAGGCCGCCGCCGAACGCCCGCGGCAACGCGACGGCGGCGGTTCCCATCGCTCGCGTCATCTCCGCCATCGCGTCGCCGAGTCCGCCGAGGAAGCCGGCGCTCACCCGTCCGAGGCGGTCGAAGAACGTCGGCCCCGACTCGCTGAGACCGACGACGAACGCCGTCGTCAACTGCGGGATGCGCTGGAGCGCGGTTCGTAGACGGGGGAACGGCACGTCGACGTCAACGTCCACGTCGCCGCCGTATCGCTCTTCGCGGCCGCTGACGACGCCGACGACGAGGACGCCCACCGCCGCGAGCGCGGCGAAGAGAAACAGAAAGAGACCGCCGCCGATGGTCTCGTTCGCGTTCGACGGTGCGGGCGTCTCGGTCGGCGTCGGTGACGGCGTCGCGGTAGTCGTCTCGCCGGTTTCGTCGGTGCCGCCCGACGTTCCCGACTCGTCGGTCTCGTCGACGTCCGGCGCGGAAGCGGTCGTTCTCGCCCCGTCGCTACCGTCGGCGCCGCTCGGTGTCGTCTCGGTCGCGTCGTCTGTCGCGCCAGCGCCCGGTCCCGACGCCGGACCGTCGCCGCCGCCTCCGCCGACTCCCGCGGGGTAGCTGCCGAAGCCGGTCGCGGGGAACAGCGAGGCGGCGACGACGACCGCGAGCGCGCACAGAGAGAGGAGGGCTGCGCGGCGGAGGTCGTGTGCCACTGTTACCACTGGTTACTTATCTGTCCGATAAAATGTTTTCCTCTATGCGATTCCCCGTGAACACTCCCTCCCTCCACCGTCGTCTCCGCCGCTCTCACCGGCTTCGTCGCGGCCTCTCTCGGGCCGACACTCCGCGCTCGACACCGAACGGAGGACCGCGATGACGAGGCGGGGGTCGCTTGCGACTCGCGATTCAGAGCTGACGCGTCGTATCCTCACGACACTCGTACTCCTCGTGGCGCTCGACGCGGCGTTCGTCGCCGTCGTCGGCTTCCTGCTCGCGCCGTGGCTGACGCCGCTGGCTGCGGCGGTCGCTGCAACGCTCGGTATCCAGTCGGTCCCGCCGCTCGTCCGCGCCGTTGCCGCCGCCGTCCCGGCCGTCGCGTTGTTCCTCTGGTTGCAACTGCGCTACACGCGGCGACAGACGCTCGCGGCCGCAGACGCGCACCTCGTCGGCGACGGCGAGTACGTCGACCCGCGCGGCCGCGTCACGCGACTCTGTTCGCAGGCCGACCTCACGCCGCCGACGCTCGCCGTCGCGGAGACGAGTGTTCCGAACAGTTTCACCGTCGGCGGCCTCCGCGAGTCGGTGCTGGTGGTCTCGACGGGACTGTTGGAGTCGCTCTCCGACGAGGAACTCGACGCCGTGCTGGCGCACGAACTCGCGCACGTGAAGAACCGCGACGCGACGGTGATGACACTGGCGACGTTCCTCCCGGCGGTGACGAGCGGCGAGTTCTCGCTTCTCGACGGCGTGACGCCGCGGGGGTGGAGTCGCGGCGCGACGGTTGCGGTCCTCGGCGTCGCTGCGGCGGTCCTCTTCGGTCTCTCGACGGCGGGCGTCGCCGGCGGCCTCGGTTCGCTGTCGGGGCTCGCGCTCGTCGCGCTGTTCTCGCTTCTGTTCGGCGGTATCGTCCTCGGCGTGCTCACCGCGCCGGTCGTTTCCTTGGCGGGTCGACTCTCCCGCTCGCGCGAGTTCGCCGCCGACCGCGCCGCCGCGCTCATGACCGGCAACCCCGCGGCGGTGGCGGCGGCGATTCGGCGACTGGACTCGGCGGTGTCCGCCTCACCCGACCGCGACCTCCGGCGCTCGGCGGGCGTCCGCGGGCTCTGTTTCCTCCCGCACGGCTTCGAGACCGGCGACGTCGACTCCGAGGGCTTCTCGCTCGCCGTCGAGACGCACCCGGCGGCGACCGAACGCGTCGCGCGCCTCCGCGAGTTGGCCGGCGAGCTGGAGCGAGGAGACGACGGGCGCTAACCACCAACACCCATATACCGGCGGTTCCAACGCCCGTGCATGGTCACGATACTCGAATTCGTCACTCAACTCCTCGTGAGTGCGTTCCAACTCATCGGCATGTTTATCACCGACGTGCTGCTGTCCGGCGGCGACATCCTCGCTACCATCTTCCGCGCGGTTTCGATAGCCTCCGGCACCGCGCTCATCGTCGTCTCGGTGGCCGTCATGGGCTACCTCGCCGTCGGCGCGTTCGTCCGCGAGTTCGGCGTCAACGTCTCGTCGCCCGGTCGTACGCGCGTCCGGCGAGACTGACCGCCGATTCGAGATTCGGACCGAGCGGCGACCCGGCGACGATGCCGTCGGCGTGCCGAAGCACTTTCTCCATCCGCGTCGTCACCTCGCCGACCGTCCCGGCCATGCAGAACGCGTCGACCATCGCGGGCGTGACGAGGTCGAAGGCGTCCGAAAACTCGCCCGCAGTTATCTTCTCGCCGATTTCGCCGGCCCGTTCGCGGTCGATACCGTGTCGCTCCAACACCGGCGGGGCCGCCCCCGCGGCGATGAACGCCACCGGCGGTCGGGCGGCCTCGCGCGCCGACTCCCTGCCCTTGGCGACGCTCACCGAGGCGTAGGCCGCGAGGTCGAACGCGCCGCGCTCGTCGGGTCGGTCGTCGAGCCCCTGCTCGACCTGCTCTCGCGCCCACGCGAGGTCGTCGGGGTGCGAGCCGTTGAACAGCAGGCCGTCGGCGTGCTTGGCGGCCATCCGGCACATGTGCGGCCCCTCGCCGCCGACGTACACCGGAATCTCACCCGGCGGGTCGTAGTTCAAGCCGGCGTCGCGCGCCTCGAACGTCCCCTCGTGGTCGACGCGCTCGCCGTCCCAGAGCCGCTGTGCGACTTTGAACGCCTCCAGCACGGGGCGGAGGCCGCGTTCGTCTTCGAGGCCCAAGTTGCGCAACGTCGAGGGGTCGCCCGGGCCGATGCCGAACGTCGCGCGGCCCTCGCTGGCCTCCGCGAGCGTCGCCACCTTCGAGGCGAGCGTCACCGGGTGGGTCTCGAAGGGGTTGGCGACGCCCGGTCCGAGTCGAACCGCGTCGGTCGCGGCGGCCAGCTGCGAGAGGACGGCGAACGGGTCGCGGTTGTTGTAGTGCGCGGAGACGAACACCGAATCGAACCCGGTCTCCTCGGCGGCGACGCCCAGGCCGACGAGTTCCGAAATCGGGTGTTCGGGCGTCAGTTCGATGCCGAGCATCACCGCTCACCTCGTCTCGTTCGCCGTCGATAGCGGGGGCGCTTGCGGGGTGTCGTCATTCGTGTGCGCCCAGGGAGCGCGCAAATAAAAAGACAGGCGTCCCGTCACGACCTGCCTCTGTCTGCGTTTTGGCTCCGTTGAAGCCGCTAAACTGTGACAGATGTCACGTGCTGAACGGAGAGTGTGTTCGGCACGGACCCAGGTTGAGTTGTTCTATGAGTGCCGAGGCCAACTCTCTATCCGCACGTTTACGAGGAGGAGTGAACGAACGTCCGAGAGTTTCGTCTGCTATCTTCGATGGAGTTGTTGCCCGATTACGGGCGTAGCGAATCGGTCCGAACCTCGAAGTTCCCTACTCGTCGTCGGACTTGCCAGGCCACGTCACGGACCCCAGGAACGGGACGCCGGTCTGTTCTGCCGCTCGCGATATCATGTGCGCGCCGGTCGGCACCGTCAGGAACAGGAAGACGATACCGATGAGCGACGAGAGGCCGGCGCCCCCGGGACCGAAGTACGCGAACCCGGCTAGGAAGACCGCGACCGCACCGATGGTCGCCGGCTTGCTCGTCGCGTGCATCCGGTTGTACACGTTTGGTAGTCTCAGCAGGCCGATCGTCCCGACCGTGAGGAAGAACGTCCCGACGACGACCAGGCCGACGATAGCCCAGGTCCGTATCGCTTCCAATTCGACCATCAGCGGTCGCCTCCGGCAACCCGCTGACTCGTCGGAACGGCCCGTCGCATTCGGTGTTCGTGATACATGCTGTGGTCACTCCTGCATAACGATGATGTCGCCTTCGGTGACGAACTTAGCAACCGCGACCGTCGAGAGGAACGCGATAATCGCGAGGACGAGACTGACGGTCACGAAGAGGCCCCGGCCGGTCTTGATGGCGAACAGGACGGCGATGGCGACGACGTTCGTCGCGATGGCGTCCAATGCGACCACGCGGTCGGGGATCGTCGGGCCCAGGACCGCGCGGTAGCCGCACAGCAGATTCAGAAGCACTACGAGGACGATCGCGGCGTCTACTACCGGCACTATCGTCCCCTCAGCGACCATCGTCGTCACCTCCTGTGGCCTCCTCAGCCGGCGGTTCAGCCTCCGTCTCCGCCTCTCTCTCGGTTTCGGGTACGGCCTGTTTGAGGACGGGATGAGTCCGGTCGGTCGGGTAGACGGCGAAATCCGGCGCGGGGTCGCCCGCCGATAGCTCCTCGTCGAAGATGACGAGCGCGTAGTCCTCCCAGTCGCGGATCGGGGCGACGATGTCTTCGGGATCTCTCCCGTCGATGACGTGGACGTACAGTGCGTTCTCCTCCGAATCGTAGTCGAGCGTGAGCGAGCCGGGGGTCATCGTGATGCTGTTGGCGATAGTGGTCACGCCGAGGTCCGTCTGTACCCGCAGCGGGATGAGTATTACCTCGGGTTCGATCGGCGGTTCGGAGAGCGCGAGCACGCGGTACGTGACGTCGAGACTGGAGACGACCGCCTCCCTGACGAACGTTAGCATGTACAGTATCGTGTACGGGATTCCACGAAGCACCTGGCGGAGATCGAGGGTGTCCGCATACAGGCGCCGGAAGACGTAGGCCAGGGGGATCCCGACCACGAGGCCGACCAACAGCGACCCGACGAGCGGTTCGGGTTCGAGCGGTGGCCCGTCGACGAATACCCAGATGAGGCCGAACAGGGCGCCGATGACGGGCCAACTGCGGGTCACGCGTCACCACCTCCGCCGAGACCCACGACGTCGACGTAGGCCTCGGTGTCGATTGCGGCGTTCGCCGCCGTCTCGGCGAACCGGTAGACCGGGTCGAACCCCACGCCGACGAGGACGACGGCCGCCGCGAGTGCGACGAGGACCAATATCTGACCCGGTTCGGCGGTAGTGACCTCGACCGCCGGCGTCTCGGACCCCCAGAAGCCGCCGACCCACACCCGCGTCGCGTACAGAATCGTGAGCACAGCGCCGAGGAGCAACGCGACCAGCGCGACTGCCGATAGCGCGCCGGACCCGGACGCGAGCCCCCGAACTGCTGCGTCGAAAGCGAGGAACTTCCCGAAGAATCCTGTCAACGGCGGGAGGCCGATCAGCGAGAGGAGGCCGACGAAAACGGCCCCCGCGAGCAGCGGCAAGCGGCCGGCGAGGCCGCCGAGGTCCCGCAGGTTGTCCGTCCCGGTCGCATTCTCGACGGCGGCCGCCGAGAGGAAGAGAAGTCCTTTCGCCAACGCGTGGTGGAGCGCGAACACCAGCGCAGCCGCGATGGCGACCCCGCGGAGAGTCCCCGTGGGGTCGGCCGCCGCGGCGACGGCGATGGGGATGGCGATGAAGCCGACCTGGCCGACGCTCGAGTACGCGAACACGCCCTCCAGTCGGTCCTGGCCGACGGCACCGAACCCGCCGACGACGATGCTCGCCGCCCCCATCGCTGCCAGCACCGGGGCGAGGAAGGCGAGCGGTGACACGCCGGCGATACCGAGCAAGTCGACGGAGACGGGCGCGCCGGCGAAGACCGTGAAGTAGAGGCGGACGATCGCGTACATGCCGACCTTCTTGGTGACGCCTGCGAACATCGCAGTGATGGGTGGCGGGGCAGCGGTGTAGGCGGCGGGCACCCAGAACTGGAAGGGGACGAGGCCGGCCTTCAGCGCGAACACCGCGAGCAGCAGGGCCGACAGGCCGACAGCGGGCGCGAGGTCGACGCCGTACGCGGCGGGGTCGGCCAACCGCTGGGCCATGTCGGCCATGTTGAGCGTGCCCGTCGTGGCGTACAGGCCGCCGATGGCCACGAGCATGAGCGCGCTTCCGAAGACGTTCATCACCAGATAGCGGAACGACGCCGCGGTGGCGTGATCGGTGCCGTAGAAGGCGACGAACACGTAGCTGACGATCAGCATCACCTCGAACCAGACGAACAGGTTGAACAGGTCGGCGGTGAGGAACGCGCCGGTCACGCCAACGAGGAGCATGTGGAACAGCGGGTGGTAGTACACGCGTTGGTTCTCGGGGGTCACGTACTGGACCGAGAACAGTATCGACGCGAGACCGACGCCTGCGGCGATAGTCAGCATGAACGCTGACAGCCCGTCGAGGACGAGTGTGATTCCGAAGGGGGCGGGCCAGTCGCCCACCTGGTAGGCCGCCGCGCCGGGCGCCGCCGGCGCGAGGACGAACGTCCAGGCGGCACTGGAAACAGCCACGACGTAACCGACGGCGCCGGCCACGCTCGCCGCGCGCTGCATCTGTGGCCGCTGGCCGAGCGCGAGCGTGAGCACGGCGGTACCGAGCACGACTAGCAGCGGCGCGATGACGATCCAGCTCATTCAATCCACTCCGTGACATCCATGGTCTCGTTCTCCTCGTAGGCCCGATACGACAGGACGAGCGCCAGCGCGGTCGTCCCGAAACTGATGACGATAGCGGTCAAGACGAGCGCCTGCACCACGGGGTCGGCGACCACGGGAACCTCGCCGCCGTGGGTTTCGAGGACGGGCACGAGGTCGTGGGTCCCCTCGTCGACGCCGCCCATCGCGATCAGATAGACGAACGTCGCCTGAGAGACGACGGCGACCCCCACGACGACCCGCACCAGGTCCCGCCGCAACAGCAGGAAGGTCCCGACGGCGAACAACCCGCCGACCGTAACTGCCAGAGCGACGCTCATCGGGTATCAGCTCCACGTCGGGCAGGCGGCGTCTCTGTGTTCCGAGTCATTCGGCGCTCACCACCGAGATGATCGTCAGAAGACTGCCGACGACGACGAGGTACACGCCCAAATCGAACACGAGCGCGCTGGCGAGTTCGACATCGTGGTAGATCGGGACACCACCGACGTGGACGTACGTCTGGGTCAAGAACGGGTCGCCAACGAGCATCCCGGCGACTCCGCTGCCGATGACGACCGCCAGCCCCAAGAGCAACGTGCGGCGGTAGGCGGCGACCGTGCGGTGCTCGAAAATGCTGGTGCCGGGATTGACCTCCCTGTCGAGGACCCCCGACTCCAAGTAGTCGAGGTCGTAGGCGACGTAGATGAGCACGAACGCCGCCGTGGTGAGGACGCCGCCGATGAACCCGCCGCCGGGCAGGTTGTGGCCCTGGAGGAACAGCCAGATCGAGAGGACGAGCACGATGGGGACGGTCACCCGGACCGTCGTCCGCATTATCGTCGTCGTCACGGCGAGTCACCCCCGTCGGGAATCGGTCCCTCTTCGCTATCGCCCACGGTCTCTTCACCCCGGGTCCGCATCGTCACGAGCACGAGGATGGCGATTGCGGCGACCGTGACGACCAGCAACTCGCCCAGCGTGTCGAACGCCCGGAAGTCCACGAGGATGACGTTGACGACGTTCGTGCCGCCACCACCCGGGACCGCCTGCTCCGTGTAGTACGTGGCGACGCTCGTCGGGTCGGCGTCGGGACGAGGTGCCGTCAGGAGGACGGACACGAACGCCATCGCGCCCACCAGAATCGCCACGCCCGCATCTCGGGCGAGCGCGAGCGGTCGGACGTCCGAGTAAAAAGACGGCAACCGTTGGAGGACGAGCAGGAAGATCAGGAGTACGAGCGTCTCGACGACCAGTTGCGTGAGCGCCAGGTCCGGCGCGCTCGCGAGGATGAAGAAGATGGCGAGCATGAATCCGAGAATCGACAGCGTGAGGACGCTGACGACGTGGGAGGGGGCGGTCGTCACCGCCACACCGGCGAGGATGGCGATCATCAGCACGGCGGCGACCGCCAGCGGCACGCCGAGCCTATCGATTCCGAGAGCCCCTCTGGTTGCGGCGAAGCCGGCGAGCGCGAGCAGACTCCCGGCCGCCGCCACCCACGTCACGTACGTCCGCAGGAGGCCGTTGTGGACGAACGGGCCGAACCGGGCGCTGGTCGTCTCCGCCGTCGAGACGACCCAGTCGTACCACCCGCGGGGCCGCACGGGGACCGGGGCATCGACGCCGCGTCCGATGGCCGTCGCGAGACGCCCCGCGAACGGGTACGCGGCGAGTCCGCCTAGGATAGCGACGGCAGACATCGCGACCGGGGGTGAGAAGTGAGTCGGCAGTCCAGCCTCGAGGTGAGCCTCGCCGATGGCTGTGGCCTCGACGGCCTCCTGGACGATGGCGTCGACCGCTAGTTGCGGCGCGACGCTGACGACGGCTGCCGCGGCGGCCAGCAGGGCAGGGGGTGCGACCAGCGCGACCGGTGGCCGGTGGATGTCCGCGAGCGGCGCTCGCCGCTCGCCGAAGAACATCCCGAGGAACTTCACCGAGTAGACGACGGTAAACACGCTCGCGACCGTCGCCACGGTGGGGTACAGCCAGGCGACTCCGCCGGCCTCGTGAGCAACCTCGTAGGTCGCCTCGAACAGCAGCTCCTTCGAGTAGAAGCCATTGAGCGGGGGGATACCGGCCATGCTCAACGCGGCGACCCCGGTGATTGCGGCCGTTATCGGGAGCTCCCGCCAGAGCCCCCCGAGGTTGTCGAGATTGCGCGTGCCGGCCTCGTGGGCGACGATTCCCGCGACGAGGAACAGCGGCGCCTTGAACAGTGCGTGGTTGAGCAGGTGGAACGTGCCCGCCTCGCCGCCGTAGACGACGTCGAAGCCGAAGCCCGCGACCATCAGCCCGAGGTGGCTCGCCGTCGAGTAGGCGAGCAACTCCTTGATGTCGGTCGAGGCCACCGCCAGCAGCGCTCCGACGGTCATCGTCAGGAGTCCCAGCGTCGCGACGAGCAGCACCCACTCGGGGCTCATCAGCAGGGGGCGCACGCGCCCGAGGAAGTAGACGCCCACCTTGACCATCGTCGCGGAGTGGAGGAAGGCGGAGACGGGCGTCGGCGCGACCATGGCGTTCGGCAGCCAGAAGTGCAGCGGCACCTGCGCGGACTTGGCGGCCGCGGCGACGACGACGAGGACGAGTGCCGGCACGAACAGCCCCGACTCGCGGAGGGCGGCGCGCATCGCTTCGTCGTTCGCGATCATCGCCGTCAGGTCGAAGGTCACGCCGCCGAGGGCGTCTTGCGCCGCCACCGAGAGCACGAGCAGGCCGGCGAGCAGGCACAGGCCACCGCCGACGGTCACGACCATGGCCATCCGTGCCGAGTAGCGCGACTCGGCGTCGTCGGTATAGTGACCGATGAGCACGAACGAACAGAGGCTGGTCAGTTCCCAGAACAGGAAGACGAGAACGAGGTCGGAGGCGAGCGCGACGCCGAGTATCGAGCCCATGAACGCCAGCAGCGCTGCGTAGTAGCGCGCCAAGCCGTCCTCGCCGTGCATGTACCGCGCCGAGTAAACGAACACGAGGACGCCGATGCCGCTGGCCAGGAGCGCGAAGAGGAGCCCCCAACCATCGACGGTGAACTGGAACCCCACGTCGAGAGCGGGAACCCACGACGCCCTGACGGTGCCGTAACTGTCGGCCTGCGTCGCTAGAAGTCCGAAACTCGCCGCCGCGACGAGGGCCCCCGCATAGCCGGTCCGTTCGCCGAGGACGCGATAGAGGAGCGGTGAGAGGACCGCGGCGACGAAGGGAAGCGCAACGATAGTCGTAACGACTGTTAGGTTTGCCATCAGTGTTCGTCGGTGTCGGCCGGTACGCAGTTGCTATCGTAGTCGGCCTCTGCCCTACCATTGGATGTCTCCTCCAAAGTAGCTGTTGACCAACCCACTGACCGGACAGTGGGGACCCACCGTGAACTCCGCTCTGCCGTAAGAGGGAGAAACACTGAACCCCCCGCGAGAGAGAACCGGACACATACGAATTACGCAGAATCGCCGCGTCTGCCGTACTCGTCGGGGCGAGCGAAGTCAGGGCGGCTACTGTCGAGAGCCTCGCCGAGCAGTCGGACGCGAGCATCGAACAAGTGACCGAACACGCCGCCACGCGAACGTTTTTCCCGCGGCAGTCGCTCTGGCGACCATGGTAACACCCACCGAACGCGTGCGGGCGGTCGACCGCTCCAGCATCCGCGTGATGTTCGACCTCGCGGAGGCGACAGACCGCGACCTGGTCCGCCTCGAAGTCGGCGAACCCGACTTCGATACGCCCGAGCACGTCGTCGACGCCGCCGCCGAGGCCGCCCGCGCGGGGGAGACGCACTACACCTCGAACGCCGGCCTTCCGGTCGTCCGCGAGGCCATCGGCGAGACGATGGCCGACCGATTCGACGTAGCGGTCGCCCCCGACGACGTCGTCGTCACTAACGGCGGGATGGAGGCGCTGTTGCTCGCCGTTCTCTCGACGGTCGGCCCCGGCGAGGAACTGCTCATCCCCTCGCCCGGGTGGCCGAACTACTGGGCGCAGGCGCGACTCGCCGACGGCGTCCCCGTCGAGGTGCCGATGCCCGCCGACGAGGGGTATCCGCTGGACGTCGACCGCGTCCGTGACGCGCTGAACGAGAACACCGCCGCGATCGTGCTCTGCTCGCCGTCGAACCCGACTGGGAGAGTGTACGACGAGGGCGCGATTCGTGAGGTCGTCGACGCCGCCGCCGAGTACGACGCCTACGTCATCGCCGACGAGGTGTACGCGGGGCTCTCGTACGACCGCGACCTGACGGGCATCGCGGCGCTCACCGGCCACCCCGACCACGTCCTCACAATCAACTCCTGCTCGAAGACGTACGCGATGACGGGGTGGCGCGTCGGGTGGCTCTGCGGGCCGCCCGAACTCATCGACGAGGTGACCAAGATTCACGAGAGCACCACTTCCTGTGCGTCCAGCGTCGCCCAGCACGCCGCGCTCGCGGCGCTGACCGGCCCGCAGGACTCCTTCGAGGAGATGCACGACGCGTTCGGCGAACGGCGCGACTACGTCGTCGACCGAATCGCCGACATCGACGGGCTCAGCTGCCCGCGGCCGCAGGGAGCGTTCTACGCCTTCCTCGACGTCGATATGGAGGGGTCGAGTCTCGACGTCGCAAAGACGCTTCTGACGGAGTACGGCGTCGTCCTCGCGCCCGGCGACGGCTTCGGCGACGCCGGCGCGGGCAAACTTCGGCTCAGTTTCGCCAACAGCATCGACCGTCTCGAACTCGGATTCGACCGCATCGAGCGGGCGCTCTCCGAGCGCTGAGTCGCCTCACCGCTTTTCGCCCCGGCTCCCCGAACCCCCTCAGTTCGACTCGAACGCCCACTCTCTGAGCGCCTGCCGGACGAAGTCGCCCTCGACCTCGCGGAACTGCGCGTCCGACCCGTCGTGGTCGCCGAACTCGAAGCCGCGGACGACGACGACGGGCGTGCCGCCGTCGCCCTCGCCGGCGACGAGGTTCGCCGCCGCCGCGAGTTCGTCGACGACGTTCTGGACCGTCACGCCGAGTTCGCGGCCGTCGCGGTCGGCTTCGCCGCGCCAGTCGCGGGAGGCGGGCATCCCGGCCCAGCCGATGGCGACGCCGCGCTGGCCGTGGCGGAACGGCCGCCCGCAGGTGTCGGTGACGACGACGCGGTCGACGGGCAGTCCCTCGCGGATGCGCGCGGCGCTCTCGGAGGGTCGTTTCGGAAGCAACAGGAGATCCGCGCCCGCCACGTTCGAGCGGTCGATGCCGGCGTTGACGCCGACGTGGCCGAACCGCGACTCCGTCAGCAGAAACGGCGCTTCCACGATTATCTCGGTGCTCTCCTCCAGGACGGCCTGGGCGAACCGCGGGTCTTTCTCGTCGCCGGAGATCTCGGCGAGGCGCGCGGCGAGCTCTCTGGCGCGCGGCCCCGCCGGAAACTCCGAGAGGTCCGCGAGGCGACCCTCGGCCTTCGAGACGACGGTACTGGCGACGCAGACGACGTCGTCCGGTTCGAGATCGACCCGCTCGCGGATCAGCGCCGCGAGGTCGTCGCCCGGCCGAATCTCGGGGAGGTCGGGAACGGCGAACAGCTCCATACCGAGACGTTGCGGAGCGGCGTGAAAAACGCCGCGCTGCCGGTCAATCGAACTGCAGCTTCTCGTGCGGCAACAGCACCGTCTCGTACTCGCCGTCTTCGATCTGCACGACGAACATCGTCGGCTGTGCAGTCGGGGGCGCGCCGGTCGCGCTGCCCGGATGGAGCACTCGAACGCCGTCGATGCGTTCGTCTGTCGGGTCGTGGTCGTCGCCGAGGACGCCGACGACGTCGAAGTCGCCCTCGGAGTCGTCACCGACGTGAACGCCGTCGACGCGCTCTCGCACGGCGCTGGCGAGACGCTCCTGGTCGCGGGTCACGACGAACGTGATTCCCTCGAACTCGGCGATTTCGACCGGCGGGAGATCTAACTCCGGCGGGTCGGCGTCACCGGCCACCGCCGTCAGCATGCCGTCGGTGAGCGCCAACACTGTCTCGTACGCCTCCACCGAGTCGAACTCACCCGCGTGGAGCGTGTAATCGGCGTCGGCCAGTCGGGTCCGAACCCACTCCGGAAGTTCGGTGGCGCTCGACGGAATGTGCGTGTCGCCGAGTATGGCAACCTGCATGGGTACAGAGGCCACGTCGACCCCAAAAGTCGTTGTGGCAGTCAGCTAACGGAGAGTATGACTCACGTCGTGACGGTCTTTCTCCGCGACGGCGGACCGTGACGGTCAAAACCCCACCCGGCGTAGCCTCGACGGGCGACAGTGACGAGGGTTACCCCCACCGAGCCCCTTGTGACGACACCCTCACTCCGAGTCGCCCTTCCTCACTACCGCCAGCGACGACTCCGGCGAATCCGACCGCCCTCGAAACGTTCAGGAGCGCCCTCTGCGATGTGGCTCGTATGACTCTCTCTCGAATCGCTATCCACGAGTCGGTCGAGAAAGCCTTCCCGGCGTCGCTGCTCGTAGACGCGCTCTCGAACCTCGACGTCCCCGTGGAGCAGGTCGAAGACGGCATCGAGTTCGGTGACGGGGACGCCGTCGTCGCGTTCGGGCCCGGAACGGGCTTTCTCGACGCCGACTGGGTCCACTGCATCCGCGCGGGCTACGACGAGTTCGACGTCGACGCCTACGAGGCGGCGGGCGTCGCGCTGACGAACAGCACCGGTATCCACGGGACGACCATCGGCGAAACGGTGACCGGGATGATGCTCTCGTTCGCGCGCGGTCTCCACGTTTACCGCGACGCGCAGAACCGGCAGGAGTGGTCGCGCCTGCCGTACGAGCGGCCGTTCACCCTCGACGGCGAGCGCCTCTGCGTCGTCGGCCTCGGAACGCTCGGGACGGGAATCGTCGAACGCGCGAACGGACTCGGGATGGACGTCGTCGGCGTCCGACGGTCGGGCGACCCCGTCGACGGCGTCGACGAGGTGTACACCCCTGACCGCCTCCGCGAGGCCGTTTCGGACGCTCGGTTCGTCGCGCTGGCGACGCCGCTCACCCCCGAAACGGAGGGTCTCGTCGGTGCGCCGGAGTTCGAGGCGATGCGCGAGGATGGCTATCTCGTCAACGTCGCCCGCGGCCCCGTCGTCGACGAGGACGCGCTGGTCGCGTCGCTGCGCGAGGGCGAGATTGCGGGCGCGGGCCTGGACGTGTTCGCCGAGGAACCGCTTCCCGAGGACTCGCCGCTGTGGGAGTTCGAGCAGGTCGTCCTGACGCCGCACATCGGCGCGATGACCCGCGATTACCACCACGACATCGCGGAGCTGATTCGGGCGAACGTCGAGCGGATACGGGACGGCGAGGAGATGGTCAATCGAGTCGTCTGAGCGCCGTTGGACCGACGAGACGCCGCGACGTCAGAAGTAGCTGGAGTGGCGACCGACCCGCGTCTGCGGGTGAAGCGACCGTTCTATCTCGCTGCCATCACCGTCGTCGGACTCGTACTCCGCGACGTATTCGTCGACGATGTCGGCGAGGAGGTCCTCGACGGAGCATCCCTCCTCCGCGGCGATCTCGGTGACTTTCGCGTACTGTTCGTTCGTGAGGTGCTGTGAGAGCACCGTCTCAGTCTGTTTCGTTGCCATGTTATCACCGACGTAGTAAGTACAACACGAAGGGTGATAAATTGTATATGGGTATTTTTGGCTATATAGAAACAGTTTCGGCCCGGTCTATGGAGTGCGGCCGTCGAGCGTCGACCCGCCGACGCGACCGCGCTGCTACTTGACGAACTTCAGCAGGTCGTCGCGCTTGGCCTCGTGGAAGTGAAACCGGAGTGCTTCTTTGAGCGGCTCGATGCTGCCGCGTTTGGCGCTGATGGGCGCGATGACCTCGCCTTCCCACTGCTCCCACGGCGGGAACAGGCCGAGGCGGTCGCAGAGTTCGTTCAGTCGCTCGTCTCTGTCGTCGACCTTGTCCATCTTGTTGACGGCGACGACGACCGGAACGTCGAGCTCGTCGAGGAAGTAGAACATCTCCACGTCGTGCGGAATCTCGTCGTCGTTCGTGTGGCGGTCGATGATGTCGACGACGCTCTTGCCGTCGACGACGAGGACGGCCGCGAGAATCGAGTCGGCGTTGTCCTCGATGTAGCGGACGATGTCCGTCTTGATCTGCTCGCGGCGACCCTCCTCGACGCCGGACATGAAGCCGAACCCGGGCAAGTCGGTGAACATGAAGCTCTCGGCGGCCCAGTCGAAGTGGTTCGGCTTCCGAGTGACGCCCGGTTTCTTCCCCGTGCTGAACCCCTTGTGCCCGGTCAACTCGCGCATCAGCGTCGACTTCCCGACGTTCGACCGGCCGGCGAACACCACCTCGGCGTCGCGGTTCGGTCGGTTCTCGAACATACCCCCGCTACTCCGTTCGGCCGGATAAACGCCGCGGGACGCGCCTCTCGGCATCGGCGACTCCCGTCTGCGCCGTCGGACGCCGCTCTCGTTGGGCCGAGTTCGCCCCGACTACGTGGACTTTTCGTGGCGGCGGCGACAACCCCGTCACGATGGAGAAACAGAACCTCCGCGAGCGCGTCTGGACCGCCCTCGAAACCGAGGGCGTCAACCGGTTTCCGTACCCGCCGGAGGGGCGAATCACGAACTTCGCCGGGGCGAAAGAGGCCGCCGACGGACTCGCCGACACCGACGAGTGGCGGGCGGCGGAGACGGTGAAGGCCAACCCGGACGCGCCGCAACTGCCCGTTCGACGCCGAGCGCTCCGCGACGGCATGACCGTCTACATGGCTGTGCCGCGACTCCGCGACGAGAAACCGTTTCTGAAACTCGACCCGGCCGAAATCGACGATATCGACGCCGCGACGACCATCTCCGGGTCGTCGACGTACGGCGTCCCCGTCGGCCCCGACGAGGTCCCGCACGTCGACTTCATCGTCGCCGGGAGCGTCGCGGTCACCGAGACGGGCGCTCGAATCGGCAAGGGTGAGGGGTACAGCGACCTCGAATTCGCGGTGCTCTGGGAACTCGGGGCCGTCGACGACGAGACGACGGTGGCGACGACGGTCCACGAACTGCAGGTCGTCGACGACGCCGAGGTGACGCCCGACGACCACGACGTGCCGCTCGACCTGGTGGTGACGCCGGAGCGGACGGTTCGGACCGAGACGGCGTCCCACCGCCCCTCGGGCGTCGACTGGGACGCGCTCGGCGCGGAGAAACTGTCCGAGATCCCGGTCCTCCGCCGGCTGAACCCGAACTGAACGCTCCACTCTCGGCGAGTAGCTTCCGCCTCAGGATATTTCCCCTCTCGCTGTGAGTACCGGATGTGCGACTCGTTCAGGTGATGGTTCCGGCGGGCAAGCGAGAGGCGATTCTCGGCCTCCTCGACGGCGAGGGAATCGACTACGCGCTCTCCGAGGAGACCAGCGGCCGAGAGTACATCGCTATCGTCTCGATTCCGCTGCCGACGAACGCCGTCGAGCCGGTGCTGGAGCAACTCCGCGACGCGGGTATCGAGCGGGACGCGTACACGGTCGTTCTCGACGCCGAGACGGTCATCTCCCAGCGGTTCGACAGTCTCCGCGAGAAGTACGAAAAGGAGGAGTCGAACGGCGACCGAATCGCCCGCGAGGAACTCGTCGCGTCGGCGCAGCAACTCGCCCCGGAGATGCCGGTGTTCGTGATAATGACCGTCATCAGCGCCGTCGTCGCGACGGCGGGTCTGCTGCTCAACGACGCCGCGGTCATCGTCGGGTCGATGGTCATCGCGCCGCTGGTCGGGCCCGCGATGGCGACGAGCGTCGGCAGCGTCGTCGACGACCGCGAGTTGTTCCTGAGAGGGGCCAGACAACAGGTCGCGGGCGGCGCGCTCGCCATCGTGAGCGCTGCGATTTTCGCCTTTCTGTTCCGAATGACCGGTATCGTTCCGTTCGGTGCCCAAGAGGTGTTCGACATACAACAGGTCCGCCTCCGACTCGCACCCGACGTGCTCTCGCTGGCGGTCGCGCTCGGCGCGGGCGTCGCGGGCGCGCTGAGCATCTCCTCGGGCGTCTCGGCGGCGCTCGTCGGCGTGATGATCGCCGCCGCGCTCGTCCCACCTATCGCCGTCGTCGGCATCGGCATCGCGTGGGGGAGTCCGGCGACCGTCCTGGGGTCGTTCGTGCTCGTCTTGGTCAACTTCATCTCGATCAACTTCACTGCCCTCGGCGTGCTCTCGTACATGGGGTACCAACCGGTCCAGCTGTTCCAGCGACCGGCGGCGTCTCGGGCCACGTTAAAGCGCATCCTCGGACTGGGGGTTGCGATTCTCGTCCTCTCGTCGTTCCTCGGGGGCGTCACGTACGCCAGCTTCCGGTCGAACAGCTTCGAGGAGACCGCTCGAACGTCAGTGGACGCGGCTCTCGACCAGCACGACGACCTCGTGCGCCTCGGCATCGAGGTGCAGTACGACGACGAGATTCCGTTCCGTCAACCGCGGCAGGTCACCGTCACCGTCGGCCACCCGGTCGGTCAGGACCCGCCACCGGTGGCGAACGGCATCCTGAGTCGAATCCAAGCCAACACGAACGCGCCGTTCGGTATCGTCACTCCCGACCGCGTCACGGTTGTCGTCCGGTACGTCGAGATAGACCGTTCGACCGGCGAGACCACCGCGTCGAACGCTCACGCGAACCCGACAGAGCGCCCCGAAGCAGTATGTAAAACGGCTCTTTGTGCTTAGCGCAGCTTGATAGTTTCAGCCAGCTATCTACTGCTATGCGCTTCCGATTACCCGCAGTCGTGTTGGCCGTCGCGTTGCTGACGGCCGGCTGTCTCGCACCGTTACAGACCTCGTCTCCGTCCGCCGCCGGCGACGGCCAGCAGATCTCCGTCTCCGGCACAGGCGAAGCCAACGCCGACCCGGACGTCGCAGTACTCTCGGTCACCGTCGAGGCGGGTGCCGACAGCGCCGCCGAAGCCCGTGACACCGTCGCCAACCGATCCGAGACGCTCGTCTCGGCGCTCGTCGACGCCGGCGTCGCCGAGGATAACATCACGACGGAGTACTACGCCGTCCACCCCGAGTACGACCACAGCGGCGAGGAACGCCGAGTCGTCGGGTACACCGCTCGCCACGCCTACCGCGTGGAGACGACGCCCGACCGCGCCGGCGAGCTCATCGACGTCGCCGTCGACAACGGGGCCTCGCGCGTCGACGGCGTTCAGTTCACCCTGAGCGACGAGAAGCGCGCCGAACTCCGCGAGGAAGCCATCGACGCCGCCGTCGCCGACGCCGAAGGCGAGGCGTCGAGTCTCGCCGCGGCCGCCGGCCTCGAACTCGGCGAGGTCCGTACCCTCTCGACGACGGGAACGAGCGACCCGTACTCACCCCGATACGAGATGGCCAGCGACGCCGGAGCGGCCGGGACGAGCGTCCGTCCCGGTCCGGTCTCCGTCACGGTGACGGTGCAGGCGACGTACACGGCCGATTAAGCGGCCGTGACGGTGCAGGCGACGTATAGAGTCGACTGAGCGACGAACCAGATTGGTCACTCACGCTGACGCCGCTGCCCTCCCATCATCCGCTCGCTACGCCCCCGCTGACGCTATCCCTCCACCGCTCACCCCGTTGACGCCGTTCCCTCCCACCGTTCGTTCGCCGCATCCACGCTGACGCTGCCTCCCTCCGTCCGCCCGCTCAGGGTCCCCCGCTGACGCCGGCTCCCTCCCAACCCGCTCCGATTCGGTCTCTCCTTTCCGTACCGTTTTTCGCCGCCCGCGACCGATGCCGTCGACTGCACCTATCACCGTAGACGAACAGTCGGTTTCCGTGAACGGCGATTTAACAGCGACGAGACTGACTCCTCAGCCATGTCCGAGAACCCAATCGGGACGGTGGCCGACCGGAACCGACTCGTCGAACTCAGCGTCGAGGAGACCGACGACGGCCGGGCGTTCTTCGTCGACGTGACCGACCCCGCGCGCGACGCCGGCCTCCCCGAGGACGCGTCCCTCGACTGGATGGTCGACCGAGACGTCGAAGCTGAGACCGAGCACGCGGGACCGGTGCTCGTCTTCGGCGAGATCGAGGCCGAAGAGGCGGAGACGGCTACGTTCCCGACCGAGTTCTTACACGAAGACGACCGCCTCCTCCTCTCCGTCCCGCCGACGCTGCTCGGGACGGACGACGGTCTCGATCTCGACCTCGACGCCTACGCCGACGACACTCCGCTCCTGTTCTACCCCGCCTCCCTCGGCGAGGAGACCGGCGAGCGCGGCGGTACGTCGCGTCGACCTGCGCCGACGTTGGCGAATCCGATTGCGCTGGTTCCGCTTCGCTACGCCGACGGAACGCCGTACGAACCAGTTCCGAGACGCGACGTCGACGGGGAGAGCGACCCCATCGCGGAGGCGACGCTCGAACGACGGGGCGAGAACGCCGAACCGCGCTCTGCGACCGTCGCCGCCGCCGTCGATGCGGACCTCATCGACGAGATGGTCGCCGAGTCCGACGTCTCGCGCGCCGCCCTCGTCGACGTGCTGGAGGCTATCGAGCGTCGCCGGGTCATCGACGCCGACTACGCCGTCGCCGACAACCAACCCGTCACGGTCGACGACCGCATCGTCGTCGTGGTCGACCGAGAGACCTGGGACGACGTGCTCGCGGACGCCCTCGACGCAGATGCGGGGCCCGTCGACTCGGCTCGACGGCTCCACCGCAAACAGGCGGAGCGACTGCTCCGGGCGGGGGAAGTCGACGATGCTGACGAGTCCGGCGAGTCGGGCGAGGCGTTCGAAGAACCGTACGAGGCCGTCGTCCTTCGGCGGGAAATCGACTGACGGTCACTCGCGCCGCGACGGCGGGATATCCGGCTCGAAGCCGACGGCGTCGACGGCCATGTCGAGCACGTCGTCGACGCCCTCGCCTTCGGTGACGCTCATGTACGCGTCGGCCTCGACGTCCGTCGACCGGTCGCTCTTGTTGCAGATTGTGAGTACGGGCACGTCGAAGCGGCGCTGCATCTCGTCTCTGAGTTCGAGCTGCGCGTCGAGCGGGTAGCCGCAGTCGCCGCTGGCGTCGACGACGAACAGCACGGCGTCGGCGAGATGTTTGAGCGCGCTGACCGCCTGCCGCTCGATGTCGTTGCGCTCGACCTCCGGGCGGTCCAAGAGGCCGGGCGTGTCGATGATCTGGTAGCGGATGCGGTTACGCTCGAAGTGACCGAGTTGGACGCCTTTCGTCGTGAATGGGTACGAGGCGATTTCGTTGCTCGCGCGAGTGACGGTGTTGACGAACGACGACTTGCCGACGTTCGGGTAACCGGCGACGACGATGGCCGGTTCGTCGGGGCGCACGTCCGGGAGGTTCTTCAGCGCGTCCCGCGCCTCGCTGACGCGCAGCAGGTCGCCTTCGACCTGCTCGACGATGTCGGCCATCCGCGCGAACGCCTGTTTGCGGTGTTTTCGCGCCGTGTCGATGTCGCTGCGGCGTAGCTTCGAGACGTACTCGCGGTGCAGTTCCTTGATCTGTCGGCCGGCCCACGTGAGGTTGGCGAGGCTCTGGCGGAGCGTGTCGACGCCGCCGTCGCCTTCGAGCTCGTCGGCTTCGGCCGCGAACGTCCCCTGTCTGCGGAGCACGGCGTCGGCGAGTTCGTAGTAGAACGGGTCGACCGTCTCGAAGTCAGGCCACGCCGTTACGACGTTCTGGACGTTGTCCGAGAGGATGTTCGCCGCCGTCTGAAGCATCGACTCCTGGGCTTCCAGGCCCGATTTGGCCCGGCCGGCCCGCGCCGCCCGCGAGAACGCCTTGTCGATGAGCTCCTCCGACCGGGGCGTCGTCGGAAGATTCTCGAAAATCATGCTTCGTTCTTGACGACGGGCGTACTAAAGCGCGTCCGTTTGTGTGGCCCGTGCGCCGACGTTTCACGGACGCCCGACTCACCGCCTCCGAACGTCGCGGAGTCGCAGGCGGCGAATCGACACGACGCTTTTGGCCTCTGAGGCTCTACGCTCAGCTATGACTGACTGGCGCGCGGTCGGTGTCGGCCTCGTCGTCCTCCTCGTCGTCGGGGCCGTCGGTCTCTCGGTACCGATAGTCGGACAGATCGGCGCGGGCCTCATCGGCGGGTTCGCCGCGGGCTACCTCGCAGGCGGCAGCCTCGGCCGCGGGGCGTGGCACGGCCTCGTCGCGGGGTCGATTTCGGGCATCGTCCTGACGGTGTTCGTCGCGCTGCTCGGTGGGCTCCTCGGCTTCGCCGGCGGGCCGCTCGGCGGTCTCGTCGCTGGCGGGGGTATCCTCGTCGTCGGCGCGGTAGTGACCCTGCTGTTCGCCGTCGACAGCGCGCTCGCCGGTGCGGTCGGCGCGTGGGTGAAAAGCTGAGTCGTCACCTCTTCTCGCCCGTTTCCGGGAGTGTCCGTCCAATCGTCAGACGAGTTCAATACTCTACGTCGCGTTCTCTCTTCTGCTATGGCACAGTTGAACTGGCTCGCAATCGTCATCGGGTTCGTCGTCACGCTACTAATCGGACTGCTCAGCGGCAACGCGATTCCGCTGACCGACCTCACGCTTCCCGTTATCGGCTGGGGCCTGACGGGCGTCGTCGGCGGTCTCGCAGCCGGATACGTCGCGGGCCACGGAATGGGTAACGGGGCCGTCAACGGTCTCGTCGCGACCACCATCGGCGCGATACTCGTGTACGCGGTGCTGACGATACTCGGGACGGTACTGTTCGGCTTCGCCGGCCTCTCGTTCGCGCTCGTCGCCCTCCTGTTCCTCGGCCTCTACGCCATCCCCGGCGCGGTCGGCGGCGCGGTCGGCGCGATGTTGAACCGCTCGTCGCCCGCGGACCGGGCACAGCCGACCGGCCGCTGACGAACCGGAGAAGAGACTTTACGACTGTTTTTGATTTTCGCAGACTCTTCGAGTCGAGCGCCCGCTCACTCCCGGTCGAGATACTCGCCCTGCACCTCGACGACCTCGGTCGAGTCGGCGCAGGCGGCGTACCGTCGCAGCGGCTCCTCGTTGAGTTCCAAGAAGGTGTGACCCCAGGTGAACTTCGAGAGAATCTCCTCGGCGTAGTCGTCGCTGCCGAAGATACACAGCGCCGCCGCCAGCGCTTCCACCGTCGTGAGTTCCATCGGCCGGCCGAAGTTTACTGGATTCGCCGCGACGAGAAACGGCAGCGCGCGGTGGATTCCGCCGAGCGTGAACATCGCCCGTTCGGCGGACTCCCACGAGCAGTCGAGCGCGACGAGGCCACGGTCGGCCGCTCGCGGTTCGTCCGCGGGCGACAGCGCCTGGTCGGCGTGGGGGTTGAGGATGACGCCACGGGGTGCGGCCCGGTCGGTACGATGTAACTCGGTGAGGTCGAATCGGGCGAGTTTCCTCGCCGTGCATTTGGTCGGGTCGTCGTCACCCTCGTACCGGACGTGAATCTCCACACCGGAGATGGACGACCGTAGAAGAAAAACGCCTCGTTCGCCGACCGACAATGCGACGCTGCGAGCGTTTATAGCCGATGAGGGGGCCATCTCGCCTCGTGACCTGACGACCCGACGCACGCCGGTCGAGGCGGGAGCGCGAGCATCCGGCGTGCGACACGGGTAACGAGGACGCTCGCCTGTTCGCCAAAACCATCATACGGCACCACCACGGAGTGAGGACACATGGACCACGCCGCCGTCGTTCGCGCGTACTACTCGGCGCTCGACGAACACGACTACTCGGCGCTGTCTGACCTCCTCGCGCCGACGTTCGTCCACGACCGACCCGACAGAACGCTCGACGGCCGTGAAGCGTTCGTCTCCTTCATGCGCGACGAACGGCCGAACAAGCAGACGAGCCACGAACTCGACGAAGTGTACGAGAACGGCGATCGTTCGGAACTCGTCGTCCGCGGCCGTCTGCTCGACGCCGACGACGAACGCCTGTTCGACTTCGTCGACGTCCACCGGTTCGAAGACGGCGTCGTCGGCACGCTCCGGACGTACGCGAGAAAAGAGTGAGCGATGGCCGTTACGTCTCTCGCTCGAGGCGCTGTCGACGCGTCTCGTACTCCTCGTCGGTCAGTTCGCCGAGAGCGTAGGTGACCCGAAGCGCTTCGAGCGCCCGATCACCGCGGCGCTCACCACCGTCGCCGAGCGCGCGGACCAACGGGTAGCCGCCAGTACGGCGAGAAGCGGGATGAGGGGGTCTCGGAGCAGAAACCCGATGTCAACGATTCCCGGAAACGAGGAGTCGTTCGGGGACGCCGTTCAGTCCTTCTTTCCGGCACCGACGGCGCTCTCGCCGACCGGTTCGTGGCCCTCGATGACGTCGCGGCCGCCCATATACGGTCGCAGTGCCTCGGGAACCGTCACAGTGCCGTCGTCGTTCTGGTAGTACTCCAGCAGCGCGACCATGATTCGGCCGACGGCCGTGCCCGAGGCGTTGAGCGTGTGGAGATACTCCGCCGACTCGTGGCGCTCGGGGCGGTAGCGGAGTCCGGCCCGGCGCGCCTGGAACTCCTCGAAGTTCGACGCCGACGACACTTCGAGCCACCGGCCGCCGCGGTCGGGGCCGTCGTCGCTCTCGGTGCCCGGTGCCCACACCTCGATGTCGTACGTCTTCGCCGAGGCAAACGTCAGGTCGCCGGTGCAGAGCGTCAGCACGCGGTACGGCAGCCCGAGTCGCTTCAGCACTTCCTCGGCCTCCTCGACGAGCGCTTCGAGGCGGTCGTAGCTCTCCTCGGGTTCGACGAAGTTGACGAGTTCGACCTTGTTGAACTGGTGGACGCGGACGATTCCTCGCGTCTCGGTTCCGTGTTCACCCGCTTCACGGCGGAAGTTCGGCGTGTACGCCTGGTGCTTCAGCGGGAGATCGTCCTTCAGCAGAATCTCGTCGGCGTACATGTTGGTCACCGGGACCTCTGCGGTCGGGCAGAGCCAGAGATCGTCGTCCGCGTACGCTTCGGTCTCGCCGCCGCCGATGCGGTAGGCGTCCTCGGCGAACTTGGGGAGTTGCCCGGTACCGACCATCGACGTGCTCTTGACCGGAATCGGCGGGAACAGGTCGACGTAGCCCTGCTCGCGGTGGACGTCGAGGAAGAACTGGATGAGCGCGTGTTCGAGCATCGCGCCCTCGCCTTTGAGGAAGTAGAAACCCGATCCCGTCGTCTTCGCGGCGCGCTGTTCGTCGATGATGTCGAGATCCTCGCCGAGCTCGAAGTGCGGCGTCACCTCGCCGGGCAGCTCGCGCAGGTCGTCGAAACCCCAGCGGCGGTCCTCGACGTTGTCGTCTTCGTCGTCGCCGACGGGGACGTCCTCGTGCGGAACGTTCGGCAGTTCGAGCAGCGACTCCTGCAACTCGGCTTCGAGTTCGTCGGCGCGTTCCTCGACGTCTTGGAGCTTCCCTTTCAGCTCCTGCGAGCGGGCGATGGCTTCGTCGGCCTCGTCGTCTTTCCCCTCGGCTTTCAGTTGGCCGATCTCGCTCGACACCTGATTGCGCTCGTGCCGCAGGTCGTCGCCTTCGCTCTTCAGCGAACGCCACTCCTCGTCGACGGCCAGAATCCGGTCGAGGTCTACGTCGTCCATCCCTCGCTGGTCGAGCGCGGCCCGGACCTCCTCGGCGTGCTCCCGGAGGTACTGTCTGCTGAGCATTTGTGCGAGATTCAGGCGGCCCCGGCAAAACCGTGTCGCATCCGTGTGCCCGCGTCTCATCGTCGCCTCCGCGCCGGGTCTCTTTCTCGCCAGCGTCCGAACGCTTTTCTCCGCCGCGGACGCCAACGGTACATGGCAATCGGCGACGTTGATCCAGTTTCCGGCACCGAGGACACCTACTACGTCGACACCGGCATGTACGACACCGAGTCGTACGGGTCGGTCTACCTCGTCGACGCCGACCGACCCGCAGTGATCGACACCGGAATCGGCACCCACTACGAGTACATCCTCGACGCGATGGACGAAGTGGGAATCGACCCCGAAGCGGTGGCGTACGTTCTCCCGACGCACGTCCACCTCGACCACGCGGGCGGCGCGGGCTTTCTCGCCGAAGCGTGCCCGAACGCAACCGTGCTCTGTCACGACATCGGCGTCCGCCACCTCGTCGACCCCTCGCGACTCGTCGAGGGGACGAAAGCCGCCGTCGAAGACCAGTGGGAGTTCTACGTCGAACCGAAACCCGTCCCACAGGAGCGCATCGACGGCATCGACGGCGGCGACGAGATAGACCTCGGCGACCGAACGCTCGACGTGGTTCACGCGCCGGGGCACGCCCCGCACCAGGTGATGTTCCACGACCGGTCGACGGACGCACTCTACACGGGCGACGCCGCCGGTATCTGGGTGCCGAGCGAGAACACGATTCGTCAGACGTCGCCGCCGTCGCAGTTCGACCTCGAACAGTGTCTCGAAGACGTCAACACCATCGTCGAACGCGACCCCGAGACGCTTTGTTTCGGCCACTTCGGCCCCTGCGAGTTCAGCGAGGAACTGATGAGCGAGTACAAACGCACTCTCGTCGAGTGGGTCGAAGCAGTCCGGCGCCGCCGCGAGACGCTCGACGACGACGATGCGGTCATCGACCACTTCGTCGAACACACCGACATGGCCGGAACGTGGGGCGAGCGCAAAGCCACCGCCGAGGAACGGTTGAACGTCCGCGGCGTGTTGGGCTATCTCGACTACCGAGACGGCCAGCGCGAGTAACGTCTCCGCCGACCGCTTTCGCGTCTGGTTCAATCGCGTGCAACGCGCCCCGAGTTGTCGTGTTCGCAAACGTACATTCTTTTCAATGTGGAATACCGTATCTGGATGGTATGGAATGGCGGGACGCGGAAGCGGCGTACGACAGCGAGGTCATCGGTCGAACGACGCTTCCCGTAATGTTCGAGGAGAGCGCCGAGCGCAACGCCAACCGCATCGCACAGCGGTACAAGGGCGGCATCTACGACCGATCGCTCGCGCCCGACGTGGTTCCGGCGGCGTCGGCCGACGAGTACGGCACCGTCACCTACGCAGAGATGCGCGACATCGTCCGCAATCTCGCGGCGGGCTTTCGTGACCTCGGCCTCGAAACGGACGATCGAGTCGGTATCCTCTGTCACACCCGGATGGAGTGGGCGCAGAGCGACTTCGCCGTTCTCGCCGCCGGCGGTGTCGTCACCACCGTCTACACCTCGTCGTCTGAGCAGCAGGTGCGGTACCTGCTCGGCGACCCCGACGCCTCGGGTGTCGTCGTCGAGAACGCCGAACTTCTGCGAAAAGTGCTCGCGGTCGAAGACGAGCTCGACCTCGAGTTCATCGTCGTCGTCGACGACCTCGCCGACGGCAGCGGGATGGGCGGGGCGCTCCGCGACCGCGACGACATCCTCACGCTCGGCGAGCTCCACGACCGCGGCGCGGACCGCTTCGACGAGGCCGAGTACCAGTCGTGGCTCGACGCCCGCGACCCCGACGAGCTCGCGAGCCTCATCTACACCTCCGGGACGACCGGCCAACCGAAGGGCGTCCAACTCACCCACTGGAACTTCCGCTCGAACGTCAACCAGTGTTACCGACGCTTCGGGCCGCGGCGCGACAGGGGCGACCTGCCGGTCATCGACACGCAGTCGACGACGCTCTCGTTCCTGCCGCTGGCGCACGTCTTCGAGCGTCTCGCGGGCCACTTCCTGATGTTCGCGGCGGGTGCCACCGTGGCGTACGCGGAGAGCCCCGACACGCTCCGCGAGGATTTCCAACTCGTCCGACCCACCGTCGGCACGAGCGTCCCCCGCGTCTACGAGAAACTGTACGACGCGATTCGGACCCAGGCGTCCGAGTCCGCGGTCAAAGAGCGCATCTTCGAGTGGGCGATCGGCGTCGGCCGCGAGTACCACACGACGGAGAACCCGGGGACGCTGCTCTCGGCGAAACACCGCGTCGCCGACAGACTCGTCTTCAAGCAGGTTCGGGAGGCGCTCGGCGGCCGCATCGACTTCTTCATCAGCGGCGGCGGGAGTCTCTCGCCGGAGCTCTGCGCGCTGTATCACGGCATAGGGCTGCCCATCCTCGAAGGCTACGGGCTGACCGAGACGTCACCCGTCATCGCCGTCAACCCCCCCGAGAACCCCCAGATCGGCACCATCGGTCCGGCCGTCCACGGTGTCGAAACGCGCGTCGACGACAGCGTCGTCGGCAAACAGACCCGCGAGTCGGTGGCCGGCGAGGTGGGCGAACTACTCGTCAAGGGCCCCAACGTCGCGCAGGGGTACTGGAACCGCCCCGAGGAGACCGAGCAGGCGTTCGACGCCGAGGGATGGTTCCGCACCGGCGACGTGGTCGAGATACGGCCGGACGGCTACATCGCCTTCCGCGAGCGCGCCAAACAGATTCTCGTCCTCTCGACGGGCAAAAACGTCGCGCCAGGGCCCATCGAGGACGCGTTCGCGTCCAGTGCGCTCGTCGAACAGTGCATGGTGCTCGGCGACGGTCGCAAGTTCGTCAGCGCGCTCGTCGTCCCCAACTTCGACGGCGTCCGCGAGTGGGCCGACCGCGAAGGACTCGACCTGCCCGAGAACCCGGAAGACATCTGTCGAAACGACCGCGTTCGGGAGCGTATCGAGGCGGAAATCGAGGCCGCAAACGAGGAGTTCGAGCCCTACGAGCGGATAAAGCAGTTCCGCCTCGTCCCCGAGGAGTTCACCGAAGACAACGACCTCATGACGCCGACGATGAAGAAGAAGCGGCGCAACATCCTCGACCGCTACGCCGAGCAGGTCGACCTGCTGTACGACACCCCCACGACGCGCTGACCGCTTCGGTCCGGTCCTCGCTCCGACAGTCGACGTCGGTCGTACTCTCGAACGTTTCCGGGACGCCGTAGTTTTTATCCGAGCGTCACCTCTGCAGAGAGATATGAGGGCGATCTAATGGCCGAAGCAGGAGGTGATCTCATCCCGCTCGTCGCCGCCATCATCGGCGTCGGGGTGGTCGCGCAGGTGCTCTCGGACCGATACCGCGTGCCGAGCGTCGTCTTCCTCGTCGCCGCCGGTATCGTGATGGGTCCGGAGGTACTCGGCTTTCTGCAGCCGGACGCATTCGGCGACGCGCTGTCGGCCATCGTCGGCCTCTCGGTCGCCATCATCGTCTTCGAGGGAGCGTTTCACCTCAGCGTGGACAAACTACGGCAGGCCCCGGCGGCGACTGTTCGTCTCGTCACGGTCGGCGCGCTCATCGCGCTCGTCGGCACTTCGGTCACCGTCCACTACGTCCTCGGTTCGACGTGGGCGGTCGCCTTCCTCATCGGCGCACTGCTGATCGCCACCGGACCGACGGTCATCACGCCGATTCTCGAAGTCGTCCCGACGCGCGACCGCGTCCGGGCGGCGCTGGAGACGGAGGGCATCGTCAACGACGTGACGGCGGCGATTCTCGCCATCGTCGTCTTCGAGGCCATCCGGACGGGCGTCACCGCACCTGTCGAACTGCTCGAACTGTTCGCCCAACGGCTCGGTGTCGGCGTCCTCGTGGGGCTCACCGTCGCCGGCGTGCTCTACTACGTGCTGCAGTACATCGACCTCTCGCCGGCGAGCGCACCGCGAAACGCTCGCCTGCTCGTCCTCGCGGGCGCGCTCGTCGCCTACGGAACGGCGGACACCATCGCCACCGAGGCGGGCGTCGCCGCCGCGGCGACGGCGGGCGTCCTCCTCGGCAACGCCGACATCCCCTACGAGGAGGACGTGACCGACTTCAAAGGCGACGTCACGCTAGTCGTCCTCTCGTTCGTCTTCATCACGCTCGCGGCCCTGTTGGAGTTCAACGAACTCCGACAGCTCGGGGTCGGCGGGTTGGTCGTCGTCGTCGTCGTCGCGCTCGTCCTCCGGCCGCTCTTAGTGTTCGTCTCGACGGCCGGCGACCGATTCAGCCGCAACGAGAAACTGTTCATGAGCTTCGTCGGCCCGCGCGGCATCATCCCCGCATCCGTGGCCACGCTGTTCGCTATCGAACTCCGGACGCAGGGGATGGACCAGGCGGCGCATACCCTCGTCGGCACCGTCTTTCTCGTCATCCTCGCCACCGTCGTCTTCGAGGGCGGTTTCGCCCGCCGAATCGCGGAATACCTCGATGTGATACCCATGCGCATACTCGTCATCGGAGGTGGGAAGGTGGGCCGGACGCTCGCCGAACGCCTCGAAACCCGCGGAGAGAACGTCGTACTGATAGAGAACGACCCCGACATCGTCGAACTCGCCCGAAACGAGGGGTTCACCGTCCACGCAGGCGACGCTACCGACACGGCGGTGCTCGAAGCCGCCGGAGCGGCCAACGCGAAGGTGGTCGTCGCGGCCACCGGCGACGACGACGTGAACCTGCTCGTCACGCAGCTGGCGGAGACGAAGTTCGCCCCCGAGACCATCGTCGCCCGCGCAAACGACCCCGACAACGCGCGCGCGTTCCGCGAGCTGGGCGTCGAGACGATCTCGTCGACGGTCGCCACCGCGCAGTCCATCGACAACTTCATCGAGCGGCCGACGCTGTCGGACTGGATGGACGAATTCGGCGAGAGCGGCGACGTCCAAGAGATTGCGGTGACCGCCGCCGACCTCGTCGGCAAGCAGATACGCGACCTCGGCGACGACCTCCCCGACGGCTGCCTCATTGCGCTCGTCTCCAACGGCGAGACGACGGAAGTACCGTCGGCCGAGTACACGCTGCGCGAGGGCGACCGCATCACCCTCCTCGGGCGGCGCGGTGCGGTGCGTGAGGCGATGTCGTACGTCCACCCCGAGAGGGGGTAGGCGGGCGTCTCGTTCGCCGGGTCGCTCTCGTCACGATTCTTGTCCGTCGTCGCCGAATCGGTGCCCGTGAAAGACCTCTCGCACCCGCTCTCGCCCGACACGTCCGTCTACCCCGGCGACCCACCGGTTCGACTCGACCCCCACGCCACCCACGCCGCAGACGGCTATCGCGTCACCGACATCGGAGTCGGCAGCCACGCCGGCACCCACGTCGACGCGCCGTCGCACGTCCTCGAAGACGGCGACCCGCTCTCGGCGTTTCCGGTCTCTCGGTTCCGTCTCGACGCGGCGCTCGTCGACCTCCGACCGCTCGACGCGGGGGCGACGGTGTCGATCGCGGCGCTCGAAGCCGCCGACCCCGCCCCCGACTGTGATCTACTCGTCCTCCGGACGGGGTGGGACGTCCACTGGGGCACCGACCGTTACTACGACCACCCGTCGTTGCCGCCGGAGGCGGCGACGTGGTGTGCCGACCGAGGCTACGACGTGGCGCTCGACTGCGCCAGCCCCGACCCGTTCGGAAGCACCGACCTCCGGGCGCACCGGGCGCTCTCGGGCACCAACCGACTGATTTTCGAGAATCTGCGCCTCGGAGACGCCGAGCTCCCCGGCCAGTTCCGTCTCCACGCTTACCCGCTGTCGTTCGTCGGCGTCGACGGCTCGCCGGTGCGCGCCGTCGCGGAACCGAACTCCGAGTCGTCGCTCGATTCAGATCGCTGACGTTCACGAACGTTTATCGGCGTGAACGCGAAACCGGGCGTATGCACCACGCACAGGGACCACTCCTCTCCATCGACGTCGGCGACCGAACCGCCGAGGAAGTCGACGTGGACGACGTGCTCGACTCGTTCGTCGGCGGCCGCGGCGTCTGCACGAAACTCGCCGCCGACCGCATCCCGACGGACGCCGACCCGTTCGGGCCAGAGAACAGCGTCCTCTTCGCCACCGGTCCGCTGCAGCACTCGCAGATGAGTTTCACCGGCCGGATGAGCGCGACGGGTCTCTCGCCGCTCACCGACGGGTTGCTCTCCTCGAACGCGGGTGGGTTCCTCTCGCGGAACTTCGTCGCAACGGGCTACGCCGCCGTCGAGGTGACCGGTGCGAGCGACGAGTTGCTCGCCGTCCACGTCACCGACGAGGGTGTCGAGTTCGAAACGGTCCCGGAACTCGCCGAGGCGACGACCTCCGAGGTCACCGAGTACGTCGAGGAGACCCGAGAGTTCGGCTCCGACCACACGCTCTGCGTCGGCCCCGCGGGCGAGAACCGCGTCCGCTTCGCTTCCATCATGACCTCCGAGCACCGCGCGTTCGGCCGCGGCGGCCTCGGCGCGGCGCTCGGGTCCAAGGGGGTGAAGCTCGTCACCTTCGACGGCGACGCGGAATCCACTCTGGACCTCGCGGACGTGACCGCGGAGGTCCACCGCGAGGCGGCCACCGCCGACCACTCGATGAAGAAGTCGGGGACGGCGGGCATGACCGAGTACGCGAGCCAGGTCGGGGCGCTGCCGACGCGCTACTTCTCGGAGCTCTCCTTCGAGGGCGCGGAAGCCATCGGCGGCGACGCCGTCGCCGAGAAGAAGTACAAGCGCGGCACCTGCTCGGCCTGCGCGTTCGCCTGCAAACTGCCGACGCGCGACGAGGAGACCGGACTCGAAACTGAGGGGCCGGAGTACGAGACGGTGATGGCGTTCGGCGCGAACGCGGGCGTCGCCGACCTCGTCGCCGTCATGAAGTCGAACCAACTGTGCGACGAACTGGGGATGGACACCATCTCCTGCGGCGACACCGTCTCGGCGTACCTCGCCAGCGAGGACGCCTTCGGCGACGCCGACCTGGTCCACGAACTCGTCGAGCAAATCGCCTACCGCGAGGGCGTCGGCGACAGGCTCGCGGAGGGCGTCGCCCGCGTCCACGAGGAACTGGGCGTCGAGAACTGGAGCGTGAAAGGGATGGAGTTCCCCGCTCACGACGGTCGCCACCTCAACGGACAGGGGCTCGCGTTCGCCACCTCCAACCGCGGCGCGGACCACATGTACGCGGAAGTGTACGCCAAGGAGTACCCGCTGGTCCCCCGCGACCAGGCGGTCGCCCCCGACGGCCTCGACGGGAAAGCGCCGCTGGTCGTCGAAAAGGAGAACCACAACGCGGTGCTCGACAGCGCCGTCGCCTGCAAGTTCTCCCGGGACTTCCTCTCGCCGGAGCGGCTCTCGACGCTGCTCGACGCCCCGTACGACGAGTTGCAGGAGGTCGGTGCACGCGTCGTCGAACTCGAACGCGCGTTCAACAACGCCCGCGGCTTCGACCGCGACGACGACGCGGTCCCGTACGACCTCCCCGACTTCGAGGCGGCGCTCGACGAGTACTACGAGGCCCGAGGCTGGAACCCCGACGGGACCGTTCCCGACGCGGCCGACTCGTCCGACTCGGCCCCCGCAGACGACTGAGGCCCTGCGGCGGTCACCGACCGCCGAGCCATCGACCGAACGCGTACAACACCGCGACGATACCGACGACCGCCGACAGCGTGCCGACGCCGGCGGTCATCGCGCTGCGACGCTCGAACGACGAGTCGGTGTCGTCGCTCGTCGCCTCCGAACCGACGGTCGCCTCGGCCGTGACCGTCTCCGCCCGCCCGGCGTTCGTGGCGGCTCCGAACGCCGGGCCGACGGCCGTCGTCCCCGACCCCGACGCGGCAGCGCGGACCAGCTCTCGTCGCGTCACGCCCGCCGTCGTCTCGTGTGCCTCCGACATGCTGATACGAGGAGAGACCGACCCCATCCCAATAAACGGTAGTACGTCTCTCAGTTCGGGCGAACGGGGGCGACGCGGCGACTACTCGCGGTCGGCGGAGCGCCCGAACCAGAGGGCCGCGCCGCCGAGACTCGCTGCGCCCGCGAGCGGGCCGAAGCCGGGCGTCGTCGTCTCTGTCGACCCCGTCGTCTCCGCACTGTCGGTGGCCCCCTCACCGCCCGTCGTGGTCGACTCCTCGACGGGACCGCTCTCGGTACCCGCACCGCCGCCGTCACCGCTGGAGACGTTTATCGCACTGGCACCGACGGATTCGAGTTCGAGTTGGACCAGCGGGCCGCCGCAGGACTGCTGGCCGTTTATCACGTAGAGATTGCCGACGCCGAGTTCGTCTGTCCCCTCGACGGCGTAGAGCAGCGTCTCCTCGCTCGGGTGGTCTTCGGCGGTGCGGTCGATGAGGCGCGCGACGTAGACGATGGTCTCGTCGTCGCCGCTAAAGAAGTCACAGCTGTCGAGTCTGGAGACGCTCTGGTCGTTCGAGACGCTCCGGACGTGAACGAACAGCCCAGTGTAGTCAGAGCCGCTGAACGTCGGTGCGTCGTCCGAAATCGCCGCCGTCGTCGTCACCGTCTGTGCGGACCCGACGGAGGCGGACGAACCCACCGTGGCGAGGCCGAAGACGCCGACTCCCGCGGTACGCAGTAGTTCACGCCGAGTCGTTTCAGCCTGTCTCGCCTTCTTCTTCTGGCTCATTTCCGCGTAGCACGTCCACATCCACCTGCAAAAGCCTCGGGTCCCATCGCAACTGAGCCGACTCGCCCCCTCCTTCGTCTCGGGCGACCCGTGAGTCGCCCGCCGAACTGCACCGCTTCGCTCCCGCGATCTATCGCGAGAACTCGATGGCCGCGCCCTGGCCGAAACCGACGCAGAGCGTCGCCAGTCCGCGGTCGACGTCGCGGCGAATCATCTCGTGGACGACTGCGACGGGGAGGCGCGCGCCGCTGGCTCCGAGCGGGTGGCCGAGCGCGATTGCGCCGCCGTTGACGTTGTACTTCTCGTCGTCGACGCCGAGTTCGCCGCGCGCGTAGACCGCCTGGGAAGCGAACGCCTCGTTCAGCTCCACGAGGTCGTAGTCGTCGATGGAGCGGCCGTTGCGTTCGAGGAGGTTTCGCGTCGCCGGGACCGGGCCGATACCCATCACCGTCGGGTCGACGCCCGCGACGGCGTTGGTGCCGATTTCGGCCATCACGTCGAGGCCGTGGTCCTCGGCGAACTCGCGGCTGGTGACGAGCGTCGCCGCCGCCCCGTCCGAAATCTGCGAGGAGTTGCCCGCCGTCACGGTGCCGTCGCCGGTGAACGCGGGTGAGAGGTCTGCGAGCGTCTCCAAGGAGGTGTCGCGGCGGATGCCCTCGTCCTCGTCGACGACGCCGTCTTCGGTTTCGATGGGCACTATTTGGTCGTCGAAGTAGCCCTCGTCGGTCGCCGCCGCGGCGCGCTCGTGGCTCCGAAGCGCGTACTCGTCCTGCTCCTCGCGGCTGACGCCGTACTCCTCGGCGACTTTCTCGGCGGTCATCCCCATCTGGAGCTGGAAGACGTTGTAGCGCTCGGAGAGCTCCGGGTGGAGGTGCTGGTAGGAGTCACCGTCCATCGGCACGCGAGACATGTTCTCGACACCGCCGGCGATGATGACGTCTCGATTGCCCGCGGCGACGGCGTCGCTGGCGCTGATGATTGCCTGCATCGAGGAAGCACACCAGCGGTTGATGCTCGTCGCGGGTGTGTTCTCGCCGAGTTCCGAGAGGAGCGCGATGACGCGTGCGACGTTGTTGTCCTGCTCGCCGCGCTGCTGGGCGACGCCCCACATCAGGTCGTCTACGTCGTCGCCGGAGAGCCCCGTCTCGTCGAGGATGGTGTCGATGAGCGGAATCGAGAGATCCTCGCTGCGAACGTCCTCGAAGACGCCGCCGCCTTTACCCTGTGCGGTCCGCCGCGCGGCCGCGATGACTGGTGTTGGCATACCTGTCCCTCCGGGGTCTATCCTGATAAACGTGGGAGAACCGAGGGCCGGAGAAATCGAGTTTATCCGGAACCGGCTGACGCGTCGTCGCAGTCTGGACGCCCGAGTCGGTCGTCGACGGCGAACAGCTCCGGCGCAACGTCGGCGGAACTGTGAAAATTTCACGCACGAATTCTGACCACCTGTCCGAAATAGAGCGGTATTAATACAATATAGTGATGTTATAGTCCTTCCACTCGAATAATATCGTATAATTTGACGAACTTTCGGACACATATCTCGCTCCGATGTCGGAGCGGGGCGTCCGGTCGGCGCTCGAAAGCGGGGCGTTCGCGCGGGGTTCGACGGTATTAAGATTCTCTGGCAGCTAATTCTCGGGGATGAGTACCCCGGCTCTCGAAGTCGTCGAATTCCTTCTCACGGCTCACGTCTACAACGAAAACCGGGAGTTGGACGAGAACGACCTCCCGCCGCGCTATCGGCGCGTCTTCTGGGCCGAGCGCGACGGGGACGCCGCCGACACCGACTCCGCCGAGGTCGAACCGCTCGGCGGCGTCGACCGCCCGCTCTCGGTCACCGAAACCGACGCCCGGACGGCTACCGGCGTCGAACGTCCCTGGGAGGCGGTTTCGGACCTGTTGTTCACCGACCGGACGGAGTTCTCCGGCACGCTCTCGTTCACCCAACCGGAGATGGCGCTGGAGTGGTATCTCAAGCGCGCCGACCGCGAGCGCCTCGTGACGAATCCGACGCTGGCGTTCGCCGCCGAGGACCGCGACGACATCGACGTGACGCGAGAGGAAGCCCGCGAGCAGAACCGCCCCATCCACGCCGACCGCGTCTGGATCGACAGCCTCCTGGAAGCGTACTTCGACACCGACGACGAGGAAGGCGACGCCGAGATGCTCGACCTCGTCCACGTCCGCGCGCCCGAGGAGATCGAGATGACGCTCGACGACCTCGTGCTCACCGCCGACCAGGAGGGCGAGATCGGCAAGATCGTCAAAGCCATCGAACACCGCGACTACCTCGCCGAAATCGGCCTACGCGAGATCGGGAAACTGCTGTTCGTCGGCCCACCCGGGACCGGCAAGACGACGGTCTCGCGCGCGCTCGCCCACGAACTCGGCCTCCCGTTCGTCGAGGTCAAACTCTCGATGATCACCTCGCAGTATCTCGGCGAGACGGCCAAGAACGTCGAGAAGACGTTCGAGGTGGCGAAGCGGCTCTCCCCGTGTATCCTCTTCATCGACGAGTTCGACTCCGTCGCCAAAACGCGCCGCTCGGACGAGCACGCGGCGCTGAAGCGCGCGGTCAACACGCTGCTGAAGAGCATCGACGACATCTCGCTCATCCGCGACGACGTGTTGCTCATCGGGGCGACGAACCACCCCGACCAGCTCGACGCGGCGGCGTGGCGGCGCTTCGACGAAATCGTCAACTTCCCCAAACCCGACCGGCAGATGCGCGCGGACATCCTCCGCGTCATCACCCAGCGGATGGAGATCGCGGAGTTCGACCCCGAGTCGGTCGCCGACCGGACCGAGGGCCTCACCGGCAGCGACCTCCGGCTCGTCCTCCGCGAAGCCGTCCTCGAGGCGCTGACCGAAGAGCGGATGTCGCTCACCCAGGAGGATATCCTCGACGCCGTCGCCGACTTCGAAGAGCGCGACAACCTGAAGAACATGGACATGATGGACCCCGACTCCGACTCGCTCATCGCGGGCAACGCCGGGTCGGCGGACGCCTCCGACCACGGTCACGACCACGACCACGCACACGACCACCAGCACTGATGCGCGTCACCCTCCTCGGAACCGGTGACACGACGGGCACGCCTACCGTCGGGTGCGACTGCGACACCTGCCGGACGGCGCGCGAGCGAGGCGTCGAACGCTCGCGCTTTTCGGTCCACGTCGAGAACGAGCAGACCGGCGAGTCGCTTCTGGTCGACGCCAGTCCCGACTTCCGCAGCCAGTTTCTCTCCCACGACGTGCCGCTGCCCGACGTGATGGTCATCACCCACATCCACTTCGACCACCTCGACGGCCTCGGCAACGCCTACCGAATCTTCGACGACCTTCCGGTGTACGCCGCCGACGAGACGGACCCGAAGACGGGCGAGAGCGTCGCCGAGACGGTTCGCTCGAAGTTCGACTACCTCGACCGCATCACCGTCCACGCGGCGACGCCGTTCGAACCGTTTCGCGTCTGCGGTTTCGACGTGACGCTCGTCCCCGTCGACCATCCGCCGCTGCTCTGCTACGGCCTCGTCGTCTCCGACCCCGAGACGGACGCGAAACTGTCGCTGTCGGGCGACACGAACTACGATATCTCCGAGGACTCCCGGGCGGCGCTCGCCGACCCGGACCTGTTTCTCGCCGACGCCCTCGTCCCGGCGTCGCTCTGCGAGCACCACCCGGCGGGCGGCCGTCACCGCGACGACGAGGGCGTCCCGCGAACTTTCGGTCACAAACACATGACCCGCGAGGGCGCGCTCTCGATGGCCGAGGAGCTGAACGCGAAGATGACCCGGTTGGTCCACACGTCGCACTTCTACCCCGTCGACGAGGCGTTCGAGGAGCCGTTGGCGGCGGACGGCGAGCAGTACGACCTCTGACCGCCGATTTCTCGTCCGCCGTCGACTATCCGAACTGGTCCAACCCGCTCTGTCGTCGCGCGACGCCCGACGGTTCCCGTACCCACGACGACCGCCCGGCGCGAATCGCGTCCAACTCCAGTTCCGAACCCTCGCTTTCCTCGAACCCCGGACACGACTCGCCGCAGTCGCTGCCGGGATCGACGACGCACCCGAAATGTTCGCAGCGGGGTCGTCCGTCGTCGGTCGGGTTCATCCGCGCACACGGCGGCAACTCGTAGTTTCGCCACCCCTTGCCGTAGGCGCGTTCGGCGATGCGTCGCCGCTTCCGCGCTTTCTCGCCCGTGCCGACGATGGCCACGTCGGTCCGAAGCGGCCGCTCGTCGAGCAGTTCGACGCCGGGGTCGGCGACCGGCAACGTTGCTGCCTCGCGGACGACTTCACGCTCGCCGGTGTCGGGGTCGAAGCGCCAGACGCCGACCTCCTCGGGGATGCGGTTCAGGTGCGCGCGGGTGACGTAGCTCTCGGTGGCGAGAATCACCTCGTCGAACAGCGCGAGACTCACATCGACCCTGAGTTGGCGCTCGAGGTCGCCCGGCCGCGAGAGGTCGGGCTTGTTCTCGATGCCGACCAAGCGGGAGAACCAGTTTTCGGGGTAGCGCGTCGTCCGGCGGACGTATCGTCGGCTCCCGCGGCGTTCGGACTCGAAGAAGCCGAGCTCGACGGCGCGGTCGGTAACGCCGCGGGCCGTCTCGGGATGGCAGTCGAAGGCGTCCTTCCAGTAGGTCGCGCGGCCGACGCCTACGTCGCTCTCGATTGCGAGCGCGGGGATGGAGTACGGGGTGATTCGCGTGCGGGCGGCGAACCCCGGGCCGGGTTCGACGAGAACGGTGTCGACGATGCGGCTGCCCGGCGAGGCGACGGCTGCCCCG
Source organism: Haloprofundus salinisoli (assembly GCF_020097815.1). NCBI lineage: Archaea > Methanobacteriati > Methanobacteriota > Halobacteria > Halobacteriales > Haloferacaceae > Haloprofundus > Haloprofundus salinisoli. The sequence goes on from NZ_CP083663.1 coordinate 1,646,040, forward strand.
AGCTGGCGGGCGACGAGCGAGTCGGTCGCCTCTTCGAGAGACGCACAGAGGGCCAACTCGAACCCGAACTCCTGCACAGCGGAGGGGAGGTGACGGGGACGCAAAAGCGGACCGGTCGTCTGCGGCGCGTTGCGCGGCAGTGTGCGGCAGTGCGCGGCGGTGCGCGGAGGCCCTCAAAACCGAAGTCGAGGTGTTTGTTCACACGTCACGAACCGTCAGACGCGGTGAGAACAGCAACTTTATCACTCGCACGGGGCGAATCTTTCGCAAGATTGCTCTTAGGAGGTCAATGGTGACGAAAACACAACAACCGGAGGTGAACATCGGACTCGTCGGCCACGTCGACCACGGGAAAACGACGCTGGTGCAGGCGCTCAGCGGGTCGTGGACCGACCAGCACTCGGAGGAGATGAAGCGCGGTATCTCCATCCGTCTGGGCTACGCCGACGCGACGTTCCGACGCTGTCCGGGAATGGACGAACCGGAGTGTTACACGGTCGAAGAGGAGTGCGAGAACGGCGAACCGAGCGAACCGATTCGCACGGTGTCGTTCGTCGACGCACCCGGCCACGAGACGCTGATGGCGACGATGCTCTCGGGCGCGGCGCTGATGGACGGGGCGGTGCTCGTCGTGAGCGCCACCGAGGACGTCCCGCAGGCGCAGACCGAAGAACATCTGATGGCGCTCGATATCATCGGCATCGAGAACGTCGTCATCGCACAGAACAAGGTCGACCTCGTCGACCGCGACCGCGCGGTCGAGAACTACGAACAGATCAAGGAGTTCGTCGAGGGCACCGTCGCCGAGGACGCGCCCATCGTCCCGGTGAGCGCCCAGCAGGGCGTCAATCTCGACCTGCTCATCGACGCCATCGAGCGCGAGATTCCGACGCCCGAGCGCTCGTCGAACGACGACGCGCGGATGTTCGTCGCGCGCAGTTTCGACATCAACCGACCGGGGACGACGTGGGATAACCTCTCCGGCGGCGTCGTCGGCGGTAGCCTCGTCGACGGGACGCTGAGCGTCGACGACGAGATCGAGCTGCGCCCCGGCCGCGAGGTCGAAGAGGGCGGCCAGTCGGAGTGGCAACCCATCTCGACGACGGTCCGGTCGCTGCAGGCGGGCAGCCAGATGCTCGACACGGCGACGCCGGGCGGTCTGCTCGGCGTCGGCACCGGTCTCGACCCGAGTCTCACGAAGGGCGACGCGCTGGCCGGACAGGTCGCCGGGACGCCCGGCACCCTCCCGCCGACCCGCGAGGCGTTCGAGATGGAGGTCGACCTGCTCGAACGCGTCGTCGGCGGCGACGACGAGATCGACGAGATTTCGACGGGCGAACCGCTGATGCTGACCGTCGGCACGGCGACGACCGTCGGCGCGGTGACGAGCGCCCGCGAGGGCGAGTGCGAGGTGTCGCTGAAGCGCCCCGTCTGCGCGGCCGCCGGCGCGAAGATAGCCATCAACCGCCGCGTCGGCGCGCGCTGGCGACTCATCGGCATCGGAACGCTCGTCGAATAACCACGGATGGTCGCCGTCGCCATGGACACTAACGCGCTCATGATGCCCGTCGAACTCGACGTCCGCGTCTTCGACGAACTCGACCGACTGTTCGGTCTCGGGACCGTCGATCTCGTCGTCCCCGAGACCGTCGTCGCCGAGTTGGAGAAGCTCTCGGCGGGCAACGGCGAGGAGAGCGTCGCGGCGAGCGTCGGTGCGGACCTGGCGGCCGACCGCTGTCGGACAGTCGAGACCGAGGCGACGTACGCCGACGACGCACTGGTCGAACTCGGCGCGCGCGGCGACTGTGAGTACGTCGTCACGAACGACCACCCCCTGCGCGACCGCCTGCTCGAACGCGGCGTTCGAGTAATCGGTTTAAGGGGTCGGAACACACTGAGTATCACAGAACCATAACATGTACAAGAGGGTACGACTCAAGGACACGGTCGAGGTGCCCCCGCGGCACCTCGCCGACGTGACGCCCGAACGGGTGAAGCGTCTGCTACAGGATAAGTTGGAAGGACGGATGGACGAGGACGTCGGTAGCGTCGTCAGCATCGCCGAGGTGAAAGACATCGGCGACGGCTCGGTACTCCCGAACCGCCCGGGCGTCTACTACGAGGCGGAGTTCGACGCCATAACGTACGACCCGCACATGCAGGAAGTCGTCGACGGGATCGTCGTCGAGGTCGTCGAGTTCGGCGCGTTCGTCGGTATCGGACCGGTCGACGGCCTGCTGCACGTCTCGCAGATTTCGGACGAGTATCTCGCCTACGACGGCGAGAACCAGCAGTTGGCCTCGACGGAGTCCTCGGACACGCTCGGCGTCGGCGACTCCGTTCGCGTCCGCATCGTCACCAAGAGCATCGACGAGCGCAACCCGCGCGACTCGAAGATCGGTCTCACGGCGAAACAGCCCGGACTCGGCAAGCACGGTTGGCTCCAGGTCGAGCGAGAGGAACGACAGGCCACGACGGAGGGTAACTGATGGCCAAACCCCGCCTCGCCTGCCGCGAGTGCCACTACATCAACCAACCGGACTCACAGAGCTGTGACCGCTGCGGGTCGTCGAGTCTCACCGAGGACTGGGCGGGGTACGTCGTCGTCGCCCACCCCGAAGAGAGCGAGATTGCCCGGGAGATGAACGTCGACGAACCCGGCGGCTACGCGCTGAAGGTCCGGTGAGCCGCTGATGTTGCGGCTCCCCGACGAACTCCGGGGAGCGTTCAAAGAGCCGCTGGGCCCCGTCTACACCGACAGCGAGCGACTGCTCTCCGAAACTGCGGGCCCGATCGTCGCCGTCGGTGACGTCGTCACCTACCACCTCCGGACCGCCGACCGCGACCCCGACGTGGCCGTCATCGACGGGAAGACGAAGCGCGAAGCAGTCGGCGACGAGATTCGCCGCGTCCTCTCGGGCGACAACCCGCGCATCGAAGTCGAGAACCCCGCGGCGACCCTCTCCGAGGAACTGCTCGCCGCCCTCCGCGACGCCGTCGAGAGCGACGAGAACACCGTCGTCGTCGTCACAGAGGGCGAGGAGGATATGGCGACGCTTCCCGCGATTCTGGTCGCTCCCGTGGGTTCGCTCGTCGTCTACGGCCAACCCGACGAGGGGATGGTCGGTGTGGCCGTCACTCCGGAGACGAAAGCCGACGCGCGCGAGCTGATGACGCAGTTGGCGGGCGACACGGACGCGGCGTTCGAGACGCTCGGCGTCTGAACCCGGCCTCCGCCGAGACGCTCGCTGAGTGCTCACCGGTCGCTCGCGTAGCGCTCACCGGTCGCTCGCCGAAACTCCGCCGTCGCCTCCCGCCCCTTCGAAATCCTTTTACTTGCTTCGCCGGGATTTATGAGCAACTGAACTATGGAAATCGAAATCATCGAAGAGGAGGAGAACCCGATGTTGCACCGGACGGACGTTCGATTCACGATGACGCACGACGAGGCGACGCCCTCGCGTCTCTCGGTCCGCGACAGCCTCGCGGCGAAACTCGACAAGAACTCCGACGAAGTCGTCGTCCACGAACTCGACACGAAGTTCGGCATGCGCAAGACCGCCGGCTACGCGAAAGTGTACGAGAGCTCCGATTTCGCCCGCGACGTCGAGCAGGAGTACATGCTCGAACGCAACAAGATCACCGCCGACGACGCCGACGCGGAAGCCGAGGAAGCGTAATCTGAAACGTGCGCGTTCTGGGTATCGAAGGGACGGCGTGGGCCGCGAGCGCTGCGCTGCACGATACCGAACGCGACTCCACTCTTATCGAATCCGATCCGTACCAACCCGATAGCGGCGGCATTCACCCGCGCGAGGCGGCCGAGCACATGAGCGAGGCCATCCCGCGCGTCGTCGAAACCGTTCTGAAGCGAGCCGAGGAGACCAGCGAGGGCGACGGCGCGCCGATCGATGTTGACGAGCGAAGCTCGTCGGCCCAACGGGCGACGCCCGTCGATGCGGTAGCGTTCTCGCGGGGCCCCGGCCTCGGTCCGTGTCTCCGCATCGTCGGCACCGCCGCGAGAGCGCTCGCCGGCGCGCTCGACGTGCCTCTGGTCGGCGTCAACCACATGGTCGCCCACCTCGAAATCGGCCGCCACCAGTCGGGGTTCGACTCGCCCGTGTGTCTCAACGCTTCGGGCGCGAACGCGCATCTCCTGGGCTATCACAACGGCCGCTACCGCGTCTTGGGCGAGACGATGGACACCGGCGTCGGCAACGCCATCGACAAGTTCACTCGACACGTCGGCTGGACCCACCCCGGCGGACCGAAGGTCGAACGGGCGGCCGCAGACGGCGAGTACATCGACCTTCCGTACACGGTGAAGGGGATGGACTTCTCCTTCTCGGGCATCATGAGCGCCGCCAAGGACGCCTCCGACGAGGGCGAGGCGGTCGAGGATATCTGCTTCTCGCTGCAGGAGCACGTCTTCGGCATGCTCACCGAGGTCGCCGAGCGCGCGCTCTCGCTCACCGGCACCGACGAACTCGTTCTCGGCGGCGGCGTCGGCCAGAATCAGCGTCTCAGGGAGATGCTGACATCGATGTGCGAGGAGCGCGGCGCGAAGTTCTACGCGCCCGACCCGCGCTTCCTCCGGGACAACGCCGGGATGATCGCCGTCCTGGGCGCGAAGATGTACGCCGCCGGCGACACCCTCGAGATAGAGGACTCCGCCATCGACCCGAACTTCCGACCCGACCAGGTGCCGGTGACGTGGCGCGGCGAGACGGAGTCGGTCGCCCGCGTCGTCGACGGCGACGGCGCCGTCAGGGGCGCGGAAGCGACCGTCGAGTTCGACGGCGACCGCGTCGTGAAGCGCCGCCTCCCGAAGGCGTACCGCCATCCGGAACTCGACGCGCGCCTCCGCCGCGAGCGGACGGTCGCGGAGGCGCGACTCACGAGCGAGGCGCGGCGGGCGGGCGTCCCGACGCCGCTGGTCCGCGACGTCGACGTGCGCGAGTCGACCATCACGTTCCAGCGCGTCGGCGATGCGGATCTCGCGGCGACGCTCGACCCCGACGCCGTCGCCGACGTGGGCCGACATCTCGCGGCGCTGCACCGCGTGGGAATCGTCCACGGCGACCCGACGACGCGAAACGTCCGGGTCGCCGAGAGGGCGACCGCGGCGGGCCGGACGTTCCTCATCGACTTCGGCCTCGGCTTTCACACCGGCCACGTCGAGGACCACGCGATGGACCTGCACGTCTTCGAGCAGAGCATCGAGGGGACCGCCGCCGACCCCGACCCGCTTCTGGAGGCGTTCGAGACGGGATACGCCGCCGACGGCGACGAAGACGTACTCGCACGGCTTCGAGGAGTCGAGTCGCGGGGACGCTACCGCTGACCGAGTCGGGCCGCTACCGTTCCACCGCACGCCTCGATTCGCACACGCGACGACGCAGCCAAAACGATTTATCAGAGGCGAGTGTATCGCACTCGTATGGCGGACAAACCAGAAACCGGCGAACTGTTCGGCGTCCCGTACAACTTCGAACGTCCGAGCGCCGGTCGGATGCTGTCCTCGTACTGGCAACCCGGCGACCGGATGCTCGTGAAGAAACCGTTCGGCGTCGGCTACACGCTCAACCTCGCCAACTGGCGCTCGTGGGTCGTTCTCCTCGTCGCGGCGGTGCTGGTCTTCCAGGAGCGCAAGAGCCGCGAAGAAGCCGAGTACGAAGACGATGGGCCGGTCGAAGTCGTCGTCGACGACGACTGAGCCGCGTTCCTCCCGTTGTTTTTCGACGAGCGGACGACCGTTCGTCGAGTCGTTACTGGCGTGAGCGGGCGAGACCCGTCGCGCGCCAGACGTTACCGCGCGTGCCGACCGGACGCAGTTCCAGCGGAACCGACGCCCCGGCGGGCAGCTGCTGCAGCGTCGACTGCAACTGCGAGGTTTCGTACTCCGCGATGTGTCGCGTGGCGTTCGATTCAACCGCCTCGACGGTCATCGCGCCGTGCGCGTTCATCTCCTTCCTGACTGTCACCAGCTCCGTAGCGTACTGCTGCCGTGCCCCGGACATACCCGCCCTATTTAATCGCAATTGCTTAAATGCTGATAATTTTCTTACCATCTGATACTGAGAGCTCTGTAGCTCTCATTTAGTGACAAATAATGTCACAGTTTTTCGTACGCCGAACTCACGCGCCTCGCACCCCGTATCGCCTCGGCGAGACCGACGCCTCTTTGCGACGGGCGACCCCCTCCTCGGATATGCTCCACTACGTGACGACGAACGAGGGGAAAGTCGCAGAGGCGGCGTCGTACCTCGGCGAGTCGGTCGGCCAGGTCGACTTCGACTACACGGAGATCCAGAGCGACGATTTGGGACGCATCGCGGCACACGGCGCGCGCGAGGCGTACCGCCACACCGTCGCCTCACAGACGCGACGAGCAGACGGCTCCGCCGCCGACGTCGGCGACGCCGTCCTCGTCGACGACGCGGGGTTGTTCGTCGATGCCCTCGGCGGCTTCCCGGGGCCGTACTCCTCGTACGCCGAGGACACCCTCGGCGTCGAACGCGTCTGGCGAATCGCCGAAAAAGAGGAGAACCGAAAAGCGGCGTTTCGCTGCGTGCTCGCCTACTGCGACGGCGAACCGTTCGCCGCCTCGCCGGACCCGGTGGACCGCGACGACCGCGTCGCCGCTGCCGCGACGGGCGCGGAGCGCGACGCCGAGGAGACCGAACCGCTGCCGGTCAAGCTGTTCGAGGGCGTCGTCCGCGGCCGTCTCGTCGCCCCGCGCGGCGAGGGCGGGTTCGGTTACGACCCCATCTTCGAACACGACGGGAAGACGATGGCCGAGATGAGCACCGAGGAGAAAAACGCTATCTCGCACCGGGGTCGGGCGTTGGCGAAGTTCGGGGAGTGGTTTGCTGAGCGATAGCGAAGCAAACCTCGGAGGGCTCGCGCTCGAATACGAAACTCAACTGGAAATCATCTGAAACCGTACTATGTATCCACTTGTTCGGAACTCTTCACCCGTTTTCCGCCATTACCGACCGACAACCAGTGATACGGCCGTCTATCCTCGCGGGTCGCGGTCCGGGCCGGGATACTCCCCGCCGACGACTTCCCGATAGAGGCTCTCGGCGTCGAACAGCGTCGCGAACGCCTTCGGGTGACGGACGCTCATCGAGACGCGTCTCTGCAGCGTCGCGCCCGCCTGCGCCGTCTGCAGACGCGGGTCCAGCGTCAGGAGATGCATCGCGCCGCCGTGGTACGCCGACCCCAGCGCCGGGTGGTCGCCGTCGGTGTGCTCCGTCGGTTCGCACAGCGTCTCGATTTTCGCTCGCCAGTCGGCGGCGATATCGGCATCTGCCAGCGCGGTGACGACGGTCTCGGCGTCGTCCAACAGCGCGTCGCTTGCGACGAGCGTCGTCCACGAGTGTTCGCGGAGGTAGTCGAGCGCCCGTCGGGAGTCACTGCCGACGAGAAGGTCCGCCGCGAGCACGTCGGCGTCGGCGACGACGCGGGCGGGAGACGCCTCGGGGCACTCGGTCGTCCCGGGCCCTTCGTCCGCTCCGGCTCCGTTAGCCATCGTCGCTCCGCCTTCGTTCGAGTTCCTCTCGCGCGTCGCGTTCGGTCGCCTCGTACTCGGTCGCTCGCTCGAAGAGGTCGGCCCAGGTCATATCGAAACGTGGGGCGGCCACCACAAGACGCTTATCGGTCGTCGGTTCCCGTACCGTCGTACTTTGACGCCACGAGCCACGCCGCCACCCCGACGACGAACGCGACGCCGACGTTCGTCACGACGCCGCCGACGCCGACGAGGACGGTCAGTGCGAGCGACTCTGTCTGTGTCGCGCTTCGTCCCAACTGGACCGCGACGAGCACCAAGAGGACACCCAGAAGTGCCATCGGGAACGCGAGCACGACGCCCGCGAACAGCGCGGCGACGACGTAGACGACGCCGAGGACGACGTTCGCTCCGCCGGTCCGCGCGCCGAAGGCGTACTTGCCCGCGAGGCCGCCGCTGCCGTGGCACATCGGTAATCCGCCGAAGGGGACCGAGAGAAGCGTCATCGCGCCCATGCTCGTCGAGAGGTCGTCCGCCGACACGTCGGCGTCGAAGAGGTCCGAGCAGAGAAGCGAGGTGGCGACGGCGGCGTTGCCGACGGTCATCGCCAACTGCGCCGTCGCGCCCTCCAGCGAGCCGAGAGTGAGCGTGGGTCCGCCCGCGGGGAAGACGGAGAGGTCGGGGAGTTCGGCCGCCGGAACGCCCGCCGTCGCGGCCGCCATCGCTCCACCGACGCCGAGCACGACGAGCGTCGCCGCCCGCGGCCGTCCGAGTGCGACGACGCCGAGAGTGAGCGCCACGGCCAGCGCCGCGAGCGCGGGATTTCCGAGACCGAGTTCGACACCGGTCTGCGCCAAGAGCAGCGCGACGGCGAGTTGGACGCCGCGAACGACCGGTTCACCGACGTAGCGTTCGACCGACGAGATGGCGCTCGTCCGACCCGCCAACAGGAGCACCGCGCCCGCGACGAGCCCAGCGGCGACGAGTTCACCGTAGCTCAGCGCTCCGGCGATAGCGAGCGCCGCGAGCGCTTTCATCGGTTCGACCGACAGCGGCAGGCCGTAGACGAGCCCCCAGACGAGCTGAAAGAGGCCGAAGGCGACGAGAACGTGCGGGAGCGACATCGGGGTCAGCGCGCCGAGCGCGACGACTATCGGGAGAACCGTAACCGAATCACCTAACGCGCCGGTAACTTCTCCGGCGTCGAACCGAAGCGCTCTCTCGCTCCGTACGCCCGCGAATGCCATCGTCTGAGTCTATACGGGGCACGTGATGAGAGTTGTCGGTAACTAATCCTCCTCACGCCAAGCGACTGCCGGAACCGAAATTGGTTAACATCGGAGGGTAACACTTAATCAGCCGCTCTCCATCGATGAATCCATGAAGATACAACGGAGGCGGTTCGTCCAAGCAGCGGGTGTCGGGGCGGTTCTCGGACTGAGCGGCTGTTCGAGTCAATATCCGCCGGAGAACACTGAAAGCAACATCGCGGGAAACCAGACCAACAGCGGTAGCCAAAGCGACGGCGAGGGCGGTCAACAGGAGCTCACGCTCGCGACGACGACGAGTACCTACGACACGGGTTTGCTCGACGACCTGAACCCGATGTTCGAAGCGCAGTTCGACGCCCGGATCAACACAATCCCGCAGGGGACCGGCGCGGCCATCGAGACGGGCGCGGCCGGCGACGCCGACGTGATTCTCGTCCACGCGCGCGGTGCCGAAGACGAGTTCCTCCAGCAGGGTCACGGCGTCAACCGCCGCGACGTGATGTTCAACGACTTCGTCATCGTCGGCCCCGAGGACGACCCGGCGGGCATCAACGGGACGGGGAGCGCGACCGAGGCCTTCTCGACTATCGCCGAGACGCAGTCGACGTTCATCTCCCGCGGCGACGACTCGGGGACGAACAAGAAAGAGCTCCTCGTCTGGGAGGAGGCCGGCGTCGAACCCGGCGGACAGTGGTACCGCGCCATCGGCCAGGGGATGGGCGACACGCTCAACCAGGCGAGTCAGTCGAGCGCGTACACCCTCGCCGACCGGGGGACGTATCTCTCGATGCAGAACGAGATCAGTCTGGCCGTCCACGTGCAGGGTCCCCTGCAGGACGGCCCGGTGATTCTCCAGAACCCCTACGGCGTCATCCCGGTCAACCCCGCCCAACACGACACCGTCAACTACGAACTGGCGATGGCGTACGTGGGCTTTCTCACGAGTCCCGAAGGCCAGAACGCCATCGACAGCTACACCGACAACGGGTCGCAGTTGTTCTTCCCGAACGCGCTCTCGGAGGAGCCGAACTTCGAACAGTACGTCCCGCAGGGGTACAGCGCCGAGGAGAGTCAGTCGCTCTCGCGGCGCGACAAACAGTTCCTCTACTGGGCCGACCAGCAGGTCCCGGCGGATTATTAGTCGGGTGCCCCCTCAGACAGAACCGTGATTTCGGCGTTCGGCGACCTGAACCTGAACTACCTCGTCAGCGTCACGTTCGTGTCGCTGTACGTGAGCACCGTCGCTGTCGGCATCAGCACGCTCGTCAGCCTTCCAGTCTCCATCGGCGTCGCGTTCGGCGACTTCCCCGGTAAGCGCCTCCTCACGACGGTCATCAACACCGGGATGGGGTTTCCGAGCGTCGTCGTCGGTCTCGTGGTCCTCCTGACGCTCTCGAACGCCGGCCCGCTCGGCGACCTCCAACTGCTGTTCACGCCGCAGGCGATGATCATCTCCCAGACCATCCTCGCGACGCCCGTCGTGCTCAGCGTCTCCATCTCCGCCGTCGAGGGGGTCAGCGGCGATCTGCGCGACGCCGCCTTCGCCGCGGGCGGAACGAACACCGACGTGGGGTTGCTCGTTCTCCGCGAGGCGCGCTACGGCATCGTCACGGCCGTTTTGGCCGGCTACGGTCGCGCCATCAGCGAGGTCGGCTCCGTGCTCATCGTCGGCGGGAACATCGTCTACCCGCCCGAACAGACCTCCTTCACCCGGACGCTGACCACGGCCGTCACCGTGGAGGCCCGCCGCGGCAACTACGAGACGGGACTCGCGCTCGGCGCGGTGCTTCTGGTGCTCGTGCTCGTCGTCAACGCGCTCGGCGGTCGTATCCGCGACGGGGGGCGAGCGTGAGCGAACAGGAAGCGACGGACCGCCTCCGTCTCGTCGCCGACGGCGTCTCCCGCGGCTTCGACGGGAAGCCGGTCCTCGAAGACGTCTCGCTCTCCGTCGAACCCGGCGAAGTGCTCGCCATCGTCGGGCCCTCCGGAACCGGTAAGACGACGTTGCTGCGCCTCCTGGCGCTGTTCTCGCGGCCGGACGAGGGTCGTATCGGACTCGGAGACGTCGCCAAGAGCCCGACTAACGCTCCCGACGGCGGCGTCGCCGACGTCCGGACGAACGGGCGACTCGACGCTACGACCCGCGACGCGTGGGCGCTGTCGGACGAGGAACGGCTTCGGCTCCGGCGACGCATCGGTCTCGTCGCGCAGGACCGCTCGCTGTTCTCGGCGTCCGTCGCGTACAACGCCGCCTACGGCCTCGGCGTCAGACGGGGACGGTCGTCTCGGCTGCGCGCTTCGCTCGCGAGAGCAGTTGGGCGGTGGTCGCCGCCCGACGCCGCCCTCGACGCGCTCGAAACGGTGGGGATGGTCGAGATGGCCGACGAACACGCGGAGTCGCTCTCGTCGGGCGAGGCCCAGCGCGTCGGCGTCGCGCGGGCGCTCGCGGTCGACCCCGACGTCCTCCTCCTCGACGAACCGACCTCGAACCTCGACCCCCGAAACACGGCGGTCATCGAAGACGCGATGCGCGAAGCGAAAGCGCGCGGTATCGGCGTCGCGCTCGCAACACACGACATGGCGCAGGCGCGTCGCGTCGCCGACAAGACGGCTGTCGTTCTCGACGGAGCCTGCATCGAGCACGGACCCACCGAGAGGGTGTTCGAGTCGCCGCGCGACGACCGCGCCAGCCAGTTCATCGCGGGCGAACTCGTCTACTGACCCGACTCCCGAGTACTGGTGGACTGATTACGGGGGCCCGCGAACGGGGGGTATGGACGGCGCGTTCGAGGCGTACCTCGCGGCCGGCGGCGTCACCTTCGACGACGACGACGTCGAACTGCTCCGAGCGGTCGACGACCACGGTTCGGTCAGCGGTGCCGCCGCCGCCCTCGGCCGCTCGCGGGCCCGCGCGCTCTCGCGGCTGGAGACGCTCGAATCCGCCTTCGGCTCGCTCGTCGAACGCCGACGCGGCGGGGCCGACGGCGGCGGGAGCGAACTCACCGACGAGGCCGGAGCACTGCTCGACCGGTTCGCCCGCCTGCGCGCGGCGCTCTCGGGGACGACGGGCGCGCGCGAGGCGGTCCTCTACGGCCGAATCGCCAGCGTCGACGGCGAACTTGGTATCGTGGACACGGACGCGGGGTCGGTCCGCGCGCTCGTCGTCGACGCCGAGGGGCGGTTGGTCCGAGGAGTCGACGCCGGAACGCCGGTGCAGGTGGGGGTCCGCGCCGACGCCGTCACGCTCCACGCGCCCGACGATGCGCCCCTGTCGTCGGCGACGAGCGCCCGAAACCGCTTCGACGGCGTGGTCTCCGACCTCGACGCCGGCGAGACCGTCGCCACCGCCGTCGTCGACATCGGGACGAAGCCGCCGCTGTTCGCGCTCGTGACCGCCGAGAGCGTCGAACGCCTGGGGCTCGCCGAAGGGGCAAGCGTCGTCGCGTCGTTCAAAGCCACGGCGACGCGAGCAACGGTGGTCGACGACGAAAAATAGGGCTCGGACGCGCTACAGTTCCGCGACCAATGACTCTAGTTCCTCGCGCACCTCGTCGTCCACGGGTTGGTGCGGCGCGCGGGCGTAGCCGGCGGGCGCGCCGCGGGCGCGCATCGCCGCCTTCAGTCCGGGGACGCCGTGGACCGCCGTCACCGCGCGGTTCAACTCGACGAGACCGGCGTTCAGTTCGCGCGCCCCCTCGGTGTCGCCCTCGCGGTGGCGCTCGTATATCTCGGCGCAGGCCTCGGGCGCGACGTTCGCCAGACCCAAAATACCGCCGTCGGCACCCGCGTCGAGCGCGTGCGCGGCGACGCTGCCGGCACCGACGAAGAACTCGAACTCGTCGCCCGCCAGTCGACGGGTGCGGCCGAACGCTTCGAGGTTCCCGCTCGAATCTTTCATGCCCGCGACGTTCGGGTGGTCGGCCAGACGACCCGCGGCCTCCGGCGAGAGCGCGACGTTCGTGTACGGCGGGACGCTGTAGAGGTACACCGGAATCTCGGCGTCGTCGGCCACCTCGCGGTAGTGCGCCTCCAGCGCCGCCTCGTCGTGCGGGAAGTAAAACGGCGTGACGACGAGCGCGCCGTCGGCACCCGCGTCGGCGGCCAACTGCGTCTGTCGCTTCGTTTCGCGCAGGCCGGGATGGCCGGTGCCGGCGAGCACCGGCACGGAGGCCTCCCCGACGACGAGCTCGACCACGCGGGCGCGCTCTTCGGCGCTCATCAGTTCGGCTTCGCTGTTCGACCCGCAGGGGACCAGAAAGTCGACGCCGCGGGCTTCGACCCAGCCGACGAGTTCTCTGAGCGATTCCTCGTCGAGGTCGCCGTCTTCGGTGAACGGGGTCGCAAGCGGCGGTCCGATTCCTTCCATAGCGACCGGTCACGCGCGGCGAAATTGTAGCTTTGGGTCGGGGTCGCACGGTCCGCTTTCTCGGCCGTCGCGCAGAGAACGCCTCAGGGAGACGAAACGTCCGAATCCGGCGTCGTACGACAGTCGCACGCCCGTCTGACGCGGGTTTAAGTCGGTCCACAGGCACCGTTCATCCGGGCGCGTAGACGGCATCTGTTCCCATCCTCCCACCCGTTCGCGCCCGGATGCACGCCGAACCCCACCCGACTGCATCCGAGTTCGCTCCGGACGGTCGTCCCCCGCGGCCGACTCCGGGCGAACGTACCGCGTTTTCGCCGTCGCGACTCGACTCAGGCGCTCTCGACAGCCGCGTCTCCGAGTAGATGTCTGCGAACGTCTTCGAGCGACTCCTGTTCGACGATGAGCGCGACTCTGTCGCCTGCTTCGACGGTCGTCTGCGGTAACGGAATCGTCATCGCCTCCCGGTCGTTGCCGTGAGCGTAGATGCGGGCGGTCGACGGCAGGTCGATCTCGCTGGCGCGCTTGCCGACGACCGGCGAGCCGTCGGGGATAGTGACCGCCGACAGCTGGAGGTTCTCGGTGAGTTCGCCGATGGCGTTGAAGTTCCCACCCAGGAGGGCGGTCTTCGCGCCCGCCGCGCCGAGTCGTTCGGGGTAGATTATCTCGTCGACGTCGTCGGCGTACTCCTTGTAGATCTCCTCGCGGTAGTCGGCGTCGATGCGGAGGACGGTCCGGCAGCCGTGTTCTTTGGCGATCATGCAGACCGCGTAGTTCGTGTTCAGATCGCCCGTGATGGCGCCGACGGCGACGACATCGTCCAGTCCGGCGCGCTCCAAGACGGCCTCGTTGCTGCCGTCGCCTTCGATGACCTCGAATCCGGATTTTCGGGCGCGCTCGACTTTCTCCCGGTTGTTCTCGACCAGTACGACCTCGTGGCCCTCCTCCTTGAGGATGCGCGAGGTTCGAGAGCCGACCCGGCCGTACCCAACGATAACGAATCGCATGAGTCAGTATACCGTGCTCCGCCTCAAAAAGCTACGTCCCGTCCGGGACTCGTCGTGGTGTCGATGCCTCCTCACCGTCAGTGTCTCGTCGGCTCACCGTCCGCGCCTCCGTTCGAGGCGTCCCACGAGCGATTCGACCGTCGCCGAGAGTCGCTGCGTGCCGAACAGCGCGACGAGCACCGCTCCGACGGCGTCGAAGACGAGGTCCATCAGCGTGTCTTCGAGGCTGTACTGGATGAGGACCGCCTGGATGCCCAGCAGGTCGGTGACCACGCGCATGCTGAACTCCAGCACCTCCCAGAACACGCCGAACGCGAGTGTCACGACGAGAATGAACACGGAGAGAAACCGCGGCGGGAAGAACACCGCACGGGTGTGCTCGTCGAGTGCGCGCGTGGTCGCGTAACCGACACCGGCGACGACCGTCGCAGACAGCGTGTGCGTGAGGTTGTCCCACCACGGTATCGCGGTATAGAGTCCGAGCATCCCGAGCGAGTGCAGCGAGACGGCGAGCGTCACCCAGAGCGTGACGCCCGCACCGAGGTTGATGTCGGTGTCGCGTTCCAAGAGCGCCGGCAGAAACGTCACTGAGAGCGCTATCGCCGCGTTGGCGACGACGCTGAGGTTGCGCTGGAGGAGGCCGACGACCAGCGCCGCTCCGATGACGAGTTGGAGACCGCGACTGAGTCGCCGTTGCCGACGCGCCGACAGGGAAAACAGCGTCATCGTGCTGTGTCTTCGGCGTCCGCGCTAAACGTTGTTCCGGCGACGTAGTGAGCACGACTTCAGAGAGCAGCCGACGTTTTTCGGTTTTCGCACGTGCCGTGCTCCCACATGTGCTGTGCTCCCACACGTGCCGTGCTCTACACGTGTCGTGCGTGCGCTGCGTTTCCACGGTGCCCGACACGGTTTTTGCCTCATATGCCATATTCGGGGTCGATGATGGCCACCACGCACGCCCTGATAGGGGTCGTGCTCGCGCTCGTCGTCGCCCCCGACGGCGGCCTCCTCCCGGTTGCGGCCGCCGGTCTCGGCGGACTGTTTCCCGACTTCGACCTCTACGCCGGACACCGAAAGACGCTACATTTCCCCGTCTACTTCCCGCTCGCCGCGTTCTTCGCCGCGGGTGTCGCCGCGCTCGTCGCCTCGCCGATAGCGCTCGCCGTCGCCCTCTTTCTGGCGGCGGCGGCGATCCACTCCGTGATGGACATCGTCGGCGGCGGCCTCGAACTCAAGCCGTGGGAAGCGACCTCCGACCGGGCGGTGTACAACCACTTCAGCGGTCGATGGATCGCGCCCAAGCGGTGGATTCGCTACGACGGCGCGCCCGAGGATTTCCTCCTCGGGGCCGCCTTCGGTGTGCCCGCGTTGCTCGTCCTCGCGGGCCCCGAACAGACCGTCGTCGGCGTCGCCCTCGCCATCTCGGCGGTGTACACGCTCTTGCGCAAGACGCTCGTACCCATGGCCGAACACCTCGTTGACGTGCTACCCGCCGAACTGCTCGCGTACGTCCCCGAGCGCTTCGTCGAAGACTTTCGGTAGGCGGCCGCTCGGCGACGAAACGTCTCACAGAAGTGGAATCGACAGTAAGCCTAGGCCGGGATTTGAACCCGGGCTCTCGTCCTTACCAAGGACGCGCTTTACCGCTAAGCTACCCAGGCGCCTACTGCGCAATCAGTCGTTTGCCCGATTCGTCTTTAGGCGTTTCGATTCGGGTCAGCTATCGGTAGGCGATGGCACGGGATCGTCGCCACCGGCCGCCAGTCGCTCGGCCGCCGCATCGGGAAGCGTCGCCGGTGCGGGGGGAAACGACGTCCCGTATTCGGCGGCGAGGTCGGCGGCGTACGCCGAGAGCGACTCCGGTATCGCCTGTCCGACGGCCGTCGCGCCGGCGAGCACCGCGAGGTCGAGCACGTCTGCTTCCAGTCGCCGGTTGAAGGATTCGACGTCACGGTCGGGCTCGCCGTCGATGGCGGCGCTCGAAGTCGGTCGACGGCCGAGCGTCTGGTCGCGGCCGAACGTCCGGACGGTGTCGACGGCGCGCGTCGCCGCCTCGGTCCGCGCGAGGACGAAGAAGCCGCGAGCGACGAGCACGTCGGCCGCGAGGACGAGCATGTCCGCCTCGATACCCGCGATGAGACCGTCGGTGCCGTTCTGTCGTTCCGAGGCGTCGTCGGCCCACGGTTCCTCGCGGGCGAGGTCACGGGTGAGACGGAGGCCTTCGTAGATCAGTTGGACGCCGGCGGCGCGTTCGGCGAGCGCCTCGGCGTCCACGTCGGGGTCGAGCGCCCGTGCGCTCACCAGTGCGAGCGCCCCCGGCAGCATCGACGCGTCCGCGAGGCGCGCATCTAACGCGTCTAACAGTTGCGGAGGGTCGATATCCGAAAGCGCTTCGCGCGCGGCATCGCGGGTCCGCACGGCGTCGTCCATCAACGGACGGTAACGACGGGAAAGGCAAAGACCTTTGGAAACTCCCCCGCAGCCCCGGTATGGTTCGCTTCACCGACCGCGAACGCCTCCGCGTGGTCACCCTCGATCGACCCGAACGGCGCAACGCGCTCCGCCCTGAGGACTTGGACGCGCTGGAGGCCGCGGTCACTGGTGCCGACGCCGCCGGCGTGCCGGTTGTCTACCTCCACGGCGAGGGACCGGCGTTCTGCGCCGGGGCGGATTTGGACGTAGTCACCTCACTCTCGGACCCCGAAGCGTTCGCCCGCCACGGTCAGCGCGTCGCAAACGCCATCGAAGCCGCCGATTCCGTCGTCGTCGCTGGTATCGACGGCGCGGCCCGCGGCGGAGGTGTCGAACTCGCGTTAGCCTGCGACCTCCGTCTAGCGACGCCCGAGGCGACGTTCGCCGAACCCGGCGTCCGGTTCGGCCTGTTCGGCGCGTGGGGCGGCACGGTCCGCCTCCCGCGCGTCATGCGCGAGGGCGACGCGCTCGACTTCGCACTCTCGGGGCGCACGATCGACGCCGAGGAGGCACTGCAGACCGGGTTGGTCTCCCGAATCGAGGAGAATCCGATGGGGGTCGCTGAGCGCCTCGCCGCCAACGAAGCGGACGCGCTGGCGGTGGTGAAAGCGCGGATGCGAGACCGGCGGGAGAGAGAAGCACAGGAGGCCGCAGAAGCGGAGGCGTTCGGCGACCTCGTGCGGGCGCACGCCGCCGACATCGCGGCGGATAGAGAGTAGTACTACAACTGGAGCGCGTCGGGTGCGGGCGGCATCGACCGCTTGTGGGCGCTCTGGACGACCAACTGTTCGACCCGTTCTATCTGTGCTTCGGTCACGCCGAGATGCCGCGCGGTCGCCGCCGTCGACAGCGGGCCGTCGACGTGCAGCGCGAGAATCGCGTCGAGCGTGTCGTAGGTAACGCCCATCTCATCTTCGTCCGTCTGTTCGAGCCACATTTCCGCGGAGGGCGTCTTCATCACGAGGTCCTCGGGGACGCCGACGTGGGCGGCGAGTTGGCGAACTTGCTGTTTGTACAGGTTGCCGATGGGGTTGCAGTCGACGGCCTGGTCGCCGTACTTCGTGAAGTAGCCCGTCATCGCCTCGCTGCGGTTGCCCGTGCCGAGGACGATGCGGCTCTCGTGGTTAGCGACGAAGTAGCCCAGCACGCCGCGGGTGCGGACGTAGACGTTACCGGCGGCCATCCGGTCGTCGGCCGCCTCGGGGAAAGCGTCGAAGAACCGCTCGGCGATGGGCTGTATCTCGACGACGTCGTACGGGATTCCGAGCATCTGTGCGACCCGTTCGGCGTCGCTCATGTTCTCCTCGGTGTTCACCGAACTCGGCATCACGAGGCCGTGAAGCCCCTCCTCGCCGAGCGCCTCGACGGCGAGGTGGGCGGTCAACGTGCTGTCGATACCCCCCGAGAGACCGAGCACCGCGCCCTCCGCGCCGGCGTCGTCGACGACGCTCCGGATGAACGCGACGATGTGTTCGCGCGTCGCTTCGAGTTCGGACTCCGAGAGCCGGAGGTCCAGCGGTGCAGTGTCGTCGAGAATCGGCGTCTCGCTACTCATCGACTACTCGTAGACGCGTCGGTGACTAATAGGCATCTCTTCGCGGAATTTGCTGGACGCGCGTCCAGTTCCGCGAAACGCTATCTTGAAGTGTTCCCGTCCGGTATTTTTGGTGCACGCGACGCAGTGAGCGCCGATGGTCCAATGGTAGGACAGTGGCTTCCCAAGCCACCGGTCCGGGTTCGATTCCCGGTCGGCGCATAACCGCTGTGAGCGCACGCGAATAGCGTGTTTTTGCGACGGGAATCCGAACCCTGCTAGTCGAAGCGTTCGAGCGCAGCGAGAACGACCGTCTGGCTTCGGTTCGATTCCCGGTCGGCGCACTTCATCTGGTCGTTTACCGACCGTCGTTCACCTCGCTTCACTCGGTGAACTCCCGGTCGGCGCAGTTTTGTCGAACACCGTCGCCATCTCGGTGGAGAGTCCGTCTACCGCGGGGTCCTGGTCGCGGGACTCGGTCATCCGCTCGTCCGTGCGCTTCGACGCGTTCCGCGCCGCTATTCGAACCACGGCGCGTCGTCCGTCTCTCGCTCGCCATTGTCCACCAGTGCCCGAAGTTCCGCCGTCGCCGCCTCGTCGTACCAGAAGCGCCGCCGCCACCACGGCCCTTTCCCGGAGTCGTTCGACAGTTCCGTGACGAGTCGGTTCGCCGTCGCGCCCGCCTCGCGCGAACTCAGCGGGACGACGCGCTCGAACAATCCCGACCCCTCGCCGCCTTCGACGAGCACCTTCGCGTCGAAGGGGTCGCGCTTGACGTGGGCGTTCTCGGCGAATCGTTCGCGGTCGGCCGGCGAGAGCTCGTGGTACTGTTCGCCGGTCACCGCCCTGCGAACGCGGAACTCGCCGATGAGGTAGGTACCCCAGTCGTCGCGGACGACGCGGTTCGAGGCGGGTGAGTCGCCCTCCAGACTCAACGTCGCGTAGAAGAACAGCGAGTCGCCGGGCACTAACTTCGACAGCGGCCCGGCTTTGACGCCGTGTTCGTCGCCGTAAGTGTGTCGCGTCGAGCCGTGGACGCCCGAGAACGCCGGGTCGAGGTGGACCGGCGTGTCGTGCACCGACGCCGGCAGGTCGAAGCCGAACGAGAGGTCACCGTACGTCGGCACTGTCTCCGCCGTCTCTTCTCGTTCGGGAATCGGGACGTACTCGAACCGGCCATCGGGGTACACCGGCCCGCGAAACCCGGGTAGATTCGTGTTCGCGGCGACGTTGATGGCGATGCTTTGGGCCACGCCGTCGCTACGGACTGCGGCGACAAATCGGCGGCGTTTCGCTCACCCGAGTCGCTGCGCACAGCTCCGACAGAACGTGAACGTCGTGTCCGGTTCGTTCTCGACGCCGCAGTGCGGACAGACGCGCTCTGTCGTCGACTCGCGGAACGCCTCCGCCGTCGCCGTCGACATCGGCGGTCCGACGTTTACGGCTCCCGTTCGGTCGCGGACGATCTCACGCTCTGTGGGTTCGTCGCCCCCGCTGCCGCGTCGGGCACCGGCGCTGTCGGCCTCGGCGAACGCGCCGCCCTCGCCACCGAGATACCGGTAGACGAGCAGTTGGAGGACGACCAACCCGAGCACGTACACGAGTATCCATCCCCACAGTGCACGCATACTGTGTCATTTGTCATCATGGCACTTGTGTCTTCGGTTTACTTTATAAACAAACGCTGTCGACGGTGCGCCGTCGGTCGACTAGGATGGAGTCGAAAAGCCCGAACGAAGAGGTCAGAGGTGCGACGAGAGGGGCTGTCGGCCGAGACGAGTTCGTGCATCCGAATCGGAGTCGAAGTCGGAGTCAGAGTCGGCTACTCCGCTTCGGGGAAGAAGCGAACGACCCTGTCGTCGCCGTCGCGCGGTTCGCCCCGACCGTCGCGGTTGCTCGTCACGGCGTAGAGGTGGTCGTCCGGGCCGGTAAACACCGTCCTGAGTCGGCCGAACTCGCCCTCGTACAGTGTCTCGTCTTCGACGACTTCGGTGCCGTCGATGCGGAGGCGTCGCAGGTGTTCGCCAGCGAGCGTCCCGAAGAAGAAGTCGCCCTGCCACTCGCGGTAGGGGCCGTCGTAGAACGTCGCGCTCGCGGGAGCGATAGTCGGGGTGTACTCGGCGATTGCACCGGTGTACTCGTCGGTGCTCTCGGTGCCACCGACGTCGGGCCACCCGTAGTTGTTGCCCGCCTCGAGTACGTTCACCTCGTCGTTCTCGGCGGGACCGTGTTCGGTCGAGAAGATATCTCCGTCGCGGAAGGCGAGACCCTGCGGATTGCGGTGGCCGTAGGTGAACACCTCGTTGTCGAAGGGGTTGTCCGGATGCGGGTCACCGTCGAACGTCACCCGAAGCACCGACCCGTTGAGCGACTCGGTGTCCTGTGCCCGTTCGCGGACGTTCGCGTCGCCGACGGTGGCCAAGAGACTGTCCTCGTAGACGGCGAGGCGACCGCCGTCGTGGATGATGTCGCCGGGGATGCCGTCGACGATCGGCTCCCACTCCCAGCCGTTTTCGACGTCGTGACGCACGATACGGTTCGTGAACTCGTACTCGCCACCCGCGTAGGTGTGGTAGGTAAACGCCGCCGGTTCGCTCGGGTGAAAGACCAACCCCGTGAGTCCGCCTTCGCCGTCGTCGACGATGTCGGAGACGCTCAGAACCTCCTCGGGGTCACCCCGTCCGCCGGGGATACGGACGATTCGCCCGAGTCGCTCGGTGAGATAGAGGTCGCCGTCGCGCCACGCGGCTCCCCACGGGATTTCGAGGCCCGTGGTCACTGTCTCGTGTTGGATGCTCTGTGGCGGGGAGTCGGTCTGAGAGTCGTCGGTCGAGGAGCCGTTGCCGGTCGGAGGGCTGGAGGTGCTGTCGTTTCCGGGCGGGTCTGAAGTGGTCGGGGCGTCGAGGCAACCGCTTGCGGCGGCGGCGCCGACGAGTCCGAGGTAGGTCCGTCGGTCCATATCTCGGATATCTGGCTTCGCCAACCAAAAGTTATCGCAAGAAAATCACGTTTCGACGTTCGAACCTCTCTCGAACTCCGAGGGCCGAACGCTCGATTCAGTTCGGCGATTCGAGATCTCGACCGAACTCGTCGAACGCGTCGATACCCTCGGGGAGGTCGTACGGAATCTCGCGTTCGGCCTGCCGGTTCTCGCCGCCGGCCTCCAGCGGTTCGGCCTCCTCCTCCCACCCCGGCTTCACCTTCACGCTCTTGGCGGGCGTCCCGACGGCGACGTGGTGGGCGGGCACGTCGCCTTGCACGACCGACCGCGCGCCGACGACGCTGTTCTCGCCGATTTTACAGCCGGCGCGGACCATCGCGTCGTAGGTGACGCGGGCGTCGTCCTCGACGACGGTGTGGAAGTTCTTCACTGCGGTCTGGTCGACGATGTCGTGGTCGTGGCTGTAGAGGTGGACGCCGTCGGAGATGGAGACCCGATTCCCGATGGTCAACCGGCCTCTGTCGTCGAGGTGGACGTTGTCGTGGATGACGGTGTTGTCGCCGACGCGGATGTTGTGACCATACGTCATCGTGATACCTTTGAACAGACGGAGGTTCTCGCCGGCCTCCTCGAACAGGTGGTTGGCGAGCATCTGTCGGAAGCGGAGCGCGAACTCCACGTTGTCGGCCATCGGCGTCGCGTCGAACTGCCGCCAGAGCCACTGGAGGTGTTTCGAGCGCTTGAACATCTCCTCGTCCTTCTCGGCGTAGTACTCCGACTCCAGCGTCGAGTTGCACGGGTCGTACCCCTGCAGGCGGACGCGCTCGGCGTTCGACACGTCTTCTCCCGCCTGCCAGCGTTCGTACGCCTCCCGGTCGCCGTAGAGGTCGATAAGAACGTCTTGGACCACGTCACAGGTGTCCTCCTCGCCGGAGAGTCGTTCGTCAACCTCGTCGATGAAGGCTCGAACTCCTTCCTCGGCCGCGAGGGGGAGCGAGATGTGACGCTTTGTCATCGGGCGAAGTTGGCTATCGTCGCTCAAATCGGTTCGGGTGTGCGCGCGCCGTGTCAGACCACGTGAGAACCGGAGATACACTCTTGTCGACCCGATTCACATCGGAACTATGTTCAGGCGACAATTCTCGCGGGGCGTCGTTTCGGTGACGGCCGGCACGGTTCTCGCTGGGTGCGTCGACGCGACGGGAACGTACCGAATCGACGCCGAAACCGAGTCCGCACCGGAGCAGTGGGAGTGGTTCGTCTCGAACAAATCGAGAAACGGACTGCTACGCATCACTGAAGGCGGCGAACTGACGTTCTCGGAAGTCCCGCAACTGTGACCTCCACCGAGAACTATCGGGAACACTTAGAACCTGCGTTCGCCTGCCTCCACTATGCAAGACGACTCTGAGCGGCGTTCTCCCGACGAGGACGTGCGCCGCCGCACCCCGGCGTGGACCCGCGAGCACGCCGCCGGAATCGAACGCTCCGAGGACACCGTCGCACCCATCATCTACCCGCCGGAGGCACCCGTCGACTCGGATCTCCACATCTGGGACACGTGGTTCCTCCGCGAGCGCGACAGCTCCATCGCCGAGATCGACGGCTACCGCGTCATCTTCGCGCTCACCTCCTCCTCGGAACTGCTCCCCGGCAAGCGCCACGACGTGGCGACTATCCGCTACTTCTACTCGCGCGACGGCGAGGAGTGGGAAACTGGTGGACCCGTCTTCGACGTCGACGAGAACGGTCCGCTCGGGTCGCGGCAGTGGGCCGGCTGCGCGCTGTACGACCAAGGAACCGTCTACGCCTACTACACCGCCTCGGGCGCGCGAGGAGAGGAGGAACTCACTTACACCCAGCGCCTCGCAGTCGGTCGCGGTGGCACCGTCGAAACCGACGAGAACGGCCTCCGAATCGACGGGACGTGGACCCACGAGGTGCTTTTGGAACCCGACGGCGAATATTACGAGATCGAGGCCCAGTCCCGCGGGATGATCTACACCTTCCGCGACCCGTGGTTCTTCGAGGACGAGGGCACTACCTACCTGTTGTTCGAGGCGAACACGCCCGTCCTGGAGGGCTCCGACGCCTGCGGCGACCCCGCCCAACAGGAGTTCAACGGTAGCGTCGGCATCGCCGAGTCGCCGACGGGCGACCCTACGGACTTCAAACTCCGCCCACCGCTTCTCGACGCCGTCTGCGTGAATCAGGAACTCGAACGCCCGCACGTCGTCCGCCGCGACGGCCGGTACTACCTCTTCATCTCCAGCCACGTCCATACGTTCGCGCCCGACCTCGACGGCTACGACGCGCTGTACGGCTTCGTCGCCGACTCGCTGCGCGGCGAGTACGAACCGCTCAACGGCTCGGGACTTGTGTTGACGAACCCGGCGAACGCGCCGTTTCAGGCGTACTCCTGGCTCGCGTACGACCACGGCGACGAACTGCTCGCCACCTCCTTTTTCAACTACTTCGAGTTCGACCGGCCGAGTCTCGACGAAGTCGCGGTACTTCCGGAGGCCGAGCAACTGCGTCGGTTCGGCGGGACGCTCGCGCCGACGGTTCGCATCCGTCTCGACGACAACCGGACGAAAGTGGTGGGCACGCTCGGCCACGGCCACCTCCCGCTGCCAAACGAAAAACTCCCGGAGCCGTGGTGGGAGCGCGGCGAGCGATTGCCGAACGAAGGCGAGTACGGACGGCGGACGTAGACTGTCCGAACCGTCGCCTCAGGACTGTCGTCGCTTTCCGGCTGGGAACGTCGCTTCGAGCTCCCACGCCCCCGCCGACCGTAGTGTCACGTCGCCGCCGACCGCCGACAGCGACACGCCCTCGGCGTCGATTCGAGTCGGGTAGACGCGACTCGTGAGACACCGACGCTCGTTTGCGAACAGTTCCAGAATAGAGCCGTCGACGAACGCGCGAAGCGAGAGCTCGTCCTCCTCGACGGGCATCCGCTGTTCGTCCTTCGCCCCCGGGCCGTGACTCGACGCCGAGCGGTCGACGACGACCGACTCGCCGTCGCACCGCACGAGCGTCCGCTCCGAGAGCGCCGGCGACTCGAACACGCCGAGTTCGAACGTCGCTCCCTCGTCGAGCGAGATCTCGAACGCCAGTTCGTAGCTGTTGCCGGTCAGATCGAGCGTTCGGCGCTCGCCCGCCGACAGCGATACGTCGCCGGAGAGCGCGCCGGGTCCGCGAAGACTCGCCAGTTCGGCGGCCGGCCGCTGGACGATGTCGCCGTCGGAGACGTCCAGCTCCCGCGGCAGCGACATCGCCCCCGACCAGCCGGCGCGCCACTGCGCGTCGAGGTCACGAGCCTCCGGGAGCCATCCCCACGTCAGCACGCGGCCGTCGGGCGCGCGCAGCGACTGCGGGGCGTAGTAGTCGCCGTAGTCGAGGACTCCTTCGTTCGTCGGGTCGAAGTCGGGTGCGTCGAGGTCCGCCTCGCCGACGAAGTAGATGGGCTCGTCGTAGTTCGACACCTGCAGGAGCTGTGTATCGCCGAAGTCGAGCAGTTCCGGACACTCCCACACCGTCCCGGGGTCGGGTTCCTCGCGGCCGAACAGCGGACCGACGTACTCCCACTCGTCGAGGCTCTCACCGCGGTAGAGCAGCACGACGCCGCCGCCGGTCTGCGCGCCCGCGCCGACGAGGTGGTACCAGACGCCGTCCTGTCGCCAGACGCAGTGGTCGCGGAACTCCGCGTCCCAGTCGTTCGTCGCCAGCACCGGCGGGTCCGTCGGCGCTTGCTCGATGACGGGATTTTCGGCGTGTTTCACCCACGTCCGGAGCTCATCGTCGGCGGCCGTCGCCAGACACGGCAGTTGGACGCGACCGCGGCCGCCGGTGTACAGGAGTCTCGGCGCCCCGTCGGTGTCGACGACGGTACACCCCGACCAACAGCCGTCGCGGTCGGGACCATCCGGCGACGGCGAGAGCGCCACCGGTTCGTCGCGCCAGTTGACGAGGTCCCCGCTCGTCGCGTGTCCCCAGTGAATCGTCCCGTGGAACGGTCCCGCGGGGTTGTACTGGTAGAACACGTGGTAGCGCCCGCCGTAGTGGACGAGGCCGTTCGGGTCGTTCAGCCAGTTGGCGGGCGCGGCGAGGTGGTAGCCCGGTCGGTGGTGGTCGCCGGCCAGCGCCGCCCGAACGTCGGCAAACCCCTCGACGTCGGCAGGGCGGTCGGTGAAGCTCGGCCGTCGGTCGGAGGCCAACGACGCCAGCAGATTTCGCGCGAACCGGTCGCGGGCGTGCGTCTCGCCGCCCTCGCGGTCAAAGTGGAGATGTTCGCCGCTGCCGGCGACCGTTCCCCGGCCAACGCGCCACGAAAGCAGCGACTTGTGGCCGACGAGTAACTCGTCGCCGCGGAGCGAACTGCCGAGAACCTGGCCCCGTTCGGGGACGAGCCTCTCGTACCGCGCGAACGGCCGGTCGTCGCCGGGCGACGCCAGGTGGAACCGGTCGTCAAACGACTCGAAAGCGGGGTGGTCCGCGTAGAGCGCCTTCCGCGCGAACCCGGACGGGCCGTGCACGTCCTCGACGCCGGTGGCATCCGGGCGGACGCCGTCGATGCCGAGGGGTTCGACCGCAGACAGCGCGTGAAGCGAGAGGAGCAGGCCGCCGCCGTCTTCGAGAAACGACTGAACGCATCGAGCGCTTTCACGGACCGCCGCCGGCCCGTCGTCGAGAGGGGTATCGCGGTGCCACCAGACCGCATCGTAGGCACCGAGGTCGACGGCACCGTCGGCGACGGCGGCGAACGAGACGATGTCGGCGGCCGTCGCCGCCTCGGCACACCACTCGTACGCCGCCCACTGCTCCGACGAGCGGTCGGCCACGTACATACACGCGACGCGTACTGGGAGCGTCTCCATCCTCTACGAGTGACGTCGCTGAGCGATTAAGCGTTGCCGACTTCGCAGCGGTTGCTGGCGTCGCCCTCTCCCTCTTGCGCCATTTGATATCGCAGTATGTGGTTTAACTTCGAACGTGGCCCTGCGACTGGCTCTCGACGGACGTGAGGCCGAGGCGCTCCGCCCACCGGACAATCCGCTCGTCACCCCCCGATTCGACGGGTGAACCGGTTCCGATAAGTGTCGTCTCGCCTTAGCGCGCGGTATGAACTACCGAACGCTGGGCGATTCGGGAGTGGAAGTGAGCGAAGTCGGCTTCGGCGCGTGGGTCGTCGGCACCGACTGGTGGGGCGACCGGACCGAAGACCAGGCCGTCGAGATGGTCGAGTACGCCCTCGACCAGGGAATCACGTACTTCGACACCGGCGACGTCTACGGCCACGGCGACAGCGAGAAGCTCATCGGGAAGGCGCTGGCCGACTACCGCGACGAGGTGACGCTGTCGACGAAAATCGGCTACGACTTCTACAACCACCCGCAGGCGGGCCACGGCGAGTTGCCGAAGCGACTGGACTCCGAGTGGATTCGAACCTGCGTCGAACGGAGTCTGGAGCGTCTCGACACCGATTACGTCGACTTCCTCCAACTGCACAACGCGAACGTCGACGAGGTGACGCCCGACGTGGTCGAAACCCTCGAATCACTCCGGGAAGAGGGAACCGTCGACGCGCTCGGCTGGGCGCTCGGCCCCTCCATCGGTTGGCTCGCCGAAGGTGACCGCGCCGTCGAATTCGACTTCGACGCCATCCAGACCGTCTTCAACGTCTTCGAGCAGACCCCCGGCCGACACTTCCTCGACACCATCGCGCGCGAGGACGCCGACACCGCCGTCATCGCCCGCGTGCCCCACTCTTCGGGGCTTCTGAACGAGCAGGTGACGCCCGACACCGAACTCGATGCCGGCGACCACCGCGGGTTCCGCCCCGACGAGTGGTACGAGACGGGGTGGGAGAAAGTCGAGGCGCTTCGGTTCCTCGAACACGACGGCGAGCGCACGATGGGGCAGGCCGCCATCCAGTGGCTGCTCAGCCACGACGCCGTCGCGTCGGTGACGCCGACGTTCCGGACGACGGACGACATCGACGAGTGGGCCGCCGCCTCCGAAACCCCGCCGCTCTCCGAGGCGGAGGTCGACCGTGTCGAGGAACTCTACCGAGAGAACTTCGGAATCACCCGCGACGACGGCATGGACAGCCTCCGCTCTTCGGTGGACGGCGCGGATCTGGTGGGCACCGGCAAGCAGAACGCCGGTCGATAAACCTTCAACCACGATACGAAATTCTCGCCCGCCGAGAATCACGATTCGAGACTGTAGCGGTGTACTATCCTCCCCTACTCGCTCACGGCTGACGCCGTTCGGTGGACTCCCGAGGAGTCGACGGTCTCGAAGCGGGACGCGCGGCCCTCCTCGCGGCCGAGCGGGCGGACGAACAGCGGTCGCTCACCGCCCGGCTCGACAGTCGCGAGTCGCTCGCGGAGTTCCGCGCGTACTGCAATGCCCACGACCTCGACTTCGAACTCGACGACATCGCCGAAGACACTCAGCCGAGAGCCGTACAGTACGACCTCTCGACGCCGCAGTTGGACGCGCTCGTGGCGACGTTCGAGATGGGCTCCTTCAACATCCCGCGGGATACGACGCTCGGCGAGGTCGCAGACTACTTCGGTATCTCGACGCACGCGGCTTCCGAACGCTTCCGTTGAGGACAAACGAATTTCATCGCAAAGACGCTCTCGATGGCAAGTCGGACGACGAGGAAGCGCGAGTCGGCGACCCCGCTGGTTATTTCTACGACCTCTCGAACAAGGCTCAATTATATATCAACGGAGATTGTGGTATTCTATTGACAGTATGTCGTCCCCTCTCCAACGAAGAACGAGCCCCCTCCAGCGAAGAACGACCACCGGTACCTGCTCGGTGAAACACCTCGGTCCGTGCCGCGACGCGGATCACTGTTCACAAAAGTGATGTCCGCAGACGATTCCGAGCGTTCACTCTCCCCGTCGACGGCGTTCGAACTGCTCGCCGACCCCTCGCGGCGGGGCGTGTTGTACGTCCTGTACGATTCGGACAGTGCCATCCAGTACGAACGACTCGTCGACCGACTCCTCCGCCGGGAGATCACACCGTTCGATAACCGCCGCCGTCTCCACCTCGAACTGCACCACACCGTGATACCGAAACTGACCGCGTCGCTGTTCGTCCAGTACGACGAACGGACCCGCCGTCTCCGTCTGACCGACCCGAGGTCGGAACTCGAACCGTATCTCGCCTTCGCGCGGTCGATGGACCGTACCGAGCGATAGCGTCCCCGAGCCCGCGCGTTCGTCTCTCCTTCGACCCCTCCGTTTCGCTTCGAATTCGACGGCCGACGGCGGCGGGCGTTCCCGCCCGTATACTTCCACTACGCACCCTCGACAAGCGTCGGAAAGTAATACGTTCATCGGCGTCATCGGATATTGTATGACCGACTCACACGTCCACGTCTCGGTTTCGGTCGTCGCCGACGGCGAAACGATCGGCCAGTTCGACTCCGACTCCCAATCCGCAGCGAACGCGTCGATGACGAGCGAAGACGCGGGCGACCAGAGCCGAACGGAGTCGGCCGAAACGACCGAGGCCGTCGGGGCACCCGAGACGGTCGAGACACCCGAAACGGACCGTGAACCCGACGTCGACGGCGAGACCGATACCGACGAGTCCGAACCGGAGGCGGCGGCGACGTTCGAGTTGTACCGCGACAAAGCCGACGAGTGGCGCTGGCGACTCCGCCACCGTAACGGGAACATCATCGCCGACGGTGGCGAGGGCTACTCGTCGAAGTCGGCCGCGAAAAACGGCATCAAGAGCGTCCGGCGAAACGCACCGGGGGCGACGCTCCTGACGCGGTGAGCCGTCGACTCAGGCGAGGAAGACGTGCCGCGGCCGGTCCGCCAGCACGTCACGGCCCCACTGTACAGTCTCGCGGAACTCGTCGCTGCGGAAGAAACCCATCGCGTCCTCCTTCGAGCGCCACTGACTGGCGATGAACATGTCGTCTTCGTCTTCGACGTTCACCATCAGGTCCGTCTCTTGGTGGCCGTCCATCTCGTCTAAGAGGCCGCCGACCGTGCCGAACTTGTCGACGAACTCTCCTCGATGCTCGGATTTGACCGTGTAGAACATCCCCATCGTGCCGAATCCGGATTCTTCGCCCGCGCGCGAGACGATGCCCGGCAGTTCCGAGAGGAAACCGCCGGCCGTCTCCGCTGCGCTTTGCGTCTCCCAGATGCTGACGACGGCCGACCGACCGCGCTCGTTCGCCTCGTAGACGGCCGTCTTGACGTGCGTGCCGTAGTGCTCGAAGTTACCGCGGAGACCCTCGACTTCCTCGAACAACTCGTCGGTGTCGGCCTCCGAGTACAGCACCGTCGCGTACACGTCCTCGCCGTGAGGCTTCCCGGCGTAGATGTTCAGGTCGGTGAGTTCGCCGCGGATGTCATCCGCATCGCCTTCGTCTGTGGTGTCCGACTCCCCGTGGTGGTGGCCGCTGGCGCCGCCGTGGTGGTGACTGTCGTCGCTGTGGTGACTCCCGTTACCGTCGCCGCCGTGGTGATGACCGCCGCCCTTACCGTGGCCGTGGTGTCGACCGCTCTCGCCGTGACCGTGCGGCGATTCGCCGGCGTGTTCGCTCGTCGGCACCGATTCGCCGTCGAGGTACGCGCCGAGGTCCGTCGACGGGAACCGCCGCCCAACGTAGAACTGGCCGAACTCGCCGTAGCGCGACGATGCCTCGTCGAAGCGCATCTCGTAGACGATGTCTTTGATATCCGTCGGGTCGCTGCCGAACAGGGTGACGCCCCACTCGTAGTCGTCGAAGCCGACGCTGGAGGCGATGACTTGCTTGATCTTCCCCGCGTACTCGCGGCCTACGTCGCCGTGGCCCGACATCAGCTCCGCGCGCTCCTCGAAGGAGAGGTCGTACCAGTTGTACTTCTCGCCGCGACGCTTGCTCATCGGGTAGAAGCTGACGTACTCACCGTCGGGGATGTCGGGTTTCATCTTCCCCTCGATGTAGCGCCGGAGCCCCTCGTCGACGGCGTCGGCACCGTCTTCAAAGTACTCGTCGGAGACGTAGCCGCTGACTTCGGTCACCGAGACGTACGATGTCGGCTGGTCGGTGAACCCGGCGAGCGCGGTTCGCTCGAAGCGGCGTTCGGCCGTCGACAGCGCGTCGAGCGTCGGCCGGAAGTGCAGTATCAGGAGGTCGGCCTTGTGACCGACGATAGAGAACACGGCCGACGCGCCCTCCTCAGCGTCCTCGACTGCTTCGTGCGACTGGAGGTAGTCGACGGCTTCCGCGACGGCGCGTTCGCGCTCTCGTTGGGGTGCGTCGCGCCACACGTCCCAATCGATGCTCCGGAAGTCGTGCAGCGCGTACCAGCCTTCCTCGGTCTGCGGCGCTTGAGGCATATCTCGGCGTTGGACCCGGCCGACTAAGGGCGTTTTGAGTCGTCGCCGATTTCCCGGGTTTCGACCCAACTGGTTTTGCGTCAGAGAGCGTTAGTCGACCCGACTACTCGATGCCATCGACAACAGACGACCCCTCGGGTGCGACGCTCTCGTACCGCCACATCATCGAGCGGGAGATGGAAAACGCGCTCACGGAGATGAACCGCCCGGCCAAAGGCGTCGCAATCTCCGGGTTCGCCGCGGGTCTCACGGTGAGTTTCGGCGCACTGTTCATGGGGATGGCGCTGACGTTCCAGCCGACGTTCCCCTCGACGCTGGTGAAACAACTGACGCTCGGCGGCGTCTCCGCGGTCGGCTTTCTGTTCGTCATCATCGGCCAGACCGAACTGTTCACCGCCCACACGACGATGGCCGTGCTCCCGGTGGTGACCGACCGCGCCTCCGTCCGCGATCTGCTCGAACTGTGGAGTATCGTGCTCGCCGCCAACCTCGTCGGCTGTCTGTGTTTCGCCGGCCTCATCGCCGCCATCGGCCCGGCGATGAACATCGTCGACCCGGCGGCGTTCGGGTCGCTGGCGGCGGCACTGCTGCCGTTCCCGTGGTGGGTCATCACCGCAAGCGGCGTCGTCGCCGGGTGGCTGATGGGGCTTCTGACGTGGCTTGTCGCGGCGAGTCGAGACACCATCGCCTGTGTCGTCATCGTGCTCGTCGTCGCCACCACCATCGGGTTTGCGCCGTTTCACCACGCGCTGCTCGGAACGACCGAAGTCCTGGCCGCCATGTTTCTCGGACAGGGCGTCACGCTCGGGCAGTTCGTGCACTTTCTAACGTGGACGACGCTCGGAAACGCCGTCGGCGGCGTGGTCTTCGTCGCGCTTCTCAACTACGGCCACGTCGCCCTAGCGGGCGACGAGGTCGACGTCGACTACGAAGCGGGGTCGACGTCCGGTTTCGGCGACGACACGACCGAGCAGCCCTGAACCCGCCGCGGCGTCGACGACTCGGCGTCTGTGACCGGCGGCGAACGAACCAGGGTAACCGAAACGCTTTCACAACGTCCCTTTGATGGGCAACCAATGCGGAAAAGCGGCCCACCGAAAGGCCTCATCTCGTATCTGGTTTTGGAGCTGTTGGGAGAGAAATCCCGGTACGGCTACGAGATTCTCAAGGAGATACGCGAGATAAGCGGCGGACACTGGGAGCCGTCGTACGGTTCCGTCTATCCGATTCTCTATAAGTTCGAAGAGAAAGGCTGGGCCGAGCGGGTCGACCGCGAGGACGAACCCGACCGGAAGTACTTCGCGCTGACCGACAGCGGCCGCGAAGAACTCCGCGAGAAGCGAGTCGAGACCGGCGGCAAAGCCGAGGAGTTCGCCGACGTCATCCTCGGGTTCTACCACGTCTACGTCGCGTTCGCCACCGACGGTCGCTTCGACGTCGAGAGCCCCGAGGACGCGTGGCGCTTCGACGAGACGTTCAGTTCGTGGATCATCGAGCAGTTGATTCGTCACCACGAGCGCGACTTCGGCACGTTCGAGCGAATCGACGACACACCAGAGGCGTTCTACGAGCGGTACGGTATCGACTTCGACTCCTGAGCGCGCTCGCGACGCTGGTGGTTTCTCGTCTCTCGTCTCTCGAAAACGGCCGCGAGTTCAGGTGAGCAGTTGCGGCCCGAACAGCAACAGCAGGAGACTGACGAGCATCAGCAGACCCACGCTCGTCGTGATCGTACTCGTCAGTTGCCGCTTTCCTTCGACCGGCAACCGCGAGACGACCGCCTCCGTCGAGGTGCGGAGGATGCGACCTCCGTCGAGCGGGAACGCCGGGATGCAGTTGAAGAACGCGAGATTGAGATTTATCCACCCGACCCAGAACAGGACGTTGGCGAGGATGAAGACGCCGCCGCCGAGAGCCGCAAGTGGGCCGCTGATGGTGTAGAAACTCGTGTTCGCGGCGACGAAGCCGGCGAAGTTGGTCTCCAATCCCGGGACGACCGTCCCCGCGAAGGGTAGAAAGAGGATGAAAAGCACCTGCGAGAACAGTCCCCCCTGCACGTCGCCGCCGAGGATGCCGAGGAACTGCTGTGCGGGGTACGAGACGACGCCGAGACTGTTGACGCTGATACCGCTGAACTCGGGGCCCTGCGTCACGCCGACGAGGCCGCGGCCGGTGCCGTCGTTCGCCTCCGCGAGCGTCACGGTGTACGTCTGCAGTTGTCCGTCTACGTAGGCGGTCACGTTCACCTCGTCACCCGGCTGGCCGCCGTCGAGCGCCGCCTGCACGTCCGAGTAGTTGAGCGTCCGTTCGCCGTCGATGCTCGTGACGACGACCTGTTCGCCGCCGGGGACGCCCGTCTGCTCGCTCAGCGGTCCGTTCGACGAGACGCCGAGGAGAACGCCCATCGGGCCGGTCACGTTCGATTCCTCGCCGCGCTGGTTCTCGACGGTGAGCGTGACGATCGGCTTGTCGACGACCGCTTGATGCAGTCCCGACTCGGTGTTGACCGCCGTTCCGTTGACGGCGACGACGGTGTCGTTCGTCTCGACCCCGGCGCTGCCGTCGTCGGCCAACGGCGAGTTCGGCGACATCGCCGTCACCAGAAGCGACCGCTGCACCGACCGTTCGGTTCCGTCCGCGAGTGTCACCGTCACGTTCGCGGCGTCGCTCTCTCTGAGCGCGTTCTGGAGGTCCACGTCCGAGGTGACGTTCGCGCCGTCGAAGCCGACGATTCGGTCGCCGGCGTCGATTCCGGCGGTGGCGGCCGCCGAGTTCGGGAACGTGCTCCCGACGGCCGCACCGGGGGCCGCCGCGATGGCCCCGGTCACCGGGCCGAACAGCAGCACCAACGTGATCGCGGTGATGGCCAGGTTGTTCGTCACCCCCGCGGCGAACATCCGAGTTCGCCCGCCGCGACTCGCCTTCCGTTGGCTCTCTTCGTCGGGTTCGACGAACGCGCCGATGGGGAGAATCGTGAAGAGGACGACGCCCATCGACTCGATGTCGATACCTTCGACCCGGCAGAGCAGGCCGTGGCCGCCCTCGTGGACGACCAGGCCGACGAGCAGACCGAACGCGATCTCGGGGGCGACCGACAGCGGGAGGAAGTCGTTGACGCCGGGGATGACGAGCACGTTTCGGGGGGCGTTCACCGCCGTCGGTGCGGGGGGATTCTGTAGAATCTGGACGCCGCGGAGCACGAGGAGGAGGAACGTGCCGACCATCACGACGAGGGCGATGCCGACGCCGATGTTACTCCACGCCCGCCAGAACCGCTTCGGGGTGGCGAGCCAATCGAGAAACGCGCGGCCCCGACGAGTGTGTATCGTCATCAGGGGTCCTTGCATCTTCACCGAACTCGGGAGGATGCCGAGCTGTCGCAAGACGAGGGCGAGTACCGTGTAGAGGATCACGCCGATAAGTATCCACAGCAGCGTGTTCATTGGCCCAAGAAAGGAAGGGTAGCGGGAAAGACGTTCGGATTGCCTCGGCGAAGCGACGCCGTCGAAACACCGATGCTACGCCGACTCTCCGGCCGATGCAGCGTCTGGGTCGGTGATTTCGTTACGTACCGGACGCCGCCGACTCCGCCGTACGTTTCTCGACCACCTTCCGAAGAGATATAGCCGTACTCCGTGACACGAGAGTCGTGTTCGACTCGAACGCCTACGAGGTTCGCCAGAAGTTCGGTATCGGGAACAAGTACGACATCTACGAGAACAGCGGTTCCGAGCCGATTCTGACCTCCAAACAGAAGAAACTCCGTTTGAAGGAGGATTTCCGCTTCACCGACGCCGAGACCGGCGAGGAGCGGATTCGAGTCCGCGCGAGCCAGATACTCGACGTGAACGCCGCCTACGACATCGTCGACAGCCAGACCGACGAACCAATCGGTGCGGTCAAGCGCCGCGTCAGTTCGTTTCTGAAACACGAGTACGAACTGCACGACGCCGACGGCAACGTCGTCGCGCTCGTCAAGGAGGACAACCATCTCATGGCGGCGATTCGCCGACTCGTGACGACGCTGCTTCCGTTCTCGTACTCGGTCACCTCGCCGGACGGAAGCGAGGTCTACGGCACCATCTCTGAGCAGTTCTCGTTCCGCGACCGGTACAGTATCTCGCTCACGAGCGGGGACCTCGACCCGCGACTCGTCGTCGTCGGGTCGGTGGTCATCGACGCGATAGAGGACAACTAGCGACCTTTTGCGCTGCGGGGCGGCGAAGCCGCCCCTCGGCAAAAGCTCGACCAAAAGCACTCGTCGTTCACTTCGCTTCGCTCCGTTCACTCCTCGGCCCGCTCGCTCGGCCCTCGGCCTCGCTCGCGGTGGAGAGTCTGGCAGAACTCCCGCCGCCACGCTGTGACCGCCATCACTTCGCGGTGCTCGTGACGAGCCCTCGCCTCACTCGGCTCGCCGAAGACGCTTCACCACGAACTCTTCTTCGAGTTCTCCGAGGAACTCGCCGAGGCGCGGGCCCTGCGTCTGGTCGAAGAACAGGAGGTAGCCCGCCTGAAAGAGGTCGCCGGTCTGCACGTCGCGTGCCTTGGCGGCCTCGTAGATTTCGCCCTGAATCTCCTCGCCGGTGTGGCCCTCCTCGACGAAGTCCGCGAGGTCCGACAGCGCCGTGGCGACGTCGTCGTCGAGGTCGACGTCGGGCAGCTCCGTCTGAAGGCGGTAGTTGTACTCGTTGTCCATCCGCTCGGCCCACGTCCGGGCCTTCTCGACGCGCTCCATCGCGTCCTCGACGGCCCACTCGGGCGTCTCGTCGGTGATGTGGCCCTCGTTCTTCGCCATCTGTACTCGAAGTTGGGGGTCGTCGACCATCCCCAGCACCGCGGCGAACGTGTACGGCAGACGGACGCGCTCTTCGCGCACTTCGTCGACGAGGAAGGGGTAGGCGCGCTCGGCCAGCGCTTCGAGGTTCTCGTCTGTCTCTTCGCCGAAGTAGACGCGCTCGAAGCGGTCGAAGTCGTTGACGAGGAGGTCCAAGCGCCGAAGGTCGAAGTCGCGGGCGCGGCGCGGGTTGAGCGCGAAGAAGTACCGCAGGACGTCGGGCTCGGCGAGTTCGAGCACCTCGGCGACAGTGACGATGTTGCCCGCCGACGAGGAGAGCGGTTCTCCGTTGAGCGTGAACCACTCGTACGTCATCGGGACGGGAGGCTGGATGCTGAGGACGTTGCGCGCGATGTCCTCGCCGCTGGGCCACGAGCCCTCGGCGTGGTCCTTCCCGAACGGCTCGAAGTCGACGCCGAGCACCTGCCACTGGGCGGGCCACTCGAAGCGCCACGGCAGTTTCCCCTCGCGGAACGTCGCCGTCCCCTCGTGGTCGCAGCCGGAGATGACGTTGTCACCGGCGGTCATGTCGGTGCAGACGTAGTCGACGGTGCCGGCGTCAAGGTCGATTCCCGTCACCGTCTCGGTTATCTTCCCGCAGTTCCCGCAGACGGGGTTGAACGGGACGTAGTCGTCATCGACCTTGCTCTGGTACTCGGCGAGCACTTCCCGGGCGGCGTCGGCGTTCTCGAGGAGGTGCCGAACCACTGGCTCGAACGTGCCGTCGGCGTAGAGCTCGGTGTTCGAGATCATCTCGACGGGGACGCCGAGGCGCTCGGCGTCGGCTTCGATGAGCGCCGCGAAGTGCGCCGCGTACGACTCAGCCTCGCCGAAGGGATCGGGGATGTCGGTGTACGGCTTGCCGAGGTTCTGGCCGAGCGCGCCCGCGTCGACGTCGCCGAGGCCGACGATGTTGCCGTCTCTGTCGGCGAGCTTTCGGGGGAGCTTCCGGAGCGGGTCCCTGTCGTCGCTCGTGAACACCTGACGGACCTCGTAACCGCGCTCGCGCAGCACTTCGGCGACGAAGTAGCCGCGGAGAATCTCGTTGAAGTTACCGAGGTGCGCGACGCCCGAGGGGGAGATACCGCCCTTGATGACGATGGGCTCGTCGGGGCCGCGCGCGAGAATCTCGTCGGCCACCTCGTCGGCCCAGAAGGCGTGGCGAGTCTCGCCGTTTTCGTCCGCTTCGCCTTCGTTTGCGGCCGTCGGGTCCGAGTCGTTGCTGTCGTCTGTGCTCATCGCTGGGACCAGTACGTCGGTTCGGTACCCTCACCGGCGGGGACGATGTCGGTTCCCCCGTGGTCGCCGCGGAGCACCGCGCGTTCGAGTCGCTGCGGCTCGGTCCCGTCGAGGACGATGGTTCGCATTCCCGCGCGTTCGATGAGCTTCGCCGCCAGCAGGTCGACGGGTGCGGAGGACCCGGCGTCGGTGCTCATCGGGGCGATAACTTTCACCAACTCTTCGGGCGTGAGCTCCTCGAACTTCTCCGCTCCGTCGTCGCTGCGCGGGTCGGCGCTGTAGACGCCGTCGACGCTCGTCGCGTAGACGAGCAGGTCCGCGTCGACGTACTCGGCGAGCGCCGCGGCCACCGCGTCGGTGGTCTGGCCGGGAACGACGCCGCCCATCACGGAGATGTCGCCGCGACGGATGGCCTCGCCCGCGTCCTCGTAGCTGTGCGCCGGAGCGGGGTTGACGCCCGCGCCGAGGCCGGCGATGAGCAGACGGGCGTTGATGCGCGTCACGTCGATGCCGATCTGGTCCAACTGGACCTCGTTCGCGCCGAGGCCGCGTGCGGCGTTGATGTACTCGCGAGCGACCCCGCCGCCGCCGACGACGGTGCCGAGCTCGCAGCCTTCGCGGGCGAGTGACTCGATTGCGGCGGCGTGTGCTTCGACCCGACGGGCGTCGAGCTCCGGCGCGAGAACGCTCCCGCCGATAGAAATGACGACTCTCATTGCAATCGGATTGCTGGGATTCGGTCTTAAGGGTTATCAACTCCGCCACGTTCCGCGGTGCGAGAGCACCTGTCTCGGCTACCGGCGGCGACGCGTGGAGCGTGCCGCCGACACCTCCTGAGCAACACTAAAGCCGTTCGGTCCCCCGTCTTCCGGGTATGCGCACACTCTGCGTCGTCGGTCCGGACGCAACGACGCTCACCGAGCGGCTCGCCGCGCGACTCGACGGACGCGTCGCGACGGTCGAACGGCTCCCCGACGGCAGCGACCCCGCGCCCGATTCGGCGGCGTCGTACGGCCTCTCTGACGACGGCATCTGGGTCGGCGCGGGCCGCGACCGCTCGCGCGACGAACTGCTCGACCACCTCGCCGCGTCGTACGACTTCGCGCTCCTCGCCGGGTTCGAGTCGTCCCGTCTGCCGACGGCAGTTCTCGGCGACGATTCGGCGTCGGGAGACGATTCGCGCGATACGCTCCTCTCGGCACCCTCGGTCGACGACGTCGACGTCGACGACCTCTGCACCCGCATCGAGGCGCTCGAACCGTACGTCACGCTGGAGTCGCTGGTCGAGCGAGTCAAGCAGGATCCGCGCGCCGAGCGCGCCGGCGCGATTGCGACCTTCACGGGCCGTGTTCGAGCGAAAGACGGAGACGGCGACCCGCGGACGACGCGGCTGACGTTCGAGAAGTACGAGGGCGTCGCCGAGGAGCGCCTCGCGGAGATCAGACGCGACATCGAATCACGCGGCGGCGTCGAGCGCGTGCTCATGCACCACCGCACCGGCGTCATAGAGGACGGCGAGGACATCGTCTTCGTCGTCGTCCTCGCTGGCCACCGAACCGAGGCGTTCCGCGCCGTCGAAGACGGCATCAACCGCCTGAAAGACGAGGTCCCCATCTTCAAGAAGGAGACCACCGTCGAGTCGGACTTCTGGGTTCACGACAGATCGTCGTGACTTTCGCGTCGAGGCAACATTCTCCTCGTCGAACCACTGTTTCTGAGCGGTTGGGAACGCTGAAACCGGAAATTGTTGCCCTGAAACGGTCAAGGAACCAGATATTGAGGCGGTTCGTTTTATCTAAATTCCTTGAGGATAAATGTCTCAGATAGATTTGTAAAAGTTCTACGGCGCAGAAAAAACGTCGTGAAACGAATCATTTGCGTCGCTTCAGCCTGAAAGAGGCCGAACTGTGGCTAACGTTCCTGCCTTTATAACATCTCCACCGGCGATGTGGGAAACGAGGTCAGAACAAAAATGAGCGCAACAGCGAACCCCTCCACCGACGGACGCTCGAAGGAAACCCGACTAAAGCAGTACCTCGTCGAGAAAGCCCAAGACGGGGAACTGTACTTCAAGGGCAAGTTCATCGCGGACGAGGTCGGTCTCTCGCCTAAAGAGATCGGCGCGCTGATGGTGAAGCTCCGTGACTCCACCCACGAACTCACCATCGAGAAGTGGTCGTACACGAGCGCGACCACGTGGCGCGTCGCCCCCACCTCGTAAGCAAAACAACTCGGTCCCCGCGCGACTTGTCTCGGTGACGGTCCCCGCCTTCCGGCTCCACTCGCGAACCATGCAACCTCTCGTCTCCGGGCGACGACAACCTGTTTTCTCCAGTTCCGTTGACGACACACACCGCGTCTCCGAGCGTCGTCGACACCCACCTGCGGCGTCGGGCGGCCGGCGCACGCCGACACCGGATTTATACCCCTCTGTGCGGTAGACGTAGTATCAGATGGACGAGGCCGACAGCCCTCCGTACGGCCCCGCGGCCGCCCCCGCAGACGGTCCCTCGCTCGAACAACTCGACTCGGTGTTCTACGTTCGTGAGGTACGTACGGACGACGACCGACTACTGTACTACGGCGAGTCGCTCGTCTCGCGTCGCTCACTGCTCGAAGAGGCGTGGCCCTCGTTTCGGCAAGCGGGGTACGACGTTCGTCTCGCACGGACGAACGACGGACTCGACGTACTCGTCGCCGAACCGCTGTCCGTCGGCGTCGACGGCGTGCCCTGGAAGAATCTGCTCCTGTTCGTCGCCACCGTCGCCTCGACGCTGTTCGTCGGCGCGTACGCGTGGTACTACATCCCGATAAGCCAGATTCAGGAGAATCCGCTGGTCGCGCTCGAAGCGTGGCCCTTCACCGCCGCCGTGCTCGGCGTCCTCTGCGCGCACGAACTCGGCCACTACGTGATGGGTCGCTACCACGGCGTCGACGTCTCGCTGCCGTATCTCATCCCGTTTATCTTCCCCTTCGGGACGATGGGGGCTATCATCCGAATGCGCGGGCAGATGCCCGACCGAAAGGCGCTTTTCGACATCGGCGTCGCGGGACCGCTCGCCGGGTTGGCGGCGACGGTTCTCGTCACCGCTATCGGCCTGTCGCTCGAACCGATTACGATACCCGAGCGCGTCTTCGTCGGGAGCACCGAGGTCATCCAGTTCAACAATCCGTTGCTGTTGGACCTCATCGCGACGCTTCTCGGCCAACCGAGCGACTACAGCTACCCACAGACGGTGAACCCCGTCATCATCGGCGGCTGGGTCGGGATGTTCTTCACCGTGTTGAACCTGCTGCCGGTCGGCCAACTCGACGGTGGCCACATGGTTCGGGCGATGCTCGGTCGGCGACAGGAGACGGTGGCGACGCTCGTTCCTTTGGGCCTGTTCGGCCTCGCGGGCTACCTCTACTACGTCCGCGACCTGGGCCTGCAAGAGTCGGTCGGACTCTGGGCCTTCTGGGGTCTGTTCTCGCTGTTCATCGCCATCAACGGCCCCGCCCACCCCATCGACGAATCCGGCATCGGCTGGAAGCGCCAACTCGTCGGCGTGTTCACGTTCGCGCTCGGCCTGCTGTGCTTCATGCTGGTGCCGATTCAGCTGATGGGCGCCTGAGAATCGAGACGGGTCCGGCGGCGCTACGCCGAGTGGGTGTACCCGCGGTCCGGAAGCGGCTCGCCGTCGAGCGTTACGCCCGCACCCGACTCGGCGACGCGTCCGATGCGGGTAATCGGCGTCACTGAAGCCGCCGCCGCCCGTTCGAGCGCGGATTCGGGGAGCGTGAACACCAGCTCGAAGTCCTCGCCGAAGTGCAGCGCCGACTCCCAGTAGTCGCTCTCGCCGTCGGTCACGTCGGAGACGGCGGCGTCGACCGGAATCCGCGCGGAGTCGACGGAGAGGCCGCAGTCGCTCGCCTCCGCCAGTTGGTGGACCGACCGCGCGAGGCCGTCGCTGGAGTCCATCATCGCCGTCGCGTAGCCGGCGAGTTCCACGCCCGCGGCGACTCGCGGTTCGAACCTGAAGCGGTCGTTACCCCGCTCCGCGTCGCCGCGTTCGAAGTAGCGAAGCGCGGCCGCCGACCGCCCGAGCGTGCCGGTCACACAGAGCAGGTCGCCGGGGTTCGCGCCGGACCGGAGCACCGGGTCGTCCGTTCGGCCGATGGCCGTCGTCGCCGTCGTGAACTCGTCGTGCGTGTCGAGGTCGCCGCCGACGTACTCGGCACCGACGAGTTCGCAGACGTCGCGGGCACCGCGGACGAACGCACTCAGTTCGTCCGCGTCGAACGTGGGTGCGGCGTACGCGGCGACGGCCGCCACGGCGTCCGCGCCCATCGCGGCGACGTCCGAGAGCGACGCGCCGACGGACCGCCACCCGGCGGTGTAGCGCGTCGTTCCGGCCGGGAAGTCCGTCGTTTCGTGGAGCATGTCGGTCGTGACGACCAGTTCGTCGACGACCGCGGCGTCGTCACCGGCCGCCGGGAGTTCCGCAGCCAACGTTCGAAGCGCTGTCCGCTCGTCCATGTTCGGCCTTTCGTCGTCGGTGCGAAAAATCCACCGAGGCGTCCGGCGTCACGCACCCGTGAGAGTCAGCCGCACAGTATCACGGCTACCAAACCCGAAGAGAGGCGTAGGCTATCGCTACCGCTGCTGTCGATTCCGGTGGCTTAATGCCGTCTGTTGACGTTCGGGGTGATATGTCCAGGGAGAACCTCCGAGCCACCGTGCTCGGCTTCGCCGGTGCGTTGGTGGTGTTCGCGGTTCTCTTCTCGTTCATCGGCGTCGACGACCTCGTCACTCAGTTGGAGAATGCCGACATCCGATTCGTCGCCCTCGTCATCGTCGCGACGCTCGGTTGGCTGTTCGCGTGGGGGCTGTCGCTTCGGACCGTCCTCTCGGTGCTCGGCGTGGAGATCTCGGCGCTGAAGTCGTTTCTCGTGTTCTCGGGGGCGATGTTCTCGAACAACATCACGCCGTTCGGACAGGCCGGCGGCGAGCCGGTGACGGCGCTGCTCATCTCGCAGACCTCCGACGCCGAGTACGAGACCGGCCTCGCGGCCATCGCCAGCGTCGACACGCTCAACTTCGTCCCGTCGATAACGCTCGCGCTCGCGGGTGCTGTGTACTTCGCGACGGAGACGACACTCGGTCAGAACCTCGAACTGGCGGTCATCGGGGTCGTCGTCCTCGCAACGGTGATTCCGGGTCTCGTGTACGTCGGCTGGCAGCGACGGTACCAACTCGAACACAAAACCGTCAGCGTGCTCACGCCTCTTATCCGACGCGTCGCGGACTTCGTCCCGCGCGTCTCGAAACCGACCGCCGAGAGCATCGAAGGACGAATCAGTCGCTTCTTCACCGCTATCGAGCGCGTTGCGACGAACCCGCGCGGACTGCTGCTGGCCGTCTCGCTTTCGGCGGCCGGATGGCTCGCACAGATGCTCGGCCTCTGGCTGGCGTTTCACGCCGTCGGCACGCCCGTCTCGCCGTCGATTATGCTGTTCGTCGTCCCCATCGGCGCGATTGCGGGTGTGACCCCGCTCCCCGGCGGCGCGGGCGGCATCGAGAGCGTCCTCCTCGTCCTGCTGCTGGCGGCGACGGGCCCCGCGGTGACGGAGTCGGCGATTCTGGCGGCCATCGTCATCTACCGCGGGACGGTGTACTGGCTGCCGACGCTCATCGGCGGCGTCGTCGTCAGCGTTCTGGGTCTCAACGG
Source organism: Haloprofundus salinisoli (assembly GCF_020097815.1). Taxonomy (NCBI): domain Archaea; kingdom Methanobacteriati; phylum Methanobacteriota; class Halobacteria; order Halobacteriales; family Haloferacaceae; genus Haloprofundus; species Haloprofundus salinisoli. The sequence continues at coordinate 1,688,300 of NZ_CP083663.1, forward strand.
CTCCTGATCGGCCGTCCGCGTCGGGTCGAGAAAGCCCGTCGGACGGGGCCGACGACGCCAATACGATGCTTTTAAACAGCGCTACACAGAACTCGTAGCCATGGTAACCCTCTATGACGTTCCGGCGGACGACCTCATTCAGGAGGTCGCCGACCGACTCGAGGACCGCATCGAACAGCCCGACTGGATTCAGTTCGCCAAAACCGGCTCGAACCGAGAGCTTCCGCCGCAGAACGACGATTTCTGGTTCGTCCGCGCGGCCAGTATCCTCCGGAAACTCGCCACGAAAGGGCCGCTCGGCGTCGAACGGCTCGCCGTCGAGTACGGCGGCCGCAAGCGCGGCTCGACGCGCTACCGCGTCGCCAAGGCCCACACAGGCACCGGCAGCAAGAAGATCATCCGCGTCATCCTCCAGCAGCTCGAAGAAGAGGGTCTCGTCGAGAGCGCCGGCGGCGACGGTCGCCGCATCAGCGACGACGGCCGCGCGTTCCTCGACGACGCCGCCGCCTCGACCTTCGAGTCGCTCGACCGCCCGGAACTCGAACGCTACGCGTAGAGGCCACACACGCTTTTCCAGAGATTCGAGACCGCCAGCCGTCAGGCCGTCCGTAATCGTTTTCTGCCGCGCGCGAAAAGTTCGGGTATGAGCGGAAATCCCGACGACGAACGGCTCGACGAACTCCGCCGAGAACGCCTGCAGGAGCTACAGGACCAAGCGGAAGGCCAGCAGCAACAGCAGGGCAACGAGGAAGCCCAGCAAGCCGCCGAGGAGCGCGCACAGGCGCAGAAGGACGCGCTACTGCGCCAGTATCTCACCGACGGCGCGCGACAACGGCTCAACGCCGTCCAGATGAGTAAACCCGAGTTCGCCGAGCAGGTCGAACAGCAGCTCGTCGCGCTCGCACAGAGCGGCCGCATCCAGTCGAAAATCGACGAGGAGCAGATGAAACAGCTGTTGAAGGAACTCCAGCCCGACAAGAAGCGCTTCAACATCCGCCGTCGCTGATGGAACTGGCCCTCCTGTACAGCGGCGGCAAGGATTCGACGCTCGCCGCGCTCACGCTCGATTCGTTCTACGAGGTGCGCCTCGTGACCGCACACTTCGGGTTCACCGACGACTGGACGCACGCGAAGACGGCCGCGGAGACGCTCGGTTACCCGTTCGAGACGGTCGAACTCGACGAGGCCATCGCCGCCGACGCCGTCGAGCAGATGCACGCCGACGGCTACCCGCGAAACGGTATTCAACAGGTTCACGAAGCCGCGTTGGAAGCCGTCGCGGGGCTCGGGTACGACGCTATCGCCGACGGGACGCGCCGCGACGACCGCGTGCCGACCATCTCACGCGCGCAGGCACAGAGCCTCGAAGACCGCTACGACGTCGACTACCTCGCGCCGCTGTCGGGGTTCGGTCGTCGGGCGGTCGACCGACTCGTCGAGGAGACGCTCGACATCGAAGTCGGTCCGAGCGAGACGGTACCGAAAGCCGATTACGAGGGCGAACTGCGGCAGTTGCTCGTCGAAACGCACGGTTCCGACGCGGTCGGAGAGGTCTTCCCCGAACACGAGCAGACGTACGTCCACGGGCTACTGGACTGAACGCGAGCGGGCTTTCTCCGGATCGGTCTGGTCGCTCGCGCTGCTTCGCCCTACTTCGTCTCTATATCCGCTCGAATCCGCTCCTCGCCGACGTCGAGGTCGGGGTGGTGTTCCTCGTTGTGCTGGTGGGCCTCGTCGACGAGTTCGTCCTCGGTGTCGGCAGTGGTGTCGAACAGGCAGTCGCCGACGATGCAGCCGTATCCGTATGACATAACGGTTCGAGGTCGGAGCGCAGGTACGGAGAGCGTTCGGCCTGAATGTACCAGCATCCGGATCCAGAGCCCCGAGCAGTGGCAATCGAACCGCTCATGTCGTCGTAGAGGCGAGCGGTAGCCGTGACCTCGGGAATCTCGTACTCGCTCGTCGCGGCCCTCGTTTGGGGAATCTACCTGTTCGTCCTCAAGCGGTACTTCGACGGGGTCCCCGGTTCGGTTCTCACCGTCCTCGTCAACGTGGCGGCTATCACCTGGTACGTTCCGGTGCTTCTCACGTCGGTTTCGCCCTCGGAGACGCCGTCGTTCGCGTCGCTCGGCGCCGAGGCGCTCGGTGTTCTCGTCGGAACCATCTGTATGACGGGAGCGGCGTTTCTCATCTTCCTCCGGGCGCTCGACGCGGGTGACGTCTCCTACGTCGCACCGATAAACAAGGTGGTTCCGGTGTTCGTCCTCCCGATCGAGATACTGCTGCTGCACGAGCGACTCGCTCCGATTCAGGTGCTCGGCGTCCTCGTGGCGACGCTGGCCGTCTACGTCGCCAACTATCGAGGTGGACGCTTGTCGGACCCGATCCGCGCCGCCTCGTCGTCGACTGCGGCGCAGCTCGCGCTGCTGAGTGCCGCTTGCTACGCCGTCAGCGACGTGGGAAAACGCGTCGCACTCCAAGAACTGAGCCTCCAGCCGCAGCTGTGGGTCGTCGTCCTCCTCGGCGGCGTCACCGTCGTCGTCCTCCCCTTTGCGGTCCGGTCGTGGTCCGACGGCGCGCTGACGCGGCGAACGCTCGGCGAACTCACCGTCGGCGGCTTCCTCGTCGCACTCGGTGAACACGTCACGTCGCTGGCGTTCGCGGCAGTGCCGGCGAGCATCGCCTCCCCCATCATCAACACGCAGGCGGTGGTTGCTGTGGTGCTCGGCGGCGTTCTCCTCCGCGAAGAGTTCTTCGGGACGCGGCTCGTCGCCGCGGCGCTGGCGGTCTGCGGCGTCGGTCTCATCGCGCTCGACTCCGGAGCGCTCGGCGGCGTTGTCGGCTGGTTCTGAGCGACTGATTTCGAACGGCTATTTCGAGTGGCTGGCAGGCGACCCGATTTCGGTTTCGCGAGCGGCGCGTCGCACACCCGCCTCGGCCGCCTTGCGTCGGGTCGTTAGCGCACCCGCGGAAGTGGCTTCGTCACCACAGTTGAACGTTCACCTCCGGAACTACTCGCCGTCGAAAGGACAGCCTTCAAGCGACCGCTCCGCAAACCACCGTGCATGTACGACCGCCTCAAGGGATTTCGTGACTTCTACCCCGACGAGATGGCTCCCCGCCGGGAGGTCATCGACACGATGGAAGACGCCGCGAAGCGCTACGGCTTCCGCGAAATCGGCACGCCCGCGCTCGAACGGACGCAGATGTACGTCGACAAATCCGGCGAGGAGATCGTCGACGAGCTGTACGCGTTCACCGACAAGGGCGGCCGCGAGGTCGCGCTGACGCCCGAACTGACGCCGACGGTCGCGCGGATGGTCGTCGCCAAGCAGCAGGCGCTGTCGAAACCCATCAAGTGGGTCTCGACGCGTCCGTTCTGGCGCTACGAGCAGGTCCAACAGGGCCGTTTTCGGGAATTTTACCAGACGAACGTCGACATCTTCGGCTCCGCGGAACCCGAGGCCGACGCCGAGATTCTCGCGTTCGCCGCCGACGCGCTGACCGACCTCGGTCTGACGGCCGACGACTTCGAGTTCCGCGTCTCCCACCGCGACATCCTCGGTGGCCTCCTCACGGCGCTCCGCCCCGACGTCGACACGCACGCCGCCATCCGCGCCGTCGACAAGCGTGCGAAAGTCGACGAGACCGAGTATCTCGGCCTGCTCACCGACGCCGGGCTCTCGTGGGACGACGCCGAGCAGTTCGACGCCCTCGTGACGGGCGGTGACCTCGACGAAATCGCCGAGTTCGGCGGCGACGACGTGGAAGCGGCCGTCGACAACCTCCGCGAGGTTCTCGCCGCCGCCGAGGATTTCGGCGCGCGCGAGTACTGCACCGTCTCGCTGACGACCGCCCGAGGCCTCGACTACTACACCGGCGTCGTCTTCGAGTGCTTCGACTCGACCGGCGAGGTCGGCCGCTCGGTGTTCGGCGGCGGCCGCTACGACGACCTCATCGAGAGCTTCGGCGGCCAGCCCACTCCGGCGGTCGGCGTCGCCCCCGGCCACGCGCCGCTGAACCTCCTACTCCAGCGCGCGGGCGTCTGGCCCGAGGACGCGGCCTCGACGGAGTACTACGTGCTCTCGGTCGGCGACACCCGATCCGTCGCCAGCCGCGTCGCCCGCGATCTCCGCGCGGCGGGTAACACCGTCGAGACCGACGTCTCCGGTCGGAGTTTCGGCGCGCAGATGGGCTACGCCGACAGCATCGGCGCGTCGACGGTCGTCATCGTCGGCGAACAGGACCTCGAAAACGACGAAGTGACGGTCAAGGATATGGAGAGCGGCGAGCAGACGACCGCACCGGTCGACGAGTTCCCCGGCGACCGCGACGCGCCGACGTACGACGACTACGTCTGAGGCGGGCAGTCTCCCGAAGCGTCCCGATTCGGAACTCGGTCGACGACCGAAGCTATCTTCTGCGGAATTATTATACCACGATGACACGTATCGCCGCCGATGGTCCTCTCGCATCCGACCGCCCTCCTCGTCCGCCTGCTCCACGTCGCCGGTGTCGGCGTCGCCGTCGGCGGTGCCGTTTTGACGTGGGCGGCGAGTCGCCGAGCGGTCTCGGACGGTCGCATCGAGTCGGCGCGCACCGCCCTCGCCGTCGCGGAGACGTACGAGTGGCTCTTCTGGGGCGCGCTCGGTGCCGTCGTCGCCGGCGGCGTCGGGAACCTCGGGGCGCTCGGACTCGCCGTCTCCGGCGTCGAGACGGCGTGGGGAACGACGCTCGCGCTCAAGCTGGGGCTTCTCGCGGCGTTTCTCGCCGGGTCGGCGGCTCGGACGCTGTCGGTCTCGTTCGCGGCGACGCGCTCTGACGTCGACGCGGCCGCGACGAACCGTCTGCGGGTCGCGTACGCCCTCACGAGCGTCGTCCTGCTCGCGCTCGTCGGGTTCGGGGAGGTGCTGGCGCATGGCTGAACCGTCCGCGGACGACCGCGGCAGAGCGCCGAACGCCGGCCGGAACTCGGACGAACGGGGTAAAGAAGCTCGTCCGGTACCGGCGCTGGCCGTCTGGGGTCTCGCGACGTTTCACGTCACCGCGCTGGTCGTCGCCCTCGTCGTCGCGCTCCATCTGGGAGGGTCGCTTCGAGACCTCCTGTCGGGGTTGAACACCGCGGTCGGACTCGGCGTCTTCGCGTACCTCTGGGCGCTCACGTGGTGGACCAACCGCCGCGCGCTCGCCGACGGGTTCGACACCCGCACGGCGGCGACGCGAGCGACGCTCTGGGGTGGTGCCACCGGCGTCTGCTTCCTCCTCGCTCCGCTCGTCCTCTTCTCGGTTCTGCTCGTCGCGCAGGGCGCGTCGGTGCTCGCGGTGCTCGCCATCGGCCTGCTGGCGGCGCTCGTCTCGGCCGTCGTCGGTGCGGCCGTCGGCGGCGCGTTCGGCCTCGTCGACGTGGCGCTGTTCCGCGCGGTCGATGTCCTCCGGAGAGCGTCGTAGCGACCGTCGATCCGACTTCGACCGGCCAACACACACGTATCTCCGTGTCGTAGCCTCGCACGGTGACACTCGATGTACGACACTATCCTCGTCGCCACCGACGGTAGCGACCCGTCGGAGGCAGCGGTCGACCGCGCGCTCGACCTCGCAAACCAGTACGACGCGACGCTCCACGCGCTCTCGGTCGTCGACACGAGAGTGTACGCCGACGTCGACATCCGCTCGGAACCCGTCTTCGACCTGCTCGAAGCACAAGCACAGGAGACCGTCGACGCCGTCGCGGAGGCAGGTACGACCGCGAACGTCTCCGTCGTGACGGCCGTCGGACACGGTTCGCCGGCCAGCGCGATCGTCGACTACGCGTCCGACCACGACGTCGATGTCGTGGTCGTCGGCACGCACGGCCGCCGCGGCATCAGGCGCGTGCTGCTCGGGAGCGTCGCCGAGCGCGTCGTCAGGAACTGCCCCGTTCCGGTGTTGACCGTCCGCGGCGGCGAGCACGAGAGCGACGACACGAGCCACCCTCGTTAAAGTTCTCTCGTCCGAACCGTCGGTCATGCGTGCGTTCCGCGTCGCCTACGACGGCCGCCCCTACTACGGTTTCCAGCGCCAACCCGACGTGCCGACGGTCGAGGGCGCGCTGTTCGACGCGCTGGCGAAACTCGGCGTCTACGACGAGACGCGCCACCGGCCGTCCGGCTACGCCGCCGCGGGGCGCACCGACGCTGGCGTCTCGGCGGTCGCACAGACCGTCGCCTTCGACTGCCCCGACTGGTGCACGCCGCGAGCGGTCAACAGCGAACTGCCGGGGACGGTCCGCGCGTGGGCCGCGGCGGACGTTTCCGATGGCTTTCACGCGACTCACGACGCCGATCGCCGCGAGTACACCTATCATCTCTACGCGCCGAAATCAGACGGAGACGGCTATCGCACACCCGAGCCGTACGCTGCCGTCGACGACGCTCGGGCACGAGCGGCGCTCGACGCGCTCTGCGGCGACCACGACTTTCGGAACCTCACGCCCGACGACCGGAACACGGTTCGGGAGTTGTCTGGGTCGCTGCGGCGCGACGGCGAGTTTCTCGTCTTCACCATCTCCGCGCCGGGGTTCGCCCGCGAACTCGTCCGCCGCGTCGTCTCGCTCGTCCGCATCGTCGGCTCCGGGGCTCCGATGGCGAGAATCGACCGGGCGTTCGCCGCCGACTCTTTGGAGGGGCGCGAAGGTGTTCCGCCCGCGCCCGCCGCGGGGTTGGTCCTCACCGGCGTCGACTATCCGGGCGTCGCGTTCGAGCGCGACGAAGCCGCGATAGAGACGGTGCACGAGGTGTTCGGCGCGTCGCGCGTGGCGGGCGCGGTCAGAGCGCGGGTCTGCGAGACGGTGCTCGACGGGACGGGAGCGTAACTACTCCCAGCCGTCGGGCCACAGTCCGGCCGCGCGCATCCCGACCTCGAAGTCGTTCTCGCGGAACGTCGCGGCGAGGTCGTCGAGGTCGAGCCGCGGGGCGTCCGCCGTCGCCAGGTCCCCGACGAGCAGCGCGGTCAGGATGGCGTGCTCGCGGATGTTTCGGTCGTCGACCTTGTCGCGGGTGTCGGCGTGGGTGTGGCCCCACCCGCGGCCGCGCTCGCCGCTGTCGCTGTGGAGCTGGAACGCCGGGACGCCCTCGCGGACGAACGGCCAGTGGTCGCTGAACGGGTGCGGGTCGCCGTTCACGTCTACGGGCTGGCGCGTCGTCTCGTCGATGCGCTCGGCGGCGGCGCTCATCGCGTCGGAGTTGTGCGTCAGCGCGACGAGGTTTCGGAACCGCCCCGCGCCGTCGACGTTGACGACGGCTTTTATCTCGCTCAGGTCGGTCGTCTCGGCGACGCGCTCGGCTCCTAAGAGTCCGATCTCCTCGCAGCCGACGCCGGCGACGCGGACGCCGACGTCGAGGTCCGCCTGCGCGAGGATGCGCGCGGCGGTGACGACGGTGGCGATGCCGCAACCGTTGTCGAGCGCACCTTCGGAGATGTCGTGAGCGTCGTAGTGAGCGAGGAGAAGCAGTTCCTCGTCCGTTTTCGGTCCAATGTGACCGACGACGTTCTGGCTCTCTCCGGGGGTCGTCTCGGCTTCGACGCCGACGCGGACCCGACCCGTCTCGCCGCTACTGTTCGCGGCGTACTCTTTCAGCCACTCGCCCGTCTCTTTGCTCACGCCGACGGCCGGCACCGACCCCTCGTCGCCGAAAGTGAGAGAGCCCGTGGGCGGCAGCTGCCCCTCGATGTGGTTGACGAAGACGAACGCCTCCGCGCCCGCCTCGACCGCACAGCCGTACTTCTCCATCCGGTGGATGAAGCGTCCGGAGGGCGTCGTGGTGCTCGCCACGACGATTTTCCCGTCGACGTCTTCGGCGTCGATCTCGTCGGGCGTCCCGTAACCCACGTCGACGAGTTCGGCTTCGACGTCACCCGACGGGGAGTACGGGAGCGCGATGGCGTCGAACGGCCGCTCGACGGGCGCGGTGAGCTCGAACTCCGTCCACCCGCGGGTCCACTGGCTCATCTCGAACGCGTCGAGTTCGACGTCGTCGACGCCGGCGTCCTCGAACGCGTCGGCGACGAGGTCCGCCGCCCGGCGCTCGCCCGCGCTGCCGCCCATCCGGTCGCCGAGCGCGGTGAGGTCGGTGATGAAGTTCCACGGCCGGTCGTCGGTCCACGTGCGGCCTATCGCGGCGGCGAACGCGTCTGTCGTGTCTGCGGCGTCGCCCGCATCTGCCGCGTCGCCCGGTGTCGTCTCCTGTTCGGACATGACCCGCCGTTGGGTACACCGTGGCATAGATGCTCGGTTCGCGGAAGTCGCTGTCGTCGCCTCGGTTCCGACGCTCGTCTCCGCCCCGCACACCGTTTCTGTCTCCGAGCACTCGTCGGCAACAGTTGCCTTGTTCGGACTTGGTAAGGTTTACCCTCGCACCGGCCAACGTCCGACCATGAGTTCGGTTCCCGAACGCGGCGACATCGAGGAGGAGTACAAGTGGGACCTGGAGAGCATCTACGCCTCCGACGACGACTGGGACGAAGCGTACGAGGACGTCGAGTCGCGCATCGACGACATCGCGGCCTACGAGGGTCGGGTAACCGAGGACGCCGAGACGCTGTACGAACTGCTCGGACTGCTGGAATCGGTGATGCGCGACGTCTCGAAGGTCACCTCCTACGCGAGCCTCCGCGCCAGCGAGGACACCCGGAATCAGGAGTACCAGGCGCTGTCGGCGCGCGCGCAGTCGCTGGCGGCGGACGCCCAGAGCGCCTCCAGTTTCGTCGAACCCGAACTGCAGGAACTCGACGAGGACGACGTGCAGGCGTTCGTCGAGCAGAAGCCGGCGCTGTCTGAGTACGAACAGTACTTCGACGACGTGCTCCGGGCGAAACCCCACACGCGCTCGAAAGAGGTCGAAGCACTGCTCGCGGACCTCTCTGAGGTGATGGGCGCGCCGAGCGACTTCTACTCGATGCTCGCCAACGCCGACCTGACGTTCCCGACGGTCGAAGACCCCGACGGCGACGAGATAGAGATCTCGCAGGGGAACTTCACGAAGCTCCAGAAGCACCCGAACCGCGAGTTCCGCAAGGAGGTCCATGAGCGGTTCTACGACGAGTGGGAGGACGTCCGAAACTCGGTCGGCAGCTCGCTGAAAAACAGCGTCAAAGCCGACGTGAAACTCGCGGAGGCGCGCAACTACGACACCGCCCGCGAGGCGGCGCTCGACGGCCCGAACGTCCCCGTCGAGGTGTACGACAACCTCCTGAGCACCGTCCGCGACAACCTCGACAAACTCCACCGCCACGCCGACCTGAAGCGGCAGGCGCTCGACGTCGACGACCTCCAGATGTGGGACCTCTACATGTCGCTGACGGGCGAGGAGGGCCCCGAAATCAGCTACGAGCAGGCCAAAGAGTACGTCGTCGAGGCCGTCGCGCCGCTCGGCGAGGAGTACCAACAGCGGATGGCCGAAGGCCTCGAAGATCGGTGGGTCGACGTGTACGAGAACCGCGGCAAGCGCGCCGGAGCGTACTCGGCGGGCACCTACGACACCCAGCCGTTCATCATGATGAACTACCAGGACGACATCACCTCGATGTTCACTCTCGCTCATGAACTCGGCCACTCGATGCACTCGGAGCTGGCGAAGGACGAACAGCCGTGGCAGTACGCCGACTACGAGATCTTCGTCGCCGAGGTGGCGAGCACGGTCAACGAGACGCTTCTGACCCACTACCTGCTCGAAAACGCCGAAGACGACGAACTCCGCCGCCACGTTCTCGACGAGTATCTCGAACGGTTCCGCTCGACGCTGTACCGCCAGACGATGTTCGCGGACTTCGAACTGCAGATTCACGAGGCGGTCGAAGCGGGCGAACCGCTCACCCCCGACGTGTTCGACCAGCTCTATGGCAATCTGAAATCCGAGTTCTACGAACCCGCCGAGGTCGACGACCGCATCGCCCGCGAGTGGATGCGCATCCCGCACTTCTACTACAATTACTACGTTTACCAGTACAGCACGGGCATCAGCGCCGCCGTCGCCGTCGTCGAGCGCATTCTCGACGAGGGTGAGGACGCCGCCGCCGACTACCGCAAGGCGCTCGCGATGGGCGGCAGCGCGTACCCGATGGAAGTGCTGGAGACGGCGGGCGTCGACATGACCTCTCCCGAGCCTATCGAGGACGCTCTCGGCGTCTACGGCGACTACCTCGACCGCGTCGCCGAGTTGCTCGATCTGGACTGAATCCGGCTTCGAAACCAGTCATCTCGAAACTATTTTTATCAGGTTGCCACATCGTGAGCCATGGTCCCTCCAACGAGACGAACGTTTCTTCGCAGTCTCGCAGGTGGTTCCGCGGCGTTCGGTCTCTCGGCGTCGACGGGGGCTACATCTGCGACCACCGGAGATTCGGATCCCGTCGACGAATCGACGACCGACGAGCCACCGGATCCGAACACTGGCCGTCTGTATGACGTGCTACCGTTCGGCGAAGGCTATCTTGCGGTAGGGACCAGTAGTGAGTCGTACAGGGCACCGACGCTGTCTACCTTCGTCACACTCGATGCCTCCGGCGAGTACCGAGCGTGGGCGACGAACGCCGACCTCCGGTCGGCGATGGGTGCTGTCGTCCTGTCCGACGGCGACCTCGCCGTCGTCGGTGGGCGAAACACCGACTCTCGGCACGGTTCGCCCACGGCGGTCGCCCGCCTCTCTCCCTCGTTCGAGACGCGCTGGGTGACGACGTTCGACCGCGAAGCACACGGTCAGCCGGCGAAGATTCTGACACTCGACGATGGGACGCTCGCGGTCGCGTGGCAGTTCGTGTCGGCAGAGTTCAGTTACACCTACGCCGCAGGTATCGACCCCGAAACGGGGTACAGACGGTGGAAACACGACTTTGAGGACGGCCACTACCAGTTCAGAGGATTCACTTCGGACGGAAACCGCTGTCAGGTGTTCGGAAACGGGTGGCGAGCGCACATCAACCCGTCCGGCGAAACGGCGGGTCCACAGGAGGTTGACCACCCGGTCGGCGTCGGCGGTATCGTTCGTGACAACGACAAATTCATCATCCCATCGGCCGAGGAAGGATCCATCCACCTCACGCGGTACGACGACGAGTGGGTGAGCCAAGACCGACACCGGTTCGAGTTCGACACCGACTCGTTTCTCAGTCCGACCGCATTGAAACCGCGTCAAACTGGTGGGTTTGCGCTCGGTGTTGAAGGTCGAACCCACTCGTGGCTGGTACTCACCGACTCGCTGAGCGAGGAGTCTCATCGTGAAGTCTACGAGAACAGCTCTATTCTCGGCGTGGCACCGACCGAAAACGGGGCGGTTGTCGTCGGCCAGCGCCACCGAGCGCCGTGGTTCGGCCAGTACGACGAAACCGAATCTACATCCACTCCGGCGGCGACTGCTACCTCGACAGCGACATCGTCTGAACCCCTGCAGACACCGACGGAGTCTCCGAATCTGGATACGACGCAGGCTACGTTTACTACCTCCTCAACTGCTGACGGCACATCGTCAGCTTTCGCTCCCGGATTCGGCTTCGAAGATGTTACGGCACTCACGCTAACTGGCCTCGGTGCACTCTGGTACCGTAACCGCGACGCCGACTAGTTCGGTACCGCCGAGACGACGTACTCTGACGGTATTACTTGCGAACACCTTATTCGTGTGGGTTGTTGGCATCTCTCACTTATACACCTCATAGCCAAAATAGGTGATTAACAAATATTATCATTATCAATCATTACCTTTATTGCTCACTTTCCAGTCCCTCCTGGTGCGGAGAATCACGATGGCAGTACACGTACCCCCCACGACCCGCACAGCGCCCGACTATCGACCCGACAGCCGACCGATTCAGCGACCGAGACCATCCATATGACCTACACCGACCCAACACGACCCGATCAGGACACGAGAACCGACCGCCGAACCCCGCAGACGACGATTCGAACCACCCGAACGCGACCCGCCGAAACCGAAGAGGAGGCCCCGCTGGTCCCCTTCATCCAGACGGGCGAACCCACCGAGACGCACCGCGAGTTCCGGACCGAACTGACGAGTCTGAAGCGCCAGATCACGCGCCTCGAACGCGCGCTGGACCGTCAGGGGCGACCGACCGAGACGCGCCGACCGGAGGGGCGCCGATGAGCGAGACCGAGGAGACGTCCACCGGCGACGCCATCACGACCCGACCCATCGACAACCCGATGGGTCGAGAGTTCCGTCGGAAACTGGATGAACAGCCGTACGTGTTCGCGCCCGGGCTCTACCACGCGCTCGACGCCCGCCTCGCCGAGATGACCGGCCACGACGCCGCCTACATGAGCGGCTACTCCACCGTCCTCGGGCAGTTCGGCTTCCCCGATTTGGAGATGGTGTCGATGACCGAGATGGTCGAGAACGCGAAGCGAATCGTCGACGCCTGCAACATCCCGGTCGTCGCCGACTGCGACACCGGCTATGGAGGTGTTCACAACGTCCGTCGCGCGGTCCGCGAGTACGAGAAAGCCGGCGTCGCCGCCATCCACATCGAGGACCAGACGACGCCGAAGCGCTGCGGCCACATCGCGGGCAAGCAGATCGTCTCGCGCGAGGCGGCCCGCGCGCGCTTCGAGGCCGCCGTCGACGCCAAGCAATCAGAGGACACGGTCGTCATCGCCCGGACCGACGCCTACGGCTCCGCCAACGGCGACTGGGAGGAACACCTCGAACGCGGGCGCATCTACGCCGACGCCGGCGTCGACATCGTCTGGCCGGAGATGCCCGACCCCAGCCGCGAGGACGCGGTTCGCTACGCCGAGGAGATTCACGAGACCCACCCCGACCTGACGCTGGCGTTCAACTACTCGTCGTCGTTCGCGTGGTCCGAGGAAGCGGACCCCCTGACGTTCGCCGACCTCGGCGACCTCGGCTACGGCTACATCTTCATCACGCTGTTCGGCCTCCACTCGGGCGCACACGCCGTCTACGAGGATTTCCAGAAGTTGGCCGAAGACGGCGAAGAGGCGCAGTTCGACCTCGAATCGCGCTACCTCGGTCACCCGACCGAGTCCCACCACGAGCTCTCGTTCGTCGACCGGTACCAGGAGACCGAGATGCGCTTCGACGCCGAGGCTCGGTCGCGCATCGAGGAGTCCGCGGGCTACAGCGAGGACCAGACCGACCCCATCGGGACGGAGGGAGGCGATTAGATGCCCGACGTCACGCTGCGCCGGAGCCAACTGGCGACGCCCGGCAGCGACCCGAAGATGATAGAGCGAGCGCCCGACTCGGGCGCGGACGAGGCGTTCTTGGACCTCGAAGACTCGGTCGCGCCGAACGAGAAGACTGACTCGCGGCGAAACGTCATCGAGGGCCTCATCGAGTACGACTGGAGCGAGACGCGTCCGTGCTTCCGGATGAACGGCGTCGACACGCAGTGGTGGTACGACGACATCATCGAGGTGATCGGCGAAGCGGGCGAGTATCTCGACAGCATCATGGTGCCGATGGTTCACGACCCCGCGACGGTCAGAACGGTCGAGAACCTGCTCACGCAGGTCGAAGCCAACAACGGCCTCCCCGAGGGCGAAATCGGGCTGCAGACCCAGATCGAGAGCGCCGAGGGGATGAACAACGCGCCCGAAATCGCCGCTGCGAGCGACCGAATCGAGTCGTTGGTGTTCGGCCCCGGCGACTACACCGCCAGCGTCGGCGCGGCCGGTCTCACTATCGGCAGCGGCGCGGACTACCCGGGCCACTACTGGCACTACCAACTGGCGCGCCTCGCCCACGCCGCGAAGGCGCAGGGGCTACAGCTCATCGACGGCCCCTTCGCCGACATCGAGGATACTGAGGGCTTTAGAGACTCCTGCCGACAGGCGAGTCTGCTCGGCTGTGACGGCAAGTGGGCGATCCATCCGAGTCAGATCGAACCCGCAAACGAGGTGTTCGCGCCCGACAGCGAGGAGGCAGAGAAGGCCCAGCACATCGTCGACGCCTACGAGACGGCGACCAGCGAGGGCCGCGGCGCGGTCTCGGTCGACGGCGAGATGGTCGACGAGGCGACGAACAAGATGGCGAAGAACGTCGTCGCCCGCGCCGAACAAGCGGACGTCCTGTAGTCCGCTGACGCTCGAAAGTCGGCGATTCGGGGCCGTCGGCCGTTTTATGACGCCGCGGCCGTTTTTCGGTGACCCAAAGGCCCATTTACGCGCATCCCCATGGTTCGGATAGAAAATGTCTCGGAGTCCGTCGCTCCCCGACCGCCCTCGGCTCGACCTCGACCCAGAGATGTCGGACGCCGAGCGACTTGATGCGATGCAGAAGCACTTCGCACGCATCGTCCAGGTCAACGAGGAGCTAGACGAGCGGTTAGCACAGGCAGACGACCGGATGGAAGACCTGCAGTCGGAGGTCGACCAACTGAAACGCCGCAACGACACCCTCAAGAAGGCGTCTCTGTACCTCGCGTCCGTCGAGGAGGTGACCGACGACGGCGTCGTCATCAAACAGCACGGCAACAACCAGGAGGTGCTGACCGAGGTGTCGCCGCAGCTGGAGAACCAGCTGGAGGCGGGCGACCGCGTCGCCATCAACGACTCCTTCGCCGTCCAGCGAATCCTCGACGACGAGACCGACGCCCGCGCGCAGGCGATGGAGGTCGACGAGTCCCCCGACGTCACCTACGACGACATCGGCGGCATCGACGAGCAGATTCGGGAGGTCAAAGAGGCCGTCGAGGACCCGCTGGCCTCGCCGGAGCTGTTCGAGGAGGTCGGCGTCGAGCCGCCGTCGGGCGTCCTCCTCTACGGCCCGCCGGGCACCGGCAAGACGATGCTCGCCAAGGCCGTCGCCAACCAGACCGACGCCACCTTCATCAAGATGGCCGGCTCCGAACTCGTCCAGAAGTTCATCGGCGAGGGGGCGCGACTCGTCCGCGATCTGTTCTCGCTGGCCGCCGAGCGCGAACCCGCGGTCATCTTCATCGACGAGATTGACGCCGTCGCCTCCAAGCGGACCGATTCGAAGACCTCCGGCGACGCCGAGGTCCAGCGGACGATGATGCAGCTGCTCAGCGAGATGGACGGCTTCGAGGAGCGCGGCGACATCCGCATCATCGCGGCGACGAACCGCTTCGACATGCTCGACGAGGCGATTCTGCGGCCGGGTCGGTTCGACCGCCTCATCGAGGTGCCCAAACCGAACGAGGAGGGCCGCCGGCGCATCCTCGACATCCACACGAGTCGGATGAACGTCGCCGACGACGTCGACCTCGAGTCGCTCGCCGACGACCTCGATGGGCTCAGCGGCGCGGACATCGCCAGTCTCACCACCGAGGCAGGCATGTTCGCCATCCGCGACGACCGCACCGAGGTCCGCATGGGGGACTTCGAGGACGCCCGCGAGAAACTCGCCGAGACCGACGACGACGGCGGTCCGGTCGGCGAGTTCACCGACTACCAGTACTGAACTCTCCGACCTGTTTTCGCAAGCGCTTACTTCCCGCCGCGTCGTCTTTCGGTAATGAGCACGATTCGCGTCGTGAGCGGCGTCGCCACGGGCCCGACGCCGATGTCGTCGTACGACGCCGCCCTCGCCGAAGCGAACATCCACAACTACAACCTCGTCGCCGTCTCCTCCGTCGTCCCCGCCGACGTCGACGTGGAGTACGTCGGCACCGCCCCCGACCTCGGCCCGGCCGGCGAACGGCTCACCGTCGTCGAGGCGCGCGCGACTACCGCCGGGCCGGGTCGCGTCTCCGCGGGCCTGGGATGGACGACTGGACCCGGGCCGGGTCTGTTCTACGAGTCCGCGGGCGAGACCGATGCCGAGACGGTCCGCGAGCGGGTGACGGCGGGCCTCGACGCCGGGCGCGACCTCCGCGAGTGGACGTTCGAGGAGGAACGTGTCGAAGTCGCGTCGACGGAGGCCGACTCCGGCGAGTACACGACGGCGCTCGTGGTCGCCGCCTACGGGGACAGCGAGCCGATTCTGTAGGTTTGCTCCTGCCGACGCCTTTTTAGTCGGATACCGCCTACAGAGTACGATTGAGTTAGTATGAACGGAAACACCCCCTTCGCGGGCGTTCCGGACGCCGTCGACGCCGACCAGCCCGCCCTGTCGACGGATCTCACCGGCGACCAGCGACAACAGCTCCGCCGAGCGGTCGCCAGCATCGTCGCGCAGACCCGCGAGTATCTCCCCGACGGCTACGCTATCGGCTCGGAACTCTCCTACGACTCGAACGGCCCGCGAGCGACCGTCGCCGTCCACCCCCCGGCGGGACACGCCGTCAGCGCCGGCTTCACCCCCGACACCGACGACCTCGAATCCGGTCTCGACGACGAGGACCGCCGCGAAGTCGCCCGCGGTCTCGCCGCCAGCGCCGCGATGCAGGTGATGGCCGCCGTCGGCGACGGCATGACGCCGACCGCGAGATAACTCGCGCCCCCGTTTTCCGCGCGGAGCGTTGTCCGCCGACCGAGACCGTAAACCGCCGAGCGCGGTCGCTCTCGACCCGCAGTTCGCGTCGAAACGAGAGCGAACGACCGACTCGCTTCCGCCGTTCGTCGCTCGGCGGTCGGCTCACCGACCGGTCGAGTCGACCGGTGCCTCGACGAACATCCCGTAGCCCACCAGCGCGGCGGCGGGCAGCGCTCCGAGCGCCGCGCCGTGTGCCAGCGACAGCGGCGACGCCGCCCCGACGAGGAGACCCAGCAGAAGCAACGTCGGGACGAGCGCCAACAGGAGGTCGTAGCGCGATATCGTATCCATGGAAACGGCGATACTACCAGTTCTGTCGATTCCTACACTCACTACTCACCACCTCACGCGACAATAACGGCATCTGACCACTAAAGTTTCACTTCACATTACACGCGCGTGACCAGTCGAGAAGTTACCCGTAACGTATCGCTCGATGAAGGGACGCTGCGGACGGTCGATCGGGGGAAATCGGACGGGTCGCGGTGAGCCGGACCGGACGCGACGATGCCCCGACCGCTCGGACCGGAGCGTCGTCCGCCGGTCGGAGCATCGCCTCTTTCCCGTTCGTCCGCCCGCGACTCACTTCCCCCAGAACGGGTCGCGGCGGCGGTGTTTGTCGAGGTAGCCCTGCAGCGCCTCCAACTCGTCGCCCGGAATCTCGCTCGACAGCTCCTGTTCGAGAATCTTGGCGTGTTTCTCGGGGAGTTCGACCCACAGTTCGTCGCCTTCGTCTATCTGGCGGCCGACCGTCGGTCCGTCGATGGCGACGCTGACGCGGTTGCCCGCGCGGACCTGTTTGACGTCCTCGCCCTGCTCTTGAATGCCCGAAAGTTGGCCGACGCGCGTCGGCTTGTCGCCGTCGAACTTGACGATGCGCATGTTGTTTTTCAGCGTCCCGGACATCACTTCGACGCCGACGACGGCGGGGTCGTTCTGGCGGAACACGTGGTCTTGGAGGATGCGGAAGCGCGCCGGGCGGACGATCTTGTCTAAGACGGTCTCCTGTTGGGCGCGCTTGCGCTCGTCGACGAACTCCTCGTACTCCTCGATGAGTTGGTAGATGACGTCGTCGTCGAACAGCCGCACGTCGCTGTGGTCGAGTTCGTCCTCGGCGTTCTGCAGCACGTCGACGCTGAACGCGAGGATGACCTTGTGTTCGTCCTCGCGGGCGGTGCCGGCGACGGCGACGTCGCGCGGAGCCACGTCGCCGACTTCGGCGCGCAAAATGGGAATCTCGGCTTCCTTCAGGGCGTTTGCCATCGCCTCTAAACTCCCCAGGGTGTCGGCTTTCACGACGACGCCCTCCTCTTCGGTGCTGACCTCTATCTCGGCGAGTTCGGCCTGGACGTCCTGAATCACGTCGTCGACGTCGCGGCTTCTGACGACGCGCACCGGCGCGCCCGCCATCGCCTCGTCGAGGTCTGGGGCGGCGATTTTCACACCCGCGGCGGCCTTCACTTCGTCGACGCGCTCGAATCGTTTCTCAGTGCGAATCTCGGCGAGGGGTTGCGGCTGCAACAGCGCGCGAATCTCGGTGATTATCGGGCCGTTCGTCCCGCCGACGACGATGGTGTCGCCCTCGCGGACGGTGCCGTCGTACAGCACCACGTCGAGCGTCGCGCCGAAGCCTCGCTCCTCTTTGACCTCGAGCACTGTCCCCGCGCCGGGACCGGCGATGTCGACGGCCATCTCGGCTTTCATGTAGCGCTGGGAGAGCCCCATCAGGACGGCCAGCAGGTCCGGAATCCCCTCGCCGGTCATCGCGGAGACGGGGATGACGCCGACGTTCTTCTGGAAGTTCTGGACGCGCCAGTAGAGGTCCGCCGACAGCCCCTCGTCAGAGAGTTGGCCGATGATCTCGTAGAGGTTGGTGTCGAGCATCTGCCGCGCCCGGTCGCTCTGCCCGTCGTACGACGGTTTGATGGGCGATCCCTCCTGGGGGTTCCATCCGGGCGTCGTGTCGACTTTGTTGGCGGCGACGACGAACGGCGTCCCCGTCCGCTTGAGGATGTCGAGCGCCTCGACAGTCTGCGGTTGGAAGCCGTCGTTGACGTCGACGACGAGGATGGCGATGTCGGCGAGCGCACCGCCGCGCGAGCGGAGCGTCGAGAAGGAGTGGTGACCCGGCGTGTCGATGAAAAGGAGGCCGGGAAGGTCGAAGTCGTCGGGGTCGACGAGGCTGCCGGCCATCGACGACACGGTGTCCAGCGGCACCGCGGTGGCCCCGATGTGTTGGGTGATGGCCCCGGCCTCGCCCTCGCTGACGGCCGACCCCCGAACCTTGTCGAGGAGGCTGGTCTTTCCGTGGTCGACGTGGCCCAGAACGGCGACGATGGGTGTGCGAAGCGTCTCGGATTGTGGTGGCTGGTCCGTATCTGACATGAAGATCGCCCCGGAGAAGTTCTCTTATCCGTCGAATATCGGGGACCGAAGTTAAGTGTTTCAACTCCGTCTGGTGCTGATTTCAGCGATAGCGAGACACACCAAAAAGGCACGTTCGACGCAGACGGAACGTTCTCCGCAGCGGGACCCGACAGACGTCCGTCAGACGACCCCGTGGCGTTTATGTGACCGGACTCGAATAGGCGGCTATGGCCGACATACTCGCCGAGAACCTCTCGGGTAAAGCCGTCATGGGTTCGGACGGAACCGAACTCGGCATGCTGTACAACATCACCATGAACCACAAGACCGGCGCACTCGCGGACCTCCTCGTCACGCCCGACGAGGAGGCGTTCAGTGTCGACATGGGGTCGTTCGACCGCGACGACGAGGGTCGCTTCCGAATCCCGGTCAGCCACGTCAAAGCCGTGAAAGACTACATCGTCGTCCAGCGTTAGGTAGATGCAAGTTCTCGATTCTTCGGCGTTCATCCACGAGTACCACACCGACGAGCAGACCGCTTCGATTCCCGACGTGCAGGCGGAACTGGAGGGCGAACACGCCTTCCGCTTCGACGCGATGGAGGGCGCGGGCATGCACATCCACATCCCCGCGGAGGGGGCCGTCGAGACCATCGGCCGCGCCGCCACCGAAACCGGCGACGCCGACGTGCTCTCGGAGACCGACGTGCGCCTGCTCGCCACCTCCTTCGAACTCGACGCGACGCTCGTCACCGACGACTACGCGATGCAGAACGTCGCCGAACATCTCGGCGTCTCGGTGAAGGTCATCGCCCGCGACGGCATCGAAGAGCAGCGCAACTGGCGGTTCCAGTGCGCCGGCTGTGGACGCGAGTTCGACGAGAAACACGACCGCTGTCCGATCTGCGGGTCTGACCTCACGCGAAAGAATCCGGCGTAAGCCCGCCCTCTTTTTCGCTCGCTACCGTTACGCGCCCGGAATCAGACCGGTTGCGATAGCGTACTGGCCGAGGAACTGGTAGGAGTTGAACAGGCCGTGGATGACGGCGACCACGATCAGGTTCTCCGTCCGTTCGTAGAGGAGCGCGAGCACCGCCCCGAGGACGAAGATGACGGCGATGCTCGCGACTCTGCCGCCGCTGCTGCCGACGAGCGCCAGCCAGTGGGCGACGGCGAAGACGGCGCTGGCGACGACGACGGCGACGGTCTGCCCGTAGGTGCGGCGGAGTTTCTCCTGGACGATGCCGCGGAAGATGAGTTCCTCCATCGGCCCGACGAACAGCATCGTCACGGGTACCATGTACAGGAAGTAGATGGGGTTCTGCTGGCCGGCCGTGATGACCTGGTTGGCCGCCACCTCGATGCCGAGCTGCTGGATGACGAACGAGACGGCGACGAGCGCGGTGACCAAAATCACGAGACCGCCGACCATCCAGCCGAAGTCGCCGAGCGTCGGGACGCGCCAGCGGACGATGTGCCACTCGTTTCGTCGGGTCAGATAGAGGTAGGCGGCGATGCCGAAGCCGACGTACTGCAACGACGCGAGCGCGGCCCGTACCGCCGGCGTCTGCGTCGACACGCCGAGAAGTTGAAGCAACAGGACGCCGACGAGCGAGACGGCGATACCCACGGCGAACGCACCGGCGACGACGAAGACGACGTTCGCAGCGGCCTGTAGATGCGTCTGTGATTGCGAGGTCTGCGGGGATGGGTCTGACTGCATCTGCTCGTCGTACGTACTCGCCGACGCCGAATAGATGCACCGGTCGGGTTCGCCGCCGCGGAGGCGGAGCGAAGACCGCCAGAGCCGATTACTCGATTTCCAGTCGTGTCTTGTCGCTCACCGCGTCGGCTTCCTCGAAGTCGCCGCCGCCCAACAGCCCGCGGGCGGCGCGCTTGCCCCACTCGACGGCCGGTTGGGTAAACGTCGAGACGTTCTCCAGTTCGCCGTACAGCACGCAGGCGGCCTCCATCCCGTACAGCAGTTCGCCGACGCCGCGCTCGTCGACGCGGTCGATTTCGACTCTGACGTTCGGCTGTCCCGCCGCGGCGAGACTCGCCTCCGTCGCCTCGAACTCGGCGTCGAGCAGTTCGCCGAGCGTCGAGCCGCCGAGGTACGACAGCCCCTCCAGATCGGTCTCGGGAATCGGGCGGTCCTCGCGTTCGCGGGGACGGACGAGCGTGACGAGTTTGTCGTGGCGACCCGCTCGATAGAGTTGGAGTTGGGAGTGCTGGTCGGTCGCGCCGAGCGCCCGTGCGGGCGTCTGACCGACCCCTTCCTTGCCGAGGCTCTCGGCCCACAGCTGGGCGAACCACTCGGCGAAGTACTCCAGCGACTCGGCGTACGGCATCATCGCGTTCACCGTCGCGCCGCGGCGGTCGAGCGCGTAGGCGGCCGCGCCGTAGGCGTACGCCGGCGAGTCGAACAGCGACCCCGACAGGCGCTCGGCCTCGTCGCTCGCGCCCGCGAGAATCGCGTCGAGGTCGTGCCCCTGAATCGCCGCACACGCGAGGCCCACAGTCGAAAGCGCCGAGAACCGCCCGGGAACGCCGTCGGGCACCTGCAGCGCGGGGAGGTCGTGTTCGTCCGCCAGTTCGCGGAGGTTGCCTTCCTCGCCGGTCGTGACGAACGTCCGCTCGGTCCAGTCGACGCCCGCCGACTCCATCGCGTCGCGGACGACGAGGAAGTTCGCCAGCGTCTCGGCGGTCGTTCCGGATCGAGAGACGACGTTCACCGCAGTGCGGTCCAGCGGTAGGGCGTCGAGAAGCGCCGTCGTGTCCTCGGGGTCGACGTTGTCGAGGAAGTGCGCCTCGACGTCGCCGCCGAGCGCCTCCGAGACGGTGGCCGCCCCGAGGGCGCTGCCGCCGATGCCGACGGTGAGGACGGCCTCGGCGTCGCCGAACGGCTCGACCGCGGCGCGAATCTCGTCGGGGTCGGTCGTCTCGGGCAGATTCAGCGCCGCGTAGCCGTGCTCGGCGTCGGCGCGACCCTGCTCGATGCGCTCGTGGGCGTCTGCGACGCGATCGTCGAGGCGCTCCAACTGCTCGCGGCTCAGTCCGGGCGTCGAGTCGAGGACGTTGCCGAGGTCGACGTACATGGCCGAACGCGCGCGCGCCGACACCAAAGGCGTTGTCCTCGCCCGCGACGTGTGAGGGCGGCGTCGGCCGAATTCGGACCAATCGGCTTAATCGCTCCCGGCCCCAAGCGCCGACGATGACCGACGGTTACAACGGCGTCTTCGGCGCGTTTCCGTACGCGCTCAGACACTCGACTTCGTGGCTGTTCCGCGTCTACGTCGCCGTGAGCGCGCTCGTCGCACTGTTTCTCACCCTCGTCGTTGCGATGGGTCTCGTCGTCCTCATCGCCAACACGGCGGATTTCGGCGGCGGGCAGTTGACGCTCTCTCGGTCCTTCTACGCCGTCGTCGGGCTGCTCCTCGTCGCGCCGGTTCTCGCGCCGACGCTGTTCGTCGCCCGCCGACACCGCCGCGAGGAGAGCCGAGAGAACGAGCGCTACGACTTCGTGCTCGGTCTCGCGGGGTTCGCCTTTCTGGCCTCGCTGTACGTCGGAGCGATAATCACGGTTCCGCCGGACCTGCAGACGCCGGTCAGTGGGTGGTACGCCCCCCTCGTCGAGCTCCTCTACGGACTGCCGCAGTTGGCCGGGTTGGTTCCGCCGCTTCTGGCGGCGGGTCTCATCTTCGGCCTCCACCGTCGGCTCCGATGACGCGGCGAACCCCCCCGGCCGACGCTGTCACGATATCACACACCGCCGGGACGACGAAACCGAAAAACGTCGCGGCGACCTATCGCTTGCCATGAGTAACGACGAATCGAAGGAAGGGACGTTTCTCGTCACCGCCGCGGACGACGAGACGGCGGTGTTGAAAGACGTCGAAGACGGGCAGGTCCACACGCTGGCGTCGAATCCGGGCGTCGAGCGACACGACGCCGTCGAGGGCGTCGTCGTACCTGACCCGCCGATGAACGTCACGTGGCAGCTTGTGGAGGTGAAGTCGCGCCGCCCGCTCATCGTCGAGGAGAGCGGCGAGTCGCCGACGACGATGGCCCGCGACGTCGCCGCCGACCAGTCGGTCGGTGAGCTCACCCGACGCGAGCGCGCCGGCACCGGCGAGATCCACGTCGTCACCGTGCCCGAGGAGACGACCGAACAGGCCGTCGCCGACGTGCTCGACGACGAGGAGGGACTCCTCTCGCGGGCGGCGCGACTCGGCGTCAACCGCGTCGAGATACGCTCGTCGCCCGGCGTCGTCGTCGTCCGCTACATGCCGTAACGAGCGTCCGATATCGGAGCGGCGAACGCCCCGCTCTCTGCGTTCGTACTTCGGCAACTCGTCTCGTCACTGCGCTCGCACGTCACTCGCGTTTGTGCTACGCACGTCGGCGGGACGTCGCCGCAAAATATCTACTGGATGTGGCCTTCTTGGCGGAGCTGCTCGGCGTCCTGGTCGGTGTAGCGCCACTCGATGTTGGCTTTCTCGTCCTGCCAGTCCCACGGTTCGACGAGGACGACGTCGCCCTCGTTGATCCACGTGCGGTACTTCATGCGGCCGGGAATCCGACCCATGCGCTCTTTGCCGTCGTTGCAGCGGACGCGAACGTGGTTGCCGCCGTTGTGCTCTGTTACGACCGCGAACAGTTCGTCGTCGTTGGGCATTCGAAGGTTCCGACGCCCGGTTTCTTCGCTCATAATTTAAATAGCACCCGGAGACGGTTAAGACGTTTGGGGTCCGCGTTAGCGGATGTCACAGTGTGTCACGAATGAACGACAGTCGTCACTTTTGATGTTTCGCGTCACTCACTCCGTCGGCCCCGCCTTACTCTGCACGCGCCACCCGCCTTCCATCGTCTCGTCGCGTTCGACATACTCGACGGTCGTCTCCTCGCCGACGGTGTCGCCGCCGTCGAGAGCTTCGACGCGGAACGGCACGTCCAGGCTGTTGCCGCAACAACCGGTGTCGACGAACGTCTCGAACGTGTCGCCGACCGCCGGCGAGTCGAGTTTCCGCCGGAGGTAGCCCCGGTACCGGTCGGTCGAGATCTGGTCGCGGCCCCAGTCGCTGAGATTTTCCGGGTGCGAGAGCACGACCCGCGTCGCGATTCGCTGGCTGTTCTCGTCGCCTGTGTAGGTTGATTCGGCCATCGAGAGCTGTATGCGACCGACACACATGAGGGCACGGAAATTTAAGAAGGCTTATTCGACGGGCTGACTACCGCCCGCCATGGTTGCATTCGACGTACCGGAGGTCGATTACACCCGGTACACGAATCGCCAACTCGCGGCGGTTCCGCTCGCCGTCCTCGCACTCGCGCTTCTCGTCATCGCGGTCACGTTTGCGACGACAGGCGCGCCCGTGGCGCTCGGAACCGAGTTCTCCGGCGGAACGGAGGTACGACTCGCCGTCGACGCACCCGACGGACAGGCCGAACAGGCCATCCAGCAGGCGTTCGACGCGGAGATCGAGTCGATTCAGTCCGTCCCCTCCGACGGGACGTACGTCGTCACCTTCGGCCCCGGCACGGACCCCGCGCAGTTGGAACAGACGGTAGAGAATCCGCCGAACGACGCGGCCCAACGGCTCGAAATCGTGAGTCTCTCGACGGTATCTGCGAGCTTCGCCGGTGACTCCCAGCGACTCGCACTCGGTGGCATCGCCGTCGCCTTCCTCGGGATGAGCCTGCTCGTCTTCGCGCTGTTTCGGACGTTCGTCCCCTCCATCGCCGTCGTCGTCTCGGCGTTCTCGGACATCGTCATCCCGGTGGCGCTGATGAATTTACTCGGCATCGAGCTCTCTCTGGGGACCGTCGCCGCGCTGTTGATGCTCATCGGGTACAGCGTCGATTCCGACATCCTCCTGAACGACCACATCCTCCGTCGCTCGGGCGACTTCTACGAGTCGACGTACCGCGCGATGCGGACGGGTGTCACGATGACGCTCACGTCGCTGGCGGCGATGGTCGTCATGACCATCACGGCGACGCTGTTCGGCATCCAACTGCTGTCGGCCATCGGCATCATCCTCGTGTTCGGCCTTGCCGCCGACCTGCTGAACACGTACCTGCTGAACCTGAGTCTGCTTCGCTGGTACAAGTTCGAGGGGGTGAACCGCTGATGGGTACGTTCCGCGACAACTGGCGCGTCGTCCTGCTCGTCGTCCTCCTCGCGGCGAGTCTGTTCGCGCTGTTCGGCCCCGCCGGCGGCTCCAGCGACGACCAGGGAATCGGCAACGACACCGTCGCCGGGGCCAGCGACGGCCCGACGAACCTCGTCTACGGTCTCGACCTCTCCGGCGGCACGCGCATCCGTGCACCGTTGGTCGGCGTCACCGCCGAGGACGTCGAGTTCGGCAACGACTCCACCGGAGAGGTCGGTCGGAACGTCGCCGCCGAGTTAGACGGCGTCGAAGTGACCGACGTGACCGCGCGTCAACCGACCGAAGACCGCCCGGCCACCGTCGAAGTCACGACGCGAAACGTCTCGACCGACGACCTCGCCGGGGCGCTCGACGCCGCGGGCTACGGGCACGGCAACGTCCGCGAGGGCGTCACGGCGGAGACGCGAGAGCAGACCGTCGCCGTCATCAGCAACAAGATCAACCAGGCGGGGCTCTCCGGCGGCTCCGCGCGGGTCGTCTCCACGTCGACTGGCGACTACTTCATCCTCATCGAGGTGCCGGACGAGCAGCGTTCGGACGTGCTCGACCTCGTCAGCCAGCAAGGACAGGTACAGGTCGAGGTGTACTACCCCGACGAGGAGAACGGCTCGACCGAGTACCGCCGCGAGCTCGTGCTCGAACAGGGCGACTTCCAGGACATCGGCAATCCCCAGCAGGGACAGAGCGGCAGTGCGCCGAACGTCCCGGTCGTCATCCGTGAGTCCGAAGCGCCCGAGTTCCAGGAGAAGATGGTCGAGACGGGCGTCGCCGGCGATGGGGGCTCCAGGTGCAGCTACGAGGAGAACCCCAACGGCACCCAGCCGTGTCTGTTGACCGTCGTCGACGGCGAGGTCGTCTACTCGGCCGGCATGAGTCCGTCGCTGGCAAACGACATGCGCAGCGGCCAGTGGGCGAGCAATCCGCAGTTCGTCCTGCAGACGACGAACTACTCGGAGGCCCAGGAGCTCGCTATCAACCTCCGCGCCGGTGCGCTCCCCGCGCCGCTGGACATCGGTCCGGGCGGACAGGGAACGTCGTCGTACATCTCGCCGACGCAGGGTGAGAACTTCCGAATCAACTCACTCATCACGGGTATCATCGCCGTGCTCGCCGTCAGCGGCGTCGTCTTCTTCCGCTACGGCTCCGCGCGCGTCGCGGCCCCGATGGTCCTGACGGCGCTGTCGGAGGTCGTCATCCTCCTCGGCGCGGCGGCGTGGCTTCGGTATCCGCTCGACCTCGCGGTCATCGGCGGCTTCATCGCCGTCATCGGGACGGGGGTGGACGATCTCATCATCATCGCCGACGAGGTGATGGCCGAGGGCGATGTCCGCTCGCGGAAGGTGTTCCAGTCGCGGTTCAAGAAGGCGTTCTGGGTCATCGGCGCGGCCGCCGCGACGACCATCATCGCGATGAGTCCGCTCGCCGTGTTGTCGCTCGGCGACCTCCGAGGGTTCGCCATCTTCACCATCCTCGGCGTGCTCGTCGGCGTGATCGTCACCCGCCCGGCCTACGGTGACATCCTGCGAGCGCTCCTCACCGACCGCTGAACGGGTCGCCTCGCGCGGATTTCTCTCCTTTCTTCGCTTTCCGGCCGCCGTTCGGTCGATTCTCTATCGAACGTCCGATTCGCGGCGGGGTTTTCGCGTCGCCGTCCGACTCGAATCCTATACGCACAAGACGGTGGACGTTGAACCGGGTCCTATGCACGTACCATCGCTCGGCACACCGGAAGGCGCGTTCGACTACCTGATGATCGTCCTGTTGGCGACGACCGTCGTCTTCGGCCTGTTCTTCGGCGCGCTCGAATTCGGGCTGTTCTGACCGGCGCGTCAGAACTCCGACAGCGCCGACTGCTCGGCGGCCGCCAGCACGTCGGCGCACGTCTGCCACGACGCCCGCGCACAGTCGGGGAGCGTGCCGTGCTCGCGGACGTACTCCCGCAGAAACGTTCGCGTCGTCGGGTCGCTCGGATAGCCACTGCCGACCTCGCCGTACCGCTCGGCGAGAGCCTCGATCCGCGCGTCGCGTTCGACTTTGGCGACGACGCTCGCGGCGCTGACGACCGGGTGGGCTTCGTCGGCGCGGTGTTCGGACTGCACGTCGATTTTCGGTCCGTGGGCTTCGACGGCCGTCCGAACCCGTCGCCCGAACCGCGCTTCGTCCACGTCGCCGGCGTCGACGACGGCGCGGTCACCGTCCTCGGCGACGACGGCGAGCGCTTCCGCCTGCGCGGCGACGGTCAGCCCGTTCATGTTCGTCTCCGGGTCGTCGATGCGCGCCGGCGTGACGACGGCGACGCCGACCGATACCGCCGACTTCTCGCGCAGTTGCGCCGCGAGCGACTCGCGTCTCGCGGGCGAGAGCCGTTTCGAGTCGTCCAACCCCTCCGGCAGCGCCGACGACGGTGCGCGCACCGCCGCCGCGACCATCGGTCCGAGCACCGGCCCCTTCCCCGCTTCGTCGGCACCGAGTTGCATGGTCGCGCCTCTCGGGGTGGACGCTAAGGTGTTTCCGTCCGCATCGAGCGCATCGCCGTCTCACAGAGATACAACAGATTCGATAGTTGTATCAGTGACTGAGTACTATGCTAATAATTTACTACGCCGCTATCGTAGAAGGCCCCGTGGGAGGCGTGGTGTGTCAGCAGAGATGGATGCTGCGGGCCTTCGTCCGCGGTGTGTCAGATTCCTCCCACAGTCCGTCAGCACCCGTGCGACGGCTAACGGCAGCTAGTAATAATTCTTGCTATGAGGGCCTCTCAATAACCGCCTCTGCCGGCTCGGAGTCGCGCGATTCGCGACTGTCTACAGTCCCGACAGGAGCGACGCCACCGGCACGTCGACACGCGGACGATTTGCGGGCGACCACCTGTTCGGCATCACCCACCGTATTGCTCATGAAGATACGCTCGCGTGCGTGTTGTTCACACTCATCCGGCAGCGTCTGCGCTACTGTAAGGAAAGTTGATTGATAACGCTGTTGACTGTTATCACGCGCTGAGATATCGCCGGTCCGTCGATTCGTTATCTGAAGAACTCGTCGCGCTCGAACGGTTCGTCCTCGCCCTCGACGGCCAGCACGTCCAGGGCGGTGACGACGGCGGAGACGCCGAGCAGTTCGGCCAGACTGGGTTCGGTCCGGCCGTCGTCGCCGGAGACGAGTTCCTTGATGTAGAGGCCGCCCTCGCCGTGGATTTCGACCGTCGCGTGGCGGTCGTCGACGCGCTCGGCGCTCGCGTCGTAGACGTGGCGCGTCCGGGTGAGGTTCGCGCGTCGGTGGTCGACCCGCTGGGGCGTGTACTGTTCGATAGTCGCTCCGACGAGCGTCTCGACGGCCTCCGAGAGCGCCTCTTCGCTCACGTCGGCGTCGAACTCGACTTCGGCGCGGTAGGTCTTGCTCGCGTCCAGCCCCTTCACCCGTTCGACCATGCCGTGTTCGGCGAGGCGAAGCCCCTCGACTTCGACTTTTCCGCCGGCGAAGGCGTTGATGTCGCCTTCGAGACGGTCGACGTCGACGTCGCGGCGTCGCGGTTCCTTCACCTCGATGACGAACGGTCGACCCGTCCCGAGCATCAGCGCGTCGACGTCCTCGCGGCCTGCGCCGTGAAACAGCGCTTCGACGCCGTCCATCACGTCCAAGACGACGGGTGCGCTCAGTCCCTCGACGCTGTCCTCGTAGAGGTAGCCGCTACCGCCGCAGTGGTCGCAGGGCTGTCTCCCCTGTCGGCCGCTGCCGTCGCACTCGCGGCACGGCCACTCCGTCTGCGGGATGTCGCGGACGAGTTTCCGATAGCGGCCGTAGACGAACGCCGAGTTCACCTCCGTCTCGACGGTGTCCGACTCGATGTCGAGGACGAACTGGACGTCGGGTCGCCGAAAGTCGACGACGGTATCGGTGAGGCGGCCGACGCGCTTGCCGACCTCGCGGTTGAACTCCGACTTGAACGGCTCCCCGGCGTCCTCCGGGAGACCGGCCATCTCTCGAAGCAACGCCTCGTTCTCCTCGACGAGCGGCGGCGTTCGGGTGCCGACCTGATACGTCTCGAACTCGACGGCTTCGCCCTCGCTGCCGTCGACACCGCGGGACGCGCTCCCGCGAGCATCGCGCTCGCTCCGCTCGCCCTCAACTGTCGCGGCGGCGCGTTCGGCCCACTCGTCGAACTGTCCGCAGAGTCCCTCACAGACCCAGCAGTCGGCGGGGTCGACGTCCTCGGGTTCTTCGTCGTCTTCCAGCGCCGCGGCGACGCGGAGCGACCGGCCGCGTTCGCCGTTGGTGAGTCCGTAGCTTCGGTCGGCGAACACCCGGCCCAGACAGGCGTCGCAGAGCGGCCCGCCCTCGGTCAGCGCGCGCGCGTCGTCGAGGATTCCCATGGCGTGTACTCGTGTCGGCGCTCCTTTCCGTCTTGCTATTCGGCGGCCGACCGGTTCCGGCGGGCGCCTCCGGTGACCGCCCGGCGACTCGAACGGTCGTTCAGGATGTATCACGGTCCCGGATGAACCGCGGTACCACGGCTGCGAGAAGCTTCTTGTGCCCCCGTCCGCTACGCCCGCCACCACCTATCGGAATGAGCCGCTATCGAAATCTCGCGTTGTTCCTAACGCTCTCGGTCATCTGGGGTACTGCCTACGTCGCAATCGACGCCGGTCTGGCGACGCTGCCGCCGGTGCTGTTCGCCGCGCTCCGCTACGACGTCGCGGGCGCGGCGCTGTTCGCCTTCGCGCTCGCCCGCAGCGACCGCTGGCGGCCGCGCACGCTCGACGAGTGGCGACTCGTCGCCGTCGGCGGCCTGTTAGTCATCGGACTGAACTTCGCGTTTCTCTTCTCGGGCCAGCGCTACGTCGGCGGCTCCATCGCCGCTATCGTCGCCAGCACCGCGCCCGTGCTGACGCCGCTTTTCGCCCGCTTCCTGCTCCCCGACGAGGCGCTCGACCGCCGAGGCGTCGTCGGCGTTCTCCTCGGTCTGGCGGGCGTCGTCGTCGTCGCTACCGGCGGGAGCACGCTCGGCGGCGACCTCCTCGGCGTCGTCCTGCTCGCGCTGGCGGCGCTGAGCTTCGCGCTCGGTACCGTCCTGACCGAGCGCTACGACGCGCCGCTGTCTCTGGTACCGACGCAGGCGTGGATGATGCTCGTCGGTGCGGCGTTCCTCCACGCGGTCAGCGGGCTGCTCGGCGAGACGCCGCCGTTGTCGGTGACGTGGACGCCGACCGCGTTCGCCGCGCTCGCGTATCTCTCGCTCGTCTCCAGCGCCGTCGGCTACGTGCTCTACTTCGACCTGCTCGCCCAGCTCGGCGCCGTCGAGATCAGCCTCGTGAAGTACGTCGTCCCCGTCGTCACCGCGCTCGTCGGGTGGGCGATACTCGGCGAGTCGCTCGCCGCCGACACCGTCGCGGGCTTCGCGCTCATCGTCGGCGGCTTCGCGCTCCTGAAGGGCGGCGACGCCTTCGACGAGGTGGTCCGGGTGCAGGCGCACATCGGTCGCGGTTACGACGCCGAGAACGTCTACATCCCCGACAGCAGCGCGCGTCGTGAAGCGGCGTTCGGCGACGACTGAGACGGGTCTGATCGGGTTGCCGAGTTTTAGAAGAGTCGCCCGACCAACCACAGCACCGCCAGCGTCGACGCCGCGCCCAGTACGAGCAGCAGGACGAACAGGCCTCCGACGACGACCGTGAAGAACCGCCGGTCTCTCGCTCCTGCCCGCGGGTCGTCGCGGCGCGCTTCCGCGAGTGCGACGTTTCTGGCGTTCGCCTTCCAGGCTGCATCAAATACGTCGCCGACGACCGGAACCGAGCCGACGACGGCGTCGACGGCGAGGTTGAACAGCATCCGAAGCACCGTCACCTTCGGCACGCCCAGATAGGCGGCCTCGGCGACGATGTACGCCGACACCGCGGTGATGGGCACGTCGCCGACGACGGGAACCAGGCCCACTATCGGGTCGAGGCCGATTCGGTAGCTCGTCCCAGGGATGTGGATCGAGTTGTCGAGGAGGCGACCGAGGCGTCGTAGCCGCTGGAGCGTTTCCGCGCGTTCGGCGACTCGCCCCGCCGATTCGAGGCCGGTCGCACTGTCTGGGCTGTCTGCGCCGCTCGCCGTCTCGACTACCTCGGTGTGGTCTGTCTCCTCCGAATCGCGCACATCACCCGTTCAGCGGCGAACGGCAAAACGTCTCGGCGGTCGACGCAGGGGGAGACGCGGCGTCGCGGTCGGAGATACGGAGAAGGCTCTCCGATGGGAGTCGAACCCACCTCCGCCGGTGCCGACCGGCGTGTCCCACCAGTGGACCGCGGAGAGTGCGCGCCGAGGACGGGAGCGCACTCACGCGTCGCGGACATCGCGCACCTCCGAGGCGACCGACGCCTGTTTGACGCCGAAACTGTCCAGTAACTGGGCTTCCAGTGCGGCGGCGTCTCGACGGGCCGCCGCGCCCTCGTCGGCGTCCGCGTCGAGTTCGACGACGAGCGTCGTGCGGACCTCGACCGTCAGGTCGTTCAGACCGGGTTGGAGGCCGCGGAGTTCGAACTCGTCGACGCTCGTCACGCCGTCTAGCTTTCGCAGTCGCTCGCGGACGGCCGTCCGGAGGTCACCGGAGGCGTCCCGCGAGACGAACACCGTCAGGTCGGCGTCAGCCGACACGGGGGGCAGTTTCTGCACTGACATGAGGGGGTCGGGAGGGAGTCGATTCCTCACCTGTCCGCGGACCGCTCTGCCGCTTGAGCTACCGACCCCACCGCGCGACGCGGTGGCTTCGGTCGAAAACGACTCGTCACGACGGCGAGCGAGGCGCGTGGTGAGTCGTCGGAGAGTCCGCCGCGCGGGGCGACGGGTCCGAACGAGACGCGCGCGTCGCTGCCGTCTGAAATCGCCGGAGAATGAACCGTGGGGTTCGACTCCGACGACCGCGCAGGGTACGCAGACGCCGGAGGCGTCGCGTGCTTACGCGATGACGGAGTCGAACCGACCGTACGGCTTGGATGGGCCAGACCCAGTTCCGGCGCAGTTGCCGGCGGACACACCAAGCAGCGTCCGCTCTGTGGCGGGAGCGGGCGACGTGGTGTGCTGGGTTTGGCTGAGCATCGTTCACCGTGCCCGCTTCTGCGGGCGCTTACGAGACACGTCACGCGGTCAATACATAAACGTTATCGATGTATGCCACAAGTTACCATAAAATTCCGATCCCGCACGGAGTTCGTATTGTGACTCGTGCCACTTCCCGACTCTCGCGCCTGCGCGCGAAGGGCTTAGGCGCGGTCGGCCCCTACAGACAGTCGGAGAGATATCATGATTCCAACACCTCCGACGGACCCGTCCGACGCGGACGGCGACGTCCCCGAGTACGAGGAAGTACGCGTGCCCGTGCTGGTCATCGGCGCGGGGGCCGCGGGCGCGCGGACGGCCATCGAACTGGCCGAACGCGGCGTCGAGAGCCTCGTCATCGGGAAGCGGCCGCACGGCGACGCGCACACGACGTGGGCCGCCGGCGGCATCAACGCGGCGCTGGGGAGCCTCGACGAAGAGGACGACTGGCGAATCCACGCCGCCGACACCTACGACGAAGGCCACTTCGTCAACGACCCCAATGCGGTCGAGCTGACGGCGAAACAGATGCCCGACCGCATCGGCGAACTCGACGAGTGGGGCATGCCGTTCAACCGGACCGAGGACGGCAAAATCGACCAGCGCTACTTCGGCGCGCAGTCGTTTCGACGAACCTGCTTCGTCGGCGACCGGACCGGCGAGGCGATGCTGGAGACGCTCGTCTCCAAGGCCCGAGAGCTCGAAATCCCGTACCGCGAGAACGTGATGGTGACGCGCCTGCTGTCGGACGGTTCGCGCGTTTACGGTGCGGTCGCCTACGACATGGAGGACGGTCACTTCATCCTCTTCGAGGCGAACCACGTCGTGCTCGCCGCGGGTGGCTACTCGGCGCTGTACGACCGCCACTCCTCGCGCGACGAGGAGAACAACGGTGACGGGCCGGCGCTGGCCTACGGGGCCGGCGCGGACTTGCTCGACCTGGAGTTCGTCCAGTTCCACCCGACGGGGATGGTTCAGGACCCCGACTGGGACGAGAATTGGTCGGGCCGTCTCGTCACCGAGGCGGTCCGCGGCGAGGGCGGGCGACTGCTTAACGCCGAGGTTCCCGCGAACGAAGCGAGCGGGAGCACGGGAGAGGGTGACTCTCCCGGAGGCGAGCGCTTCATGGAGGAGTACTCGCCGACACAGATGGAACTCGACGCCCGCGATGTGGTCGCCCGCGCCATCGCCCAGGAGGTCAGAGAGGGCCGCGGTACCGAGAACGACGGCGTCTACCTCGACATCTCACACCGCGAGCGCGAGTTCATCGAGGAGCGACTGCCGAAGATGTACGAACGCTTTCAGAGCCTGGGAATCGACCTCGCCGAGGAGGCGGTCGAAGTCGCGCCGACGGCGCACTACTCGATGGGCGGCGTCGACATCGACTTCCGGACGGGGAAGACGCGCATCGAGCGCCTCTACGCGGTCGGTGAGACCGTCGCGGGCGTCCACGGCGCGAATCGACTCGGTGGCAACTCGCTCGCGGAGACGGTCGCCATCGGCAAACTTGTCGGCGAGCACGTCGCCGACGCGTTCGCGGATGCGAACGACGCCGACCCGTCACTGCCCGCCGGGATGCGGACGCTCGCCGAACGCGAGTTCCGCGCGCTCGCAGAACTCACCGAGAGCGACGGCGACACGCCACCCGCCGAGTTGCTCGCCGAACTCCGCGCGCTGATGGAAGACCACGCGGGCATCTTGCGCGACGGGGAATCGCTGGACGACGGATTGGAGAAACTCGCCGCAGTCAGTGAAAAGACGGCCGACCTTTGCCTCGACGGCGACCGAACGAGTCGCGCCTTCGAGGACGCCGTCGACCTCTCGTTCATGCTCGTCGTCGCCGAAGGCGTCCTCCGGTCGGCGCTTCGCCGCACGGAGTCGCGCGGGGCGCACTACCGAACCGACTACCCCGAGAAACGCGACGAGTGGCGCAAGAACGTCCTCGTCCACCGCGCCGACACCGGCATGGAACTCCGAACCCGCGCCGTCGGTCTGCCGAGCGAAGCGGTTCAGCGGGCTATCGACGAAGGTCACGAACTGGAGTACCATCACCTCGAATAATCGACTTCAGAACGACTGGCGTCGGTGAGCCACACCGACGCTGGACTCTCGCCCACCGCTGATTTTCGCTGTCTTCGCTGACGCACCCTCTCTTCGACACACCCCTCTACGACACACCGTCACCCTCACTCGTTTCGTGAGCGACGATAGCATACATCGTTGCTTCCTCGTTCGCTGTCCTTAATCCCGTTCGTCGCCGACGACCGACAATGACTGCCGCCATCGAAGTCCGCGACCTGCGGAAGCGGTACGAGGGAGTACAGGCGCTCGACGGGGTGTCGCTCACCGTGCCCGAGGGCTCGTTTTTCGGTCTGTTGGGCCCAAACGGCGCGGGAAAGACGACGTTCATCTCGATTCTCGTCGGGCTCGTCCGCAAGAGCGGCGGCACCGCGGAAGTGTTCGGCCACGACGTCGAAGCGGACTACCGCGAGGCGAGAGACGCCATCGGTCTCGCTCCGCAGGAGTTCAACGTCGACCGCTTCTTCCCCATCCGGGAGGTGCTGGAACACAAGGCCGGCTACCACGGTATCCCCGCCGACGAGGCGCGCGAGCGCGCCGACGAGGTGCTCAAGCGCGTCGGCATCTACGAGAAACGCGACACGCGCTTCGACTGGCTCTCGGGTGGGATGAAACGGCGGTTCGTGCTGGCGCGGGCGCTCATCACCGACCCCGACTTACTCATCCTCGACGAACCGACCGCGGGCGTCGACGTCCAACTCCGCCACGACCTCTGGGAGCTCATCACCGAACTCAACGACCAGGGAACGACGATTCTGCTCACGACTCACTACATCGAGGAGGCCGAACGCCTCTGTGACGAGGTGGCGATTCTCGACGCCGGGAGCATCGTCGCCGTCGACAGCCCCGAGGACCTAATGGACCGCGGCGCGGACCGCATCGAGATCCAACTGCGCAACCCGCCCGCCGAGGCACCGACGCTCGCCGCCGGAGCGGGGAACGTCGAGGACGTTGCGCTCGAAGGCGACCGCCTCGTCGTCACCGCGCGACAGGGCGGACTGGTCGCGCCGGACGTCGTCCGCGAACTCGACCGCGAGGGCTTCGAGATACTCGATCTCGAAATCTCTCGCACGTCGCTCGAAGAGGTGTTTGTCGAGATGACGCGCGGCGAGGAGACCGTCGGCGACGACGGGGAGAAAGAGCCGGAACGGGCGGCCGCGGCGGCTCCGGGCGCGTCCGGCGGGACAGGAGGTGACCGCTGATGGCGGTGTTCCCGACGGGATTCAAGACGCTGACGCGCCGCGAGATTCTGCGGTTCGTTCGGCGTCCCCGGAACACGTTCGTCCCGCCGCTCATCACGAACGTCCTGTACTTCTCGGTGTTCGGCGTCATCCTCGGCGACCGGGTGGGCCAAATCGCGGGCGTCCCGTACATCCTGTTCATCTTGCCCGGCCTCGTGGTGCTGGGAGCCATCTCGAACGCCTTCGAGAACGGCTCGTTCTCCATCTTCCACGGTCGGTGGAACGAGTACATCCACGAGACGCTCACCTCGCCGCTGTCGTACTCGCAGATGGTGTGGGCGTACACGATTTCGAGCGCGCTCCGCGGCGTCATCGTCGGCGTCATCATCTCGGCGGTCGGCGCGGTGTTCACGAGCGTCGGCGTCGAACGGCCGCTGTATCTCGTTGCCTTCGCCGTCGTCGTCACGGTGCTGTTCGCCAGTTTCGGCATCGTCGGCGGCCTCTGGGCCGACGACTTCGACGACCTGACGATGATGAACCAGTTCATCCTCAGACCCCTGGTGTTCTTCGGCGGCGTGTTCTACGCGCTGGAAAACCTCCCCGAGGGACCGCTGCAGACTGCGACGCTCCTGAATCCGATGTTCTACATGGTCGACGGCGTCCGCTACGGTTTCTTGGGCACCTCGGAGGTCAACCCGAATCTCTCGCTCGGGGTACTGACGCTGATGGCGGCGGCGATGGTCGGCGTCAACACCGTGCTGTTCAAGCGCGGCTACGGACTGACAGACTGACGAGCGTCCGCGACGAGGAGTCTATTTTATCTGTCGCTACTCCGAACAGACGCGCAGTCATGAAGCAAGTCCCCCGCCGAACAGCTCTCCGACTCGGTATCGCCGCATCGCTTCTCGGCGGCGGAGTTGGCGTGTACGAAGTTCTCGGTCTCGGGAACGAACCGAAGGTGACTCGCAAGTCCGGCACAGGAAACAAACAGTGGCCGTTCGTCGACGGCCAACCGTCGCTGAGCGACGGTCATGGCACGCTGTGGGCGTATCTCGTGAACTCCGAAGACACAGACTCGAACCTCAAGTGGGAGAACTGGCCGACCATAAACGACAAAGAACTCCCGAGAGTCGACGACTTCGACCGATACGCCCTCATCGTTATTGTCGGTGTCGTTAAGCCGGGCTACGAACTCGACGAAACGCGAGAGCCGGTCTACGAGGACCGGACCGTCGAGCACACCTATACGATTTCGGAGACCGACGGCGAGTACCAGAATGCGGCGGAGTTGAGCTATCACTACGACTTGATTCGGTGGGAACTGAACGGTGCACCCGCGCCGGAGCAGGTCGTCCTCGCGTAAGCGTCTCTTCGGGACACTGTTCGCCCGCTCGGTCGCTTCCGACCCCTTGCTTTTCAGTCTGGCTCCGGTACCTCCCCAAGAGATGCACGACACCATCCTCGTTCCGACAGACGGGAGCGACGCGAGTCTGGCCGCCGTCGACGAGGCGCTCGAAATCGCCGCGCCGCAGGACGCGACGATCCACTTCCTGCACGTCATCGACGTGGGGACGGAGATGTCGGCGGCGGCCTCTGGGCAGGTCGCACAACAGCTCTCGGACACGCTCGAACAGCAGGCCGACGACGCACTCGACGAGGCCGTGTCGCGCGCGGAGGACGCCGGCGTCGACTACGAACGTGTCATTCTCGAGGGCGACCCCGACTCGGCCATCGTCGACTACGTCGAGGAGCACGACGTCGACCTCGTCGCGATCGGAGCGACGGGGCGCTCCGGTCTCGCCGAACGGATCCTCGGGAGTACGACCGACCGCGTCGTCCGCTCCGTCGAGATTCCGGTGCTTCTGGCCAGAGCGTAGCGCTTCGCGTCGGGCACCCCGTCACTCGCTCTCTGTTTCTGCCGCTCGACCGCGCAGGCGGTCGAGCGACTCCATCACGGGGCTGGCGCTCACTCCGTGGACGACGACGGAGACGAGGACGACGAAGCCAACGAACGCCCAAAGCGAGTTCGCGACGACGACGAGTTCTCGCTGGCGAAACGAGGCGTGCGCCAGCGCGTACGAGAGGTAGTAGAACGAGCCGATACCGCGGATACCGAAGACGGAGACGACGGCGCGCTCGGCCGGCGGCGCGGCCGAGCCAGCGAACGCGGCTGCGCCCGCGAGCGGTCGAATCACCAACACGAGCGAGAGACCGAGTAACGCGAGCGGGAGCGTCAACGGCGCGAGGAGGCCGCCGGCGAGCGCGCCGCCGAAGAGCACGAGGACCGTCGCCAACAGGAGTCGTTCGACCATCACGGCGAAGTCGTGCAGTTCGCGGTAGTAGTCGTGCTCCCACTCGAAGTGTCGGAGCGCGAGCGCGGCGACGAACACCGCGATGAAGCCGTAGCCGCCCACGAGTTCGGTCACTCCGTACGCGAGTAACGTCGTCGCCAGCGCCTCGGCACCTGCGGTTACCTCCGCGAGACGAAGCGTCGCCGGGGCGCGGAACACCGTCCGCGCCATCAGCTCGCCGACGAGGTAGCCGACGGCGATTCCCGCGCCGATTTTGTAGAAGACGTCGACGAGCACCCAGTCGAGGAGCCACGCTTCTTCGGCCCCGAGCGCCGCGGCGGCGACGGCGATGGCCAGATTGGTAAACGGAAACGCCAGTCCGTCGTTGAGGCCCGCTTCGGAGGTGAGCGCGAACTGGACGGTTCCCCACTCGTGTTCGGGTGCGTCCTCCTCCTCGAGTTCGGTGAGCGGTGCCCCCGCCCCGATGTCGGCGGCGAGGACGGGGTCGGTCGGCGCGACGACCGCCCCCAGCAAAATTGCCGTCGCCGGGAGGAGTCCGAGAACGCCCCACGCCAGGAGGGCCACGGCCACGATGGTGAGCGGCAGCGCGACTCCGAGCAGTCGCCACGTCGAACTCCACGAGCGCCAGTCGAACGGCCGGTCGAGCTTCAGCCCAGCCCCCATCAGCGAGACGACGATCACCAGTTCGGTGAGTCGCTCCGTGACGGCGGCGTTGCCGACGGGGTCGACGGCCGGAACGCCGGGCAACGAAAAGAGGACGACCCCGAACCCGACGTAGATCATCGGAAACGAGAGCGGCCGGTCCTCGAGGAGGCGGGGTAACGCGACCGCTCCGAGGAGCGCGAGCGCGACGATTATGAGGGCGACGTCGTAGGCGCTCATCCGAGACGACGTACGACGAGGACCGCGAAAGAAGCTCGGCGATACCGTTCGTGAACTCGCTATCGCGCGCTTCCGATCCCGCTCGCCCCCTGGCTCCGGTTTCGGTACCGGCCCTCCGTCGAACTGTCGATTGACATATTTCGAATCGAAACGCTTTGTTAGGCGTACGCACATCACCGAATATGACCGTGACAGTCATCCGCAACGCGACGATTCACACGGTGACCGACGAGGGTACCGTCGAAGGCGACATCCTCATCGCAGACGGCAAAATCGCCGGCGTCGGCGACGTCGAGGCACCGGAGGACGCCGAGGAACTCGACGTCGGCGGCGCGCACGTCACGCCGGGACTCGTCGACGCGCACAGCCACGCCGGGATGGCCGAGTGGGGCGAACCCGAGGACGGCGACTTCAACGAGGGGACCGACTCGGTGACGCCGCACGTCAGCGCCCTCGACGGCTTCCACCCGCGCGACGAGGAACTGAAACACGCCTTCCAGAACGGCGTGACGAGCGTCTCCGCGCGGATGGGCTCCGGGAACGTCGTCGGCGGCGTCATCTGCTCGATGAAGACCTACGGCCTCACCGCCGACGAGATGCTCATCAGAGAGGACGGCATGAAAGCCGCGATGGGCGAGAACCCCAAACGGTTCCACGGCGAGCGAAAGGACCGCCAACCCTCGACGCGGCCGGGCGTCGCCGCGACGCTGCGGCAGGCGCTGATGGACGCCGAGGACTACGTCGCCCGGCGCACGAAGGCCCGCGAAGAGGGCGATCCGTTCGACCGTGATTTGGGACTGGAGAACCTCGGCCGGGTCGTCGAGGGCGACCTCCCCCTCCGAGTGCACGCCCACCGCGCCGACGACATCATGACGGTGTTCCGCATCGCCGACGAGTTCGGAATCGAGGACCTCTCCATCGAACACGCCACCGAGGGCCACCTCATCGCCGACGAGTTCGTCGAGCGCGACGTCCCCGCCGTCTGCGGGCCGTCGCTGTACTCGGGCGCGAAGTACGAACTCAGAAACATCACGTTCGAGTCGCCGGGTATCCTCCACGACGCGGGCGTGAAAGTCGCTATTCAGACCGACGCCCCTGTCCTCCCGCAGCAACACCTCGACGTCTGTGTCGGCCTCGCGGTGCGCGCCGGCCTCCCCGAGGAGGCGGCGCTCGACACCGTCACCCGGAACGCCGCGGAAATCCTCGGCATCGAGGACCGCGTCGGCACCCTCGACGTCGGCACCGACGCCGACATCGCCGTCTGGGACGGCCCGTTCTACGAGATCGAGTCGAGCACGCAGCACGTCTTCGTCGACGGCGAGCACGTGTTCGACCGCGAACGCGACGACGTGGACCCGCGCGAGGAGTACGCCTGGTAGTCGACCGAGCGCCAAGCGAGCGTTCGCATCCCCCCGAATTACGCGTTTAGTCCCTCTGATAGAGCGTTCGACGACGTTCGCTTCTCGCTGACTTTCGAAGGCGAATGAGAACACAGTTACAAGTGTCGAGTCGCTACTGCGGCCACAGACGAAGGGTCGACGCGACCGACACTGTCGACACGCGCTGTTCCCCACAGTATGGATGGTTCCCACAGTATGAACACAGACACCGGACGGACCGTGCGAACGCCGGAGACCCGAGAACGACTGACACGTCTCGGCAAGTTCGGTCTCGTCGGCATGTCCAGTTTTGTCGTCAACGTGGTGGTGTTCGCGCTCATCACGCCGCTGTTGTGGTACGTGGTGGCCGGGTCGCTCTCGTGGCTGATCGCCAACGTGTCCAGCTACAACCTGAACCGCTGGTTCACCTTCGACGACACCGAACAGGGGTATCTACGGGGGTACGCCCGGCACCTCTCGGTGTACTCGGTCGGCTTCGTCGTCTATCTGGCGGGACTGTGGCTGTTCGGCCTCGTCGTGGGCACCTTCGCCGCACTCGCGCTCGCAACCGCCTTCAGCGGCGTGCTGAACTTCGTCGGCAGCGAGTTCTGGGTGTTTCGCTCCGAGTCCTGAGGTGCGCTCTCGGTCACTCACGTCCGCCGGACGAGCCCCCGGCGGTGCGTGCGATTTCGACTCCGAGCGACGAGAGCGGCGGTGCGCCGTCGCGCCACCACCGGACGAGACCGACCCCCGTCACGACGAGACCGAAGGCGACTCCAGAGGTCAGCTCTAGCTGGAAGAAGAACTCGACGATACCGTAGCTGTACTCGGGTTCGTCGACCGGAATCAGCGGCCAGACGAGGAAGGCCAACACTCGGACGTTCCCCTGGCTGAGTTGCCAGAGCACGTCGCCGAGCAGATGCGAGCTGTAGCCGACGGCGAACGCCTCGCCGACGCGCCGGTGGCCGATTCGGCGGGTGACGACGCCGACAGCGAGAAGCAGCGGAACGGCGACGAACAGGGTGTGTGCGAGCGTTCGCCCTCCCGGCAGCACCTGAAACGTCCACGAGAGCGGTTTGTCCACTAAGTCGGGAAACTGCGTGCCGACGGCGAGTGCGCACATCGCCGCCAGTCCCGACGGCGGGCCGGTGCGGCGGAAGCGGAGTCCGTACGAGTACAGCAGATAGCCGAGCGCGGCGTGGCCCCAGGGAAGCATCGTCGTCGGCTACGGCCGTTCGGTGGATAGACGCTTCGACGGTACGCCGTCCGCAAACGACAACGCTCATGTACTCCGTCTCGTCGCATAGTCCATGGACCGTGAGCTTCTCATCGCACTGCTCGCTGGCTTCGTCCAGGGTATCTTCGAGTGGCTACCCATCTCCAGCGAGGGGAATCTCGCGCTCGCGCTCTCGGCGGTCGGCAGCGATCCGACGCAAGCCGTCCAGTTCGCGCTCTTCCTGCACGTCGGCACCGCCGTCTCCGCGACGGCGTACTACCGCGACGAACTCCGCGAGACGCTCTCTGCGCTCCCGTCGTGGCGGCCGTCGACGGCGTTCTCCGAAACGGCGACGCTCTCGTTTCTCGCTATCGCGACGCTCGCGTCCGGCGTCGTCGGAATCTGTGCGTATCTCCTCCTCGAAGCGGCGATCTCGGCGCTCGCCGGCGGCGCGTTCGTCGCACTCGTCGGCGTTCTCCTCGTGGCGACGGGACTGATTCAGCGCGTCGCCGACGGCTTCGACCTCGGGGGCCGCGACGCGCCGGACCTCGTCGACGCCGTCCTCGTCGGTGGCCTCCAGGGACTCGCCATCCTGCCGGGCGTCTCCCGCTCGGGCGTCACCGCGAGCGCGCTGCTGTTCCGCGGGCACGACGGTCCCGACTCGTTCCGCCTGTCGTTTTTGCTCTCGATTCCGGCGGCGCTCGGCGGCGGCCTGCTCGCGGCGCTCGACGGCGGACTCGCGGGCGTGACGGTCCAAGAGGCGTCCGTCGCGCTCGTCACGGCGGCCGTCGTCGGCTATCTCTCTATCGACGCGCTGATGCGCGTCGTCCGCCGGGTCTCCTTCTGGGCGGTCTGCGTCGGTCTCGGTGGGCTCGCGCTCGTCGGCGGGCTCGTCGTCACGCTCTGAGCGTCGCTTAGCGTCGCCTTCTCGGCCACTCGGCGCAGCATTCGAAAGCCCGGTGTCTCGGCCCGCCGTGGGTAAGATTCGCATATCCGGAGTCGGAATTCATATCTTGCTGGTCGGTGTGCGTGGGTGTATATGCAAACGCTCGTGCTCGCCGCCGGGCAGGGGACGCGGATGCGGCCCCTCACGGAGAGCCGTCCCAAGCCCATGCTGCCGGTCGCCGACCGACCGCTCGTCGCCCACACCGCGGACGCCGCCGTCGCCGCCGGAGCGTCCAAACTCGTCCTCATCGTCGGCTACGAGGCCGACGAGGTGAGAGAGTACTTCGGCGCGGAGTACGCCGGCGTCCCCGTCGAGTTCGCCGTCCAGGAGGAGCAGCGCGGCACGGCCGACGCGGTTCGCGCCGGTGCCGAGAACCTCGACCCCGGCCCGTTCGCCGTGCTCAACGGCGACGCGCTCTACGACCACCCGTCGCTCGAAGAGCTGTACAGCGACGGTCCCGCGGTCGGCTCCTACCGGGTCGACAACCCCAGCGAGTACGGCGTTCTCGACATCCGCGACGGGTTCGTCCACGGCGTCATCGAGAAACCCGAGAACCCGCCGTCGGACCGCATCAACACCGGTGCGTACGTCTTCCCGGCGGAGGCGCAGAACTGGCTCGACGTCGAGACGAGCGAGCGCGGCGAACTCGAACTCACCGACGTGCTGGCCCGCGCCTGCGAGGAGAGCGACGTGACCGACGTGCCGTTCGACCGGTGGCTCGACGTGGGTCGCCCGTGGGAGCTGCTCGCGGCCAACGAGTGGAAAGTCGGCGAACTCGAACGCGACATCCGCGGCGAGGTCCACGGCGGCGCGGACCTCCGCGGCGACGTCGTCGTCGAGGAGGGCGCGGAAGTCGACGCCGGCGTCGTCATCGAGGGGCCGGCGCTGATCCGCTCGGGCGCGTCGGTCGGCCCGAACGCCTACGTCCGCGGCGCGACCGTCGTCGGCGAGGACGCGACGGTCGGCCACGCCGTCGAGGTGAAAAACAGCGTGTTCATGGAGGGGGCGACGGTCGGCCACCTCTCCTACGTCGGCGACAGCGTCCTCGGCCGCGACGTGAACTTCGGTGCCGGAACCAAGGTGGCGAACCTCCGCCACGACGGCGAGGACGTGAAACTCACTGTCAAGGGCGAGCGCATCTCGACGGGTCGCCGGAAACTCGGTGTCATCTGCGGCGACGAGGCGAAAACGGGCATCAACACCAGTCTCAACTCGGGCGTCGTCCTCTCTGAGGGCGCGGCGACGAAACCCGGTGAGTCGGTCACGCGCGACCGGTAACGTCTCGAACAGTCTCCGATTCGGCACAGTCATCACATTCTAGAGAAAGCAAAGTTCATCCCGCTCGTTGCGGACGCCTCTTGTATGCCTATTCACTCGGCCGTCGTGCTCGCGGCGGGCGAAGGGCGGCGTCTCCGCCCCTTGACGAGAAACCGCCCGAAGCCGATGCTTCCGGCGGCGACTCGACCCATCGTCGAACACGTCTTCGACGCACTGTTGTCCGCAGGAGTCACCGACCTACACGTCGTCGTCGGCTACAAGCGCGAGCGGGTCCAGAACCACATCGGCCCCTCCTACGAGGGC
Organism: Haloprofundus salinisoli; assembly: GCF_020097815.1. Taxonomy (NCBI): domain Archaea; kingdom Methanobacteriati; phylum Methanobacteriota; class Halobacteria; order Halobacteriales; family Haloferacaceae; genus Haloprofundus; species Haloprofundus salinisoli. The sequence goes on from NZ_CP083663.1 coordinate 1,731,946, forward strand.
GTCCCGGTCACCTACCACGTCCAGGAGAAACAACTGGGGAGCGGCCACGCGCTGCTGCAAGCGGCCGACGCCGTCGGCGACGAGTTCCTGGTCGTCAACGGCGACCAGGTCGTCGAACCGCAGTTAGTGCGGGCGGTCGTCGACATGCACGACTCCTACTCCGAGGACGAACGTGAGGACATCGCGGCGACGCTCTGCGTCGTCGAGAGCGAACGAGCGTCGAGATACGGGTCGGTGCGTCTCGACGGCGACCAGGTCGTCGAACTCGTCGAGCAGCCGAGAGAGGGGCGGTACCGCCTCGTCAACGCGGGCGTCTACGCGTTCACGTCGACGATATTCGAGTCGATCCGCGAGACGCCGGCCGTCGACGGGACGACGGCGCTTCCGGACACCATCGCCCGACTGGTCGACGGCGACGCGTCGGTTCGCGGCGTCCTCTCGGAAGGGTACTGGACCGACGCGACGTATCCGTGGGACCTGCTGGCGGCGACGCGCCGGTTGCTGGCCGACGGCACGAACGTGTTCCGCTCGTCCGCCGACTACGAGGCGAAAACGGATGCCGGCGTCCGGTGTCACAGCGACGGCGTCTGGGTCGCCTCCGGCGCGCGCGTCCACGAGAACGCGACGCTCCAAGCGCCGGTCGTCGTCGCCGCCGACTCCGAAATCGGCCCGGGTGCAGTCGTCGGCCCGAACGTCGCCGTCGGCCAGAACACCACCGTCGAGTCCAACGCCGTCGTCGTCGACTCCATCATCGACGAGGACACCCGCGTCGGGCCGAACTCGACGGTCGTCGACTGCGTCACCGGTCAGGCCGTCTGGTTGGGGCCGGCGTGCGTCGTCACCGGCGGTCCCGGCGACGTCCGAGTCGACACGCGGATTCACGAGGGGAAACGACTCGGCGCGGTCGTCGCTGACCGCGTCCACGCCGAAGGCGACGTGAGTCTCGCGCCGGGAACGCTGGTCGGGTCGAACGCCATGCTCCGGACGGGGACGACCGTCTCTGGCGTCGTCGAACCGGGGTCGGAGGTGGTGCGCTGATGTGCGGTATCATCGCCTGCGTCGGCCGCGGCGACGAGACGCTCGACGTCCTGGTCGAGGGTCTCTCGAAACTGGAGTATCGCGGGTACGACTCGGCGGGCGTCGCGCTCTCGGACGGCGACGCCGACGTCGACGTCGTCAAGCGGGCGGGCGAACTCGACGCGCTCCGCGAGGCGCTCTCGGAGCGCTCGGTCGGCGGGCGCGTCGGTATCGGTCACACGCGCTGGAGCACCCACGGCCCGCCGACGGACGCGAACGCGCATCCGCACACCGACTGCAGCGGCAGCGTCGCCGTCGTCCACAACGGCATCATCGAGAACTACGACGAGCTCCGCGAGGAGTTGGAGACGTCGGGCCACGAGTTCCGAAGCGACACCGACACGGAAGTCGTCCCGCACCTCGTCGAGGAGAAACTCGCCGCCGGCGCGTCGCCGGAGGCGGCGTTCCGCGCGGCGGTCGAACGCCTCTCGGGCAGTTTCGCGCTCGTCTGCGTCGTCGCCGGCGAGGAGGCGGTGTTCGCCGCCAGACAGGACTCGCCGCTGGTGCTGGGCGTCGGTGACGACAGTTACTACCTCGGCAGCGACGTGCCCGCGTTCTTGGCGTACACCGACCGCGTCGTCTACCTCGACGACGGCGAGTTTGCGACGCTTCGGCCCTCGGGGTGGACGGTCCGAAACGGGTCGGACGACCGCGTCGACAAATCCGTCCAGACGGTCGACTGGAACGTCGAGGACACCGGCAAGAGCGGCTACGACCACTACATGCTCAAGGAGATTCACGAGCAACCGCGGGCGCTTCGACAGTGTCTCTCCGGGCGCGTCGACGAGCGCCGCGGCACGGTGACGCTGCCGGAGCTCGATGGATTGGAGACGCCCCCCAGCGTCCACCTCGTCGCCTGCGGCACCTCCTACCACGCAGCACTCTATGGGGCACAGTTGTTCCACTCGCTCGGCATCCCAGCGCAGGCGTTCTTGGCCAGCGAGTACGCGACGGGCGTCCCGCCGCTGGGCGACTCGCTCGTCGTCGGCATCACCCAGAGCGGCGAGACGGCCGACACGCTGTCGGCACTCCGGGAGGCCCGCGCACGCGGGGCGCAGACGCTCGCGGTGACGAACGTCGTCGGCAGCACCGCCGCCCGCGAGTGCGACTACGCGCTCTACATCCGCGCCGGCCCGGAGATCGGCGTCGCGGCGACGAAGACGTTCTCCTCGCAGTTGGTCTCGCTGAACCTGCTCGTCGAGTATCTCGCGGGTGACCGCCGCTCCAACGAGGAACGGCGGGCGGTGTTGCAGACGCTTCGGGACCTGCCGGGGAGAGTCCAGCAGGTGCTCGACGAGTCGACGGCCGAGGAAGTCGCCGCCGAGTATCTCGGTGCCGACGGCTACTTCTTCATCGGTAGGGGGCTGAACTACCCCGTCGCCCTGGAGGGGGCGCTGAAGTTCAAGGAGATTACGTACGAACACGCCGAGGGGTTCGCCGCCGGCGAGTTGAAACACGGGACGTTGGCGCTCGTCACCGAAGATACGCCCGTCTTCGCCGTCGTCACCGGCGAGGACACGCCCGCGAAGAAGACGCTCGGCAACGTCCGCGAGGTCGAGTCCCGAGGCGCGCCGGTCATCGCCGTCACCGACGACGACCAACTGGAGCGCTACGCCGACGCGTCGCTTCGCGTTCCCTCGGGGGCGGCGCGCGCCGCGCCCGTTCTCGTGAACGTCCAGTTGCAGTTGGTCGCCTACTGGGTAGCGAACGCGCTCGGGCGGTCGATAGACAAGCCGCGGAACCTGGCCAAGAGCGTCACCGTGGAGTGAGGCGTTCGCCGACTCTCGAAAGCGAGACGCACACCGAGTAGTTCACCGAGTACCGAGCGTTCGACTACGACTCGTCTCCACCGTCGACGCCGACACCACGGTTCCAGTAGTCGTTGACCGCCCGCACGGCCCACTCACGAATCTCGGAATCGGTAGATTCCAACAGCGCCCGCAGCAACCCGTCGCCGTCTCTGAGGAAGAAGTACACCGTCTCGTCTGCGACGCCGACGGCGAACGGAATCGGCTCCTCGGCGAGTCGAAGCGCGACGTTCTCACAGCTCAGTAGCTCGCGGAACCGCCGCCACGAAGTCGGGTCGTCGCGGAGCGTCTCGACCGTCTCGCGGGAGAGCACCCCGCGGAGCGACTGCGTTCCCTCGACGGCGGCTCCGTGCAGCGTCTCCAGCATCTCGTAGTTGAGGACGTAGGAGACGACCAGCTGCGCCTCCGCCTGCGCCGATAGTTCGAGCGCCCGTTTCAGCGGCCCGTTCGGAGTGGTCTGCGTCGGTCGCGTGATGCGTGCATCGTCGAAACGGGCGAGGTCGACGTCGAGATGCGCCGTCGGCAGCCACTGGACGACCGGTCGGAGGTGGACCTCGGTCTCGACGTTCGAGAGGAGGTCGGTGAAACTCGCCGCGACGAACGCCCCGGAGGCCGTCGCGTCGTACCGCATCCCCTCCCGCTCGACCCAGTGGCGCTCCTCGAAATCGCGCAGAATCCGCGCGAGCGTCGGCTGTGAGGCCCCGACGGCGTCCTCTAACTCGCGCCGCGTGTGCGGACCGCTCGCCACCGCGTCCAGGACGGCGATCCGATTCTGCGAGCGCGCGAGGAACTCGATCTCCTCGAGCGGGTCCGTCATAGTACCTCTCTTTCAGCCTCCGGCATAGCTGTTGAGATACGATTAGGGTATTCACGGCGTGAATAGCTTCCGGGCGCTGAGTATCCGCCGTGTAGTGAAACATCGAAGTGACTCGAATACTTTTCTGGACAAATATATACTTCTATGCCTCTTAGCGTGAGTAATGGCAGCACATTCGGTGTTCGCTGACGAGTCCACCGCGACCGGAGAGCAGAGAGCGGAGCCCCGTTCCGAGCCCACGCCGGCGGACGCCTCCAACGAAGACGGTGCCTTCGAACACATCCTCCTCGCGGTCGGCCCCGAGATGGACGAACGCGTCGCCGAGGTCGCGCTCTCGGTGGCGGCCGGCCACGGCGCGCGCGTCGACGCGCTGTCGGTCGTCCGGATGAACGCCTCGGTCGACCACTGGGACATGGTCGTCGAGCGGCGCGAGGAGCGTGCCGAGAAGGCGCTCGACGACATTGGCGACGCCGCCGCCGACCGCGACCTCTCGGTTACGAAACGACTGCGCTACGGCACGCCGGCCGAGGAGATAGAGAAGTACGCCGACTACCACGGCGTCGACCTCGTCGTCGTGGGCGAACCGAGTCGAAGCGGCCTGCGTCGGCTTCTCTCTCCGAAGAGCGTCACCGACCGCGTCCGCCAGTCGACCTCTGCACCGGTGCTGACGGTCTGAAACGCACTACTGCCTCACTGCGAACGTCGCCGCGATGCTCACGCGGTGGTCTCCTCTCGAATCCACGTTCGGGCGTCTCCGAGTCCGAGTTCTTTTCCGACACAGGCGTCGGAGACGACCTGGCGTAACTCGTTTTATTCCGCCGTCTCCGGTTCTATCGTGATGTTTTCGAGGTGGAGTCCGACGTTGTCGACGGTGAGTTCGATAGCGCCGATCTGATGGTCGCGGCCGTCGATGGACACCGTCGCGCCGTCGGTCGTGATGGTCGCATCATCGATCGTGTAGCTCGCATCGTCGATGCTCAACTCGGGGAAACCGGACCCGGTCAGGTGGACATCGGTAATTTCCACCGTCAGGTCCGTCACGCTGATCTGATGGGAATCTGTCGGGGTCGACTCGGCCGAGGCGTCGTCGGCGAGTGCGCTCGTGCTCGCGCCCCCGAGAAGGAGGCCGGTCACTACGAACGCACAAAGGGTGTATCGAAGGAATGTGTTCACGGGTCGGTGACCTCCGCTATAGCGATTAAGTCGCTTGCGACGATGAAAGCTCTTCTGCCAACCTTCTAGCTCGCTGATTATTCTGTACCGAACGAACGCTTCGAGTGACGACGAGACCACGTTGCCGAGCGTCTCCGAGTGCGATGGTGCGCTCGTCGCGGGCGTTATCGAAGTTCGAGCTCCGAGAGTCGCTCCTCGAAGGCCTCGGCGTCCATCCGACCGACAGCGAAGACGCCGTCAGCGACTACCAGCGGGTCGTAGTGACGAGCTCTGTCCGGTCGCCACCCGCGGTCGCGTCTGCACTCACAGACGAGACGGACGAACTCCCTGTCGACCATCGACGTAAGCTCCTCCGGCAGCAGAAATTCGTGGTCGTTCCGCGCGTCGTCTCGCGTCGAGTCGTCCCCGACGCGCCGCCGGCACGCACCACACATCCAGACGAGGTTCTCAGCGCGGGTGTTCTCGCGCGACCCGTCGATGTGATGGACGCGAAGCCCGTCGTCGGCACCGCAGACCGTACAGCGTTCGTCGCCCACCTCGACTCCGATTCCCGGCGTCGCTTTCGCCCCCGTGTCTGCTCCCTGCATACGTTGCTTGCGAGACTCTTCCATCACTCCTAATGAATGTATGGAACATCAACTTCCGTCGTCGGTCTCCCTCGCCGTACGGCCGTCGCTTTTCAAAGCCAACTCAGACGCGCGTTCAGCCAGTCGATTACCGGCAGGACGTAGCCGCTGTCGGTCGCGAGGTACATCGTCCCCGAGAGCAGCAGGAAACTCGTCGTGAGGCCGCAGACACAGCCGAGAACGACCGCGCCGACCGCGCGCGCTTGGGCGGGGACCATCGAGTGAAACAGCACCCAGACGGCTAAGCAGACGGCCGCGACGAGATTGAGCAGGGCGTGAACCTGCATCGCCTCGCCGATACTCGCCTCCAATACGAGAACGTAGGTGAGGATGACCTGCGTACCGATGACGACGGTCCCGAAGTACGAGAGGCCGAGCGCGCGCGGATACTGGAGCAGGTCTCTGCTCTCGGTGAACCGAAACACCGCGTAGACGAGAAGCGGCATCGCCGGCAGAAGATACCGGACGGTGATGGAGGCGTGAAGCGGCAGTCGCGGGAGGTACATCAGCGTGAGCACGACGGCGTACACCGCGACGAGGAGGTCAGTCGCCGACAGCGCGCCGCGTCCGTGCGCGCGAACGCGTCGGAGCGCGGCCTTCGGGAGCAAGACGACTGCGGCGAACAGCGGCATCGCTTCGAGCACCGACAGGTTCGCGCTCTGTCCGAAATCTTTCCGCGCGACCTGTTCGATGTAGCCCGCTCTGACGAACGTCGCAGTGAGTCGGTCGACGTCGATGGCCCGCTCGACCGTGTTCGTGACGTGACGGGTGAGGATATCGACGAGTTTCGTGACCGTCGCGCTCGCGGCCTCTACTACGGCGACGACCGGGGCCACCAGCGACCCCGGCGAACTCGACGACGCTTCTGCAGTGGTTCCGTCTCCGGTCGTCGCTTCGCTCGCCCCGCCCGCTGCGGACTGCCCCGACGTACCGGTGGCGGTGTCCTGCGACGTTCCGGTCGGCGGCGACCCCTCCGCGCCGCTCCCGGCCGAGACCGCGTCGACGGCTTCGTATCTGGGCATGAACCGCGGGGGAAACAGTGGACTCCCGGTAACAACGAAGTTCGTCACGAAGAACGGAATCAACGAGAGCCCGAACGCGCCCAGTATCGTCGCGAGTTCGCGCCGGCTGTTCGACGGGGCGGTCACGAGGTCGACGACCAACAGCGAGACGAACAAGATGAGCGCGTCGGCGGCGTGAACCCACGCGGCTAAGCCGACGAACACGTACGCGAGCGCGCGGAACTGCAGTGATTCGCCGCTCTCGGCCGTCTCTCGACTCCGGTAGAAACTGTAGACTGTCGCGGCGACGAGCGCGGCGATCAGCGTGTGCCGCTTCGGAATCGTCGCCCAGAAGCCGACGGGCGTCGCCAGTATCACGACCAGACCGGCGGTGACCCCCGCGCGGAACGTGTGGGTCCGCGAGACGAGACGGTAGATCAACACGGCGGTGAGTGCAGCGGCGGCCATCGACGTTATCTGCAGCGAGACGTGTGCGATCCACCGACCGTCGAGCTGCGTCGCAACCGAGAGATTGGCGGCGAAGAGCGCGGCGGCGGCGACAGCGCCGCCCGTCCGCCCGAGCGACTCCCGCTCGAAAATCCGGCCGAGGAGCACGCCCGCGGCGAGAACGGTACTGCACCACAGTCCCGTGAGTACGATACGGAGGTCGGCGACCGACGCCAGTCCTTCCAGCGCCCACGCTACCGGCAGCGTGAACACGATGTGACCGACGGTCCGCGAGTAGCGACCGCCGTCGCCGGCGACCATCCCCGGCGTCTCGCCGGAAGGCGGCCCGTAGACGATGTCGGTGACGACGAGGTGGCCGTTTGCCGCGTTGTAGAGCCCGTTGGCGACCGTGTAGTTGTCGGTGATGAAGAAGCCGACGCGCCAGAACAACCCGAAGAACGCGAGACCGCTCACGAACAACAACAGGCCGTAGCGGTCGCCGAAGACGAGCGTCAGGAGTCGGTTCTTGTACTCGGTGTACCGTTCCGTCGGGTGGTCGGTGTCGGAGACTGTGTATGCCATGGTTACGCGACGGCTATCGTGATCTCTCGGTTTTCGAGCACCCGTCGTCCGTCACCCTCCTGGACGGCGATCTCGACGACCGCTCGGTACGTTTCGGCTTCCAGGCGGTTCGAGGGGACTGAGGCGTCGTCGGGCCCGAGCGTCAGTTCGCGCGAGGAGTTGCGGTCGACCGCGCGGAACGCATCAGTTCTGTACGACAGTTCGGGGATACGGAGGGTGTACGTGACGAGGACGGGTCCCGAGACCGTTTCCACGGTGAGCGTCGTCGTCGGGGCGTCGAGTTTGTGGATTCCCGACCCCGTGACGCCCGGTCGGAGCGCGTAACCGTCGGTCGGAATCGCCGCCTCCGCACCGGTGACGTTGCCCGTCGCACCCGTGAACGACGCGCCGTCCTCGGACGAACGGTCTTCGGGGGTCAGGTCGACTCCGGCGACGACGGGGCCGCTGACGACGGCTGTGAGAAGAAAACACGAGAGAACGAGTGCGACCGGGTCACGCCACCTTGACATCGATTGTAGCTGGACGAATTGTGTTAATAAATGTATTGATGATTTTTCTCCAATTGAATGTATAATTATTTGATATTTGGGTAGTGGTCGTCTTCGGGATTCGTCAAGTGATGAGACTCAGGGGCGAACAGTCGTCGTCTCGGCGCTAACTGCAGCAGTTTGTGAACCGACGCGAATCCGTTCAACGATGTGATAGTACTCTGCTGGCAGTGACGTAGACCGTCACTGTCGACGCCGAACGACGAGCCGTTTGGCCGTCCACCTACACCGATGGCACGGCCCTGTCGAGCTCCTCGACGTCTTCGCGTTCGACGCCGTCGAACGAGAGGGCGAACTCCGACCCGAACGCGGAGGCAGGCGTCTGAAAGCCCGCCGGGACGTCGCCGTCGAGGACGCGACGCGCCGCCTCGACCGCTGACTGGGCGGCGAAGTTGTACGTGTCGGGGGTCTTCAGTCGCGCCGCGGCCCTGTTGCCCTCGTCGTCTTCGACCTCGGCGAGGATGTGGTTCGCGCTCTGGGCGCGTTCCTGGGCGGTGGGCCCGGAGACGACGGCGTCGACGACGCCCATCAACACTCGTTGGGCCGGCGGTGTCGCCGCCGCCGCGACGAGCGGCCGAGTGCGGCGCATCACGCCGACGGCGAACTCCGGCACGGTCGCGTACACCTCGATGTTCTCGATGCCCGTCGTGTAGTACGCCGCCGAAACGTCGCCCCACGGCACCGTCACGCCCGTCTTCTCGCCGCCGCCGAAGTCGAACTGCCGCGTCCTCCACGCCGCCGGGACGGTCCGCAGCGCCCCGTTCTCGCGGACGACCCCCGACTGCGGGAGTTCCTCGATGATGGATTTCAGCGTTCCCGGCGAGAACGTGCCGAGGCCCTCTAACGCGAGCGTCAACGACGTCGCCGAGGGGAGTCGGGATTCGAGATGGGCGGCCAGACAGTCGGTCGGCACGACGTCGAAGCCGACGCCCGGCAGGACCGTGACCGCCGCTTTCTCGGCGTCGCGGTCCAGCTCTGCGGCCGCCTCCAGTACGTCGATCTCACCCGCGAGATCCAGATAGTCGACTTCCTCTTGCAGACACGCGGTTCGCAGCTGCGAGGCGGTCCGCGAGAACGGCCCCGCGCAGTTCAACACCGCGTCGACGTCGGCGATCTGTCGGCGGACGACGTCGGGATGTTCGAGCGCGAAGACGCGGTAGTCGACGCCGAGTTCGAGCGCCTGCTCTTCGACGCGCTCGGTGCGGCGGCCGGCGATGATCGGCGACAGTCCCTCGTCGACCGCGGTCTGCGCGACCAGAGCGCCGATGTAGCCGTACGATCCGTATACGAGCAGATCTGCTGACATACGGTGGAGTCGACGCGCAACTGCAAATAACACGGTGTGGACCGTCCCGTTTCGGTCGGCTCTTCTCGGTCGATTGGTCTGCTCGGCCTGTTTCGCTGGAGACGGTCGAGCGAATCGTCTCGCTCAGTCCATCGAAGCGAGGACGCTTATGACGCCGACGGCCCTACCGTGAGTCGATGTCCTCCGTAGATTACACGCAGGTGGGTGACGATGGGTACTGCTAACGGGTCGGTCGCCTCGGCCGTGACCGCAGTCGTCAGCGGAACTGTCCTCGGCGTGTTCGGCCTGGGCTTCGGGACGCTCCTGGCGGCGCTCGTCATCGTCACCGTGTTGGTTTCTGGCGTCGCCGAACTCTCGCCGACGCTCGTCTTAGTAGTCGGACTGGTGACGACGCAGGGAATCGGCTGCTTTCTCACCGCGATCGTCTACGCGCGGTATCGACACCGAATCGGGGCGCTGCTTGCGAGAGTCGTCGGCCAACGGAGTTGGCTACCGACACAGCAGTTCACGATTCCCGCTCGTGTCCCCTCGCTTCGTGACCTGCTGGTAGTGTTCGTCGCCTACGTCAGCGTCTTCGCACTCATCGGCATTGTCGGCTACGCGATCTCGGCTGCGGGTATCGAGGGCGCGACGAACAACAGTGTAGCACTCGGCTTGGAGAATCCCGTGCTCTTGCTGTGGCTGATTCCAGGGTCGATTCTCCTGATTGGTCCCGGTGAGGAGATTCTGTTCCGCGGCGTCGTCCAAGGGCGATTCCGCAAGCGATTCGGCCCCGCCGTCGCCATCTCGCTCGCGAGCGTCGTCTTCGCGTCGGTGCATTACTTCGCGCTGTCGGGTGCCGCCGGAGCACGACTCGTCACTATCGGATTACTTCTCATCCCCGCCATCACCTTCGGCGTCATCTACGAACTCTCCGAGAACATCGTCGTTCCGGCGCTCGTCCACGGACTGTACAACGCGACGCTGTTCGGTTTTCTGTACCTGAGTACGCTCGTCTCCTGAGTCGAGGATTTACAGACCGCTCACGCATCGAGGGACGACGTTAGGCATCGGACATCTGTCACAGTCGCTCGTGGGTGTGTGGATCTGACTTCTGAGTTAAAAGTCGTCCGCAGCCCCCCGACTGCGGACGAGCCATGCAGTGAGTGAGATGACAGTCACAACTCACGTGCCGTCGTCAGGGCGCGTCGGAGAACCACATCTCCGGAACACGCCCGACAGTTGTTTCTTTGACACACCAGTTATAGGTCTTTTGTGTGGACTAAACAGAGCTGAATAGCCGCGATCGTCGTAACCGCGCTCGAACACAGAGGTCCTCGCTAACCGGTTTCTCCACTCACCGTTGGCTTCTCGAGACAGTTACCGTCTTTCGGTCACGTCACTCTCGAAGGTGTATCGGCGTCGTCTGCTTCGTTTCTCTCGTTAAAAGACAGCGTCAGGTGGGTGCCAGCGGACGACGCTGTCTTTCGACGAGGGCGATGGGTGCAGGTGATGTGGGGAGAGGTGTAGTGGAGAATCAACCGGGTAGATTCTCCACATCGGCTGATGCTGACGCTTCCCTCAAGTCGCTTGGTGCGTCCCTATGCGGCGACCCCGTGGATTCGCCATCGCCCTTGTCAGTGTGACGCCTCAGTGGTAATCTGGGGGTGGGGCCACCATGTTCTATGGCAAGGCGCTTAGTGATAAAATTATTCCGCACCTCTTGTTACAGTCAATAAAAATTGGAAGTAATATTGTCAGGAGCGGAGGGACACAGGGAAGGACCACCAGAATCTGCGCCAAATTCTCTCTATGTGTGTATAATATTACACAATATGTAGACAAAATCTCGGAGGGAGAATCCTTCACGAAAGAACTTACTCAAAACTGAGTAAGTTTTAAGCTAGTCTGGCTCCTGAGTTCAGTTGATGACTAAAACACCCTTCCAGACTACATCCGCTCTAGGAGTGACGCGATAATGTGGCAAGATTTCGTCTTCCTCGCTGGAAGTATCTTCTCACTGCTCGTGTTGGTTCCGGCTATCCGCGATTCCACTGCCAGTATTCCGCTTGGAACGTCGCTTCCGTCAGCGAGTATCGGGATCATCTATGGCACGACGTTCTTCTCTCTAGGAATGACTATGTCTGCAGCCGGGTCGCTCCTGACTGGTGTCATGTGGAGCGTCATCGCAACCCTTCGATCGCCACACCCCTTCGATCACCACTTCGACTCACACACCAATGAGACGTCAGCTCGGGCGGCACCGCAATATGCCGACTGAACCGACGGCTCTCGTACTGGAACACGAATAACGAAATCGACGCACCGTCAATATCTGCACGCCGGCGGCAGCCCCCGAATTAGGCTCGGTCCACTATCCAATGACTCGAATTAAGTCGTGTAGTACTCGGTGACGTCCTCGTTGAGGCTTGCTTCGAGGCTGGCTCTCAGCGGCGTGGCTTCCTTCGTGAGTTCGACCGAAATCCAATCACCCTCTCCGTCGTACTCCACGATGTGAGCCGCTGCGAGTTTGGGTAGGTGCTGATGATAGAGTGTGGTCAGCACCTCCTCGACATCCTCGTCGCTCGGCGAGTCGTACTCTCGGCGCGCGACCACCACGGCGAGGTCGTCGAGGAGAACGGGTCGTTGCTGCTCTATGAGGTGTGCAAGGACGATTCGACGACGAGGATGGCCCACCGTCTCTGCGACGAGCGTCTCAAGTGACCCACCAGAGTGATACTCGAACGCCCGATCTGGGGTCGCATTTTGGGGGGGCTTCATCATGTGTGAGATGGTATCAACTACATCCGTGTGAATGCTCGGCCCGTAAATTCCGGGTGTATATATACTGAATTCACGTGTTCCGGACAACCAGTTGCGCTATCAGGTAAGCGTTTTTAGGTGTGCAAGGAGAGCAATTTCTCGTACAATCGCACTTATTCCGGAATGTCGCAGACGCTGTCGTGTGTACGGTGGAGGTCGTCCCAGCTTGCAAACATCCACGGGCGAACCTCTCGCATCTCACATCTCTCCCTCAGCGATGCGACTAACGAGGGTCTGTCGGAGACCGAGATATCTCAGTCAAGTAAGATGCGACGACCTCTTTACAGAACTTGCCCACACCAATCAGGAACGAGAGCTGGCGGCGCTTCTCAACGGCATCCACGAAGAGTCGTTCCCGCCGACGGGGTCGTAGCTAGACTCCTGGGCATGGGAAGGTGGTCCAGCGTGGATTTTCCGGGCGAAGCGGTGGTTTCGACTCCGGTCAGGAGCGACATCGAAGAGATGCCTTCTTATACCCCCAATCGCTTAGGAGGGGCAGATTCTCTATAGACCCCGATGCGGACCCTCCGAATAGCCACTCTAGAACAGATAACTGACGATAATGGACACACAACAAGACGATATTTCCGCAATCAGGGAGTTCGAGCAGTCACTCAAAACGCTACTCGTAGAGGCGTTTGCACAGGGCGTACCGCTCGAAGGGCGTTGGCAGGTAACGCTCGATTCGCCGAACCTCCCTGATTGGTCGATTCAAATCACCAAAGAACCGCCGGTACGTCCCGAGTACACCCCAGATTTCATCGAAGAGTAATATCACCACTTTCGGTAATCAATTTGGGGCATTGTAGTTCTCCGTTGAGAGTCTGCACCTATGATACATGTGAGACACATAACATTTATGTGGTCTGCTGGCTGTGGCTCTTACTGTACACTGCTGAAGTCGGCGGCGAAAGATGACAGGAGACCCATGTTGTGTAGGCAGGTACGGAGAAGGTACATTTATGACTACCAAAACACGCGACACCAACCCTACAGATGAGAATCCCGATCTTTCGCCGACGGAGATCTTTTCGCTGTTATCGAACAAGCGACGCCGGTATGCGCTTTACTATCTGACCACACAACTCGGAGCAATTCATCTCGGTGAGCTAGCCGAACAACTCGCCATTTGGGAAGGCGAACCCACAACGGACCACTATCATCGAATCTACGTTGGGTTACTCCACAACCATCTCTCAGCGCTCACTCACGCGGATGTGGTCGAATACGACGCTGACAAGGAACTGATTACCATCTCCGACGGTATTCGTGCCGTTCGTCCGTATCTGGATCTCGCAGAGTGTGAGGATATGAGCCACTCGAACAGGTGATCATCCCTCCGGATGAACTCGAACGGACGCTACTTTGCGCCCTGTTAGTCCGCTTTCCTCTCAGTCGAACTTCTGGCAGCCGGGTTTAGGAGTCTCTCTGCGATCCGATGTGCAGTATCTGGTTTGAGAGAAACCACATCTGACCAGTTCACCCTAATCTAGTTAGGTGCTGTCTCTTAGTGTGTATCCCGCTGTGGTTGAGGTGAGAGTGTTCACACTCTCAGCCAACTCAGAGGCACCCCACTTTTGAGAGCGTATTTCGACGAAATTTCGAGTTATCCACAGGCGACTTTTCGAAGCACAATTTCCTGTGTTGTGGAAGCCGATCTGAAGCACTACTAGAGTCCCTGCGAGACAGACCTCTCGTTGTCGCAGCCGCGAACAACCCCCGAAGCAGTTGCTGAGTCCATTTTGAAAATACGTGTTCGAGTCTACGCTCGATATGGCCTCTCACCCTGCTTTGCGACGATGTCACGGGCGCACGTCGGCGTCGGTCGGCCACGTCCCACCGTCGATGTTGCAGTCGCAGGTTGCGATGCGTCGCGTTGTGGATGAGCTGTGTGGTGCACTCCGACCGGTCGACCGGTTGGAGGTGTCGCCGACGGCGAATGGCCGCGTTCTCGACGAGATCGGTGCCCACGAACAGACACCTGTTGGTGGTCTCTCCGCCGACGTCGACGAGTAATTCGTGGACCTAAACGAGCGTATCGTGTTAGACGACGGGTGCCTCGAAATTCTTGAAAATCTCGAAACTAATGTAACGTACGTTGATGGAAATGTCTGTGACGACGAATCTGCCGACGAACGTTGCTGTTGTGTACCATGACCCTACGCAGTCTGCCAATTTGTGTCCTGCTCCACTCAGGAGATTATACGGCATTGACAAAATCACAACTGTATCTATCCATCATGAAAGTACTTACTCAGATTTGAGTAAGTTTTAAGAACGCGTATCTCCTGAGTTCAGTTGATGACTGAAATGCCCTCTTCGATCGAGTTCACGCAGGGAGTGACGCGATAATGTGGCAAGATCTTATCTTCCTCGCTGGAAGTATCTTCTCACTGCTCGTGTTGGTTCCGGCCATGCGCGATTCCACGGCCAGTATTCCGCTTGGAACGTCGCTTCCGTCAGCGAGCATCGGGATTATCTATGGAACGACGTTCTTCTCTCTAGGAATGACCATGTCCGCCGTCGGGTCGCTTCTGACCGGTGTGATGTGGAGTGTGATTGCGACCCTCCGTTCGCCACATCCCTTCGATCACCACTTTGAGTCGAACACTGACGAGCAGCCATCCCCGCGGGCTGCACCGCAACACGCCGACTAAAGTTCTCTTTTCGGAGTTGGAACGCGAGTTCAACGACGCCTACTCGTGACCAGATTTCACTCTTCAGTTGAGTGTTCGTAGAGAGTGATCGATACCATTCCATATCCTTCGTAGAACGGTTGGAGACTGCCGTCACTGCCACCCGTTGCGATGCGCCCATCTGCCGTGTCGAAGACGAGATTATTCTCAATTGGAAATTCGTTGGTTGGGTCGCCGACGATGTTTTGATGAATTTCGACGACCGGGACGCGTTCGTAGGTGGTTGTGTCTTCGGATCCGATCGCCTGCACGGTGACGTCTGCAGTGAGTGATCGCCCCTGGGCGACGTGAAGTGCAGCATTGGTGACAGCGGTTCGAGCGTGGGTGTAGGTTGCCGGCAGAGGGTCGGGGTCTGCGATAAACTGGTTGTCGCCCATTGGCCAGAAGTTGCTGATAGCGTTTCCAAAAAACGCGCCTGCGATGTCTTGTTGGGAGAACACGAGCGCGTACGCGGAGCTGTGGCGACCTGAGAGGATACTGTGTGCGCCCATTACGCCGGTTTTCTCATCGGCGACAACGGTGACTGGAGGGGTCGCATCCCAGGATTTGACGATCGTTGCGTACTTGCGCCAGTCAGTAGTCGTTGGAACCTTCTCTACGGGTGCGACGAGCTGGAGATAGATCGTGACACCGCGTTCTCGAGCGTCTCTGAGAGAGTCTTGGAGGTGTGTGAATTCGGAGGCGGGAATCGTAAGCACGACCTCGTGATCTGCGTGGTTGATAACTCGACGAACCCGTTTCCGAGTGGTGACGCGAGAGTGAACGATCTCAACAGCTGGATCCGCTGTGTCTGAGTGCTGATACAGTGACTCAATGTCGTGTCTCATCTGGGTGAGGCGGTCAGAGAAGCCCCCGAGAGCGTCTTCGGGTGAGCGTGCATGGAGGAGAGTTGGACTTGTAGTTTCGTCGATGCTGATGAGGCCGCGTTCTGCGAGTTCGGTTGCGAGTTCGTAGACGTACGCGTGCGAGATTCCGGCGCCTCGTGAGACGTCGCTGGTTGTTGCGGTACCTGATTGGAGAATGGCCAGGTACGCTTCGGTCTCCTTCGTAGAGAGTCCGAAGGCCGTGAGGTGCTCCCGAAGGGAGTCTCGGGACATGAAAGAGGATTATGATACTATCTACAAAATATTTTCCCGCTAGGATGTAGTGGTTGAGGCATGGAAACGGCCACCGATACCGAAGCCACCGCTGTGTCTACGAGCCGCCGCTGGTGGACACTGGCGATCTTCGCCTTTGCGGCACTCGAAGGTGCGACACTGCAGATGCAGGGTGCGATTATTCCAGCTCTCAGAGCGGAGTTCGGCACGCCCGAATGGCTGCTGGGGATGGTCGCACCCGCGGGAACAGCTGGATTTCTCGTGTTCGTCGCTGCTGTTGGTGCTGTTGCTGGGCGAGTTGATACTCGACGATTGCTCCTGTTCGGGATTGTTGGGACCGGATTCGGCGTCTTCTTGATGGGTCTAGTACCATCGTTTGGGCTGTTTCTTGGAGCGTTAGTCCTTCGAGGGGTATTCAGTGGGATTGGACGTGGGAGTGACCGGCCGCTGTTGAGTCATCTGTACCCTCGCAGACGTGGACAGCTGTTTGGGTACTACGATATGATGTGGGCTGTTGGAGCGACACTTGGTCCGCTTGCGGTCGCGGCTGCGCTCTGGTTTGAAAATTGGAGACTTGCCTACTTTGGACTCGGTGTGTGTTTCATCCCGCTTGCAGTTCTCATTTGGTATCTCCCGAAGCCATCTGTCACCGGCGGTGGTGATGATCCGTTGACGCTTTCTGAACTACGGCGAATCAGTCGGAGTCCTGCAGTGGTGGTGATGGCGTTTGGGATCTTGTTGACCACCGGTGTTGAAGGTGGATTGTTTACCTGGCTGACGACGTATGCGGCTGGCCGGATTTCTGAGTCGCTCGTGACGATCTCATTGAGTATGTTGTTAGTAGCGTACATTCCCGGACGATTCGTTGCAGGATCGTTGTCCGAGCGATTTGGGTATGTGCCGTTGGCGTTTGGACTCGGCGGGCTGTGTTTGCTATCGGCGATCTATACGTTCGTGTTGGCGTCGGGACTGTGGTTGCTAGTGGGTGTATTCTGTATTGGACTCACGCTGTCGGGGCTGTATCCGACGCTGTTGGCGTATGCGACCGAGAGTGCGCCAGAACACAGTGCCCCTGTGAATGCGATTGGGTTAGTTGTCTCTTCGTGTGGTATTGCGGCGGTACCAGCAGCGATGGGATTCGTTATCGGGAGTCGGGGTGTAGAGACAGCGATGCAGCTCTTGTTTGTGCCCCTTGGTGGGATCCTGGTCGTCACTGCTGTTGCCTGGATACAGATTGGGTCGACTA
Source organism: Haloprofundus salinisoli (assembly GCF_020097815.1). Classification (NCBI taxonomy): domain Archaea; kingdom Methanobacteriati; phylum Methanobacteriota; class Halobacteria; order Halobacteriales; family Haloferacaceae; genus Haloprofundus; species Haloprofundus salinisoli. The sequence continues at coordinate 1,749,172 of NZ_CP083663.1, forward strand.
ACGGAGCGTGAGTCACCTTCGACTTCGATTCTAGGCTTTCTCACGCAGGAGGGTTTCAGCACATCTGATTCCGAAGCCGCATTGAATCCGCGGTTATAAAACGCGAGGAGAATATCCCCGTCTTCAGGCACGAGAGGAGTCAATCGCCTGCAAAGATCACGTTGACGATGACACCAATCATAAGCATTGACGCGGCGACATAGAGGCTCGTGAGAATGATGATGATGCCACTGAGAACGCCATAAATCGCGTACCGAGTTGCGTTTACGGCATAAAAGTGGATAGCTGACAACAGCAACGACCATCCAACAGCAGCAGTGAGGGCACCGGGAACTGCCCCTGACCACGACGTCACAACTCGGGAGGGGACATAATACATCGGGAGGAACGCCCCAGTGAGAGCGACAAGCAGGGCTAAAGACCCAACAATCCCGACAAGAGAAGTAGCCGACAGCAGTGCGAAGACCGCGCTCGTAACGATAATCATCGTGAGAGCGAGGCTGAGCGAGACGACCGTAGTGACTGCATCGCGAAGCTGCTCGGAGAGCGACCGTTCGGGTGCGTTCTCAATGCGTTCGACAACAGCTAGAAACCCGGTCGCAAGGTTCGCTGCCCCCCATGCGAGGACGACGATTGCGAACACGCCTGCCCCAGCCCGTCCCGAGACCTCGGTCATCGCTTCATACATTAGCCCTTGGGCTTCAACTGTGAGAAACTGCGGTGTCGTAGTGTATATCTGGAGAGCGAGTTCCTCACCGATGATTGCAAAGACTAACACTAGAAGTGGGATGAACGAGACGAATGCATAGTAGGCCAGTGCGCCAGCCGGATACTTAATCTCCTCTTCGTACGCTACTCGAGCCACAGCTATGGCGACACCGAGTACGTGCGCCAACCGTCTCATATGGTAGTAGGGGAATCTATACACAAAGAGGTTAGATTCTGCTGTGCTGGGCCAACAGCGTTCAGTGATTTAGCGCCGTGAGTGATTCTTAACTCGAAAACAGGATTTCTTCACTTGTTTTGTCCGTAGCCTTTGAACTTCTCTTGGAGATGTTCGATTTCGTCGTCGGGAATGAGAGTCGGTTCGCCGATGGCCAGCGACTGGTACTGTATCCGAGCGCAGTACTCGACCATGAGCGCGGTCTCGAACGCCGAGGCGACGTCGTCGCCAACGGCGAGCACACCGTGGTTCTGGAGGAGACACGCGTTGTACTGGTCACTGAGCGTCTCGACGGCGAGCGTCCCGAGTTCCTCGGTACCGTACGTTTCGTACGAGGCGACAGGGACTTCCTTTCCCGCAAACGCAATGAGGTAGTGCGAGGCGGGGATTGGTTCGTTGATGGTTGCGAACGTCGTCGCATACGGCGAGTGGTTGTGGATGACGCCGCCGACGTCGTCGCGCTCGCGGTATACCTGCATATGCATCGAGTGCTCTGCAGACGGTTTCTTTTCCCCGAGAACCACGTCCTCGTCGAAGTTGAGGACGGGGACATCCTGGGCAGTAATCTCTTCGTAGGGAACTCCCGAAGGGCTGATGGCCATGAATGATCCGTCGACGAGGGAACTGATGTTTCCGCCAGTGCCCTTGGTGAGTCCTTGCTCGAGCATCTTGCGGCCGTAGTCCGCGATTGCTTGCCGTTCGTCCTGTGCGTCTGCGCTGTTGAGGCTGTCGTTGCTCATTGTCGTAGGTTCTGTCTGTCGTGTCAGTTCCCTCAATCCGGCTATGAGAGCGCTTCTTCGTTGGCGACGTGGCTGGGCTGCTCACTGTTGAGAATTGCCTCGATATCGTCGACAAGCATCTTCGAGTGTCGCTCGATGACCTCCTCGGCCGCACCGGCGAGGTGCGGCGTCGTGACGACGTTGTCTAGGTCGAGGAGCGGGTGGTCGTCGGGAATCGGTTCCATGTCGTAGACGTCGAGGGCGGCGCCGCGGATGCCACCCGAACGAAGCTGTTCGAGAAGCGCCTCCTGGTTGATAATTGCGCCCCGGGCGTTGTTGATGAAGTACGCGCTCTCTTTCATCGTCTCGAACTCGTTGGCGTCGATGAGTCCCCGCGTACTGTCGGTGACGGGAACGTGGACGGTGACGACATCGCTTCGTCTGAGCAGGTCGTCGAGATCTACTTTCTCAGCATCGTACTGGGCCATCTCCTTGGCGTCGATATAGGGATCGTATCCGAGAAGGTCGACCTCGAATCCTCGGGCGCGCTTCGCTACTTCGCGTCCGACCGCACCCATACCGGCGATTCCAACGGTTTTTCCCGCGAGCTCAGGACCCTTCAACGTCACATACGGCGAGTCCCGTCCCATCCCCCACGTTACGTCCTCGCGCGACCCACCACCGGCAGCGTCACTTTGGGGGTCTCCGGTGTACGTCCCAGTGTGCAGGAGGTGGTGAGCGTGGGCGATGTTCCGCATCGCGCTCAGTATCTGGCCCCACGTGAAATCCGCGACGCTGACGGCATTTCGACCCGGTGCATACAGAACTGGAATGCCACGGTCGGTCGCAGCCTCGATGTCCACGTTCGCATCCGGTCCACCCCGAGTGCACGCGATTAATTGGAGGTCAGCTGCCTCGTCGAGGAGTTCCGCCGGAACACCCTCGTAGCCCACGATGAGTACGTTCGTGTCGCGAAGATGTTCTCGAAACTCGTCTTCGGGCAGTCGCCCATCGCGCTCGGCGATGGGCATGTACTCCACGTCCATCCCCAGTCCGTCTCGGAGCCGTGCGAGCGATTCGTCCTGGAAGTTCGCTGTAATGAGTGTTTTCATGCTTTGTCTCGTCGTGTCCGTCTCCGACGCGACCCGTATCACCAACCCATAACCCAAAACAGGAACTCACGCTGCAGTCGGCAAACCGTCTGTTAGCGTGTCTTGGTGTCGATGTTGACTGCGAGTCGCCTGTTCGCGCGCTGTGCCACACTAGAGGGTGTGATAACTGGTAGTAAATAGCTAGTGTCGTTCAGTTTACGTGATAAGTGTCACCAATACACAAAATGCTTATCCACCGCATTATCGTTCATGATAGTTATGGGGAAAGTGCTCATCGGCATCGACGCCGGTACGACAGTTCTCAAGTCGGTTGCATTCTCCCTCGACGGTGAGGCGATTTGCCACAGTAGCGCCGAAAACGCCGTCGAACGTCCGGAACCGGGATGGGCGGAGCAATCGATGACGACGACCTGGAAGAAGACCGCACAGACGATAAGCGAAGTCGTCGACCAACTCGACGACGAAGACGAGATACTCGCGCTGGGTGTGACGGGACAAGGCGACGGCTGTTGGCTTGTCGATGAGAATGGAGACCCAGTCCGACCTGCCATCCTCTGGTCGGATAGCCGCGCGGGTAAAATCGTACAGCGGTGGCAAGACGATGGAGTCTCCGAACGCGTCTACGACATCTGCGGCGGAACGCAGTTCCCCGGAAGTAGTCTGGTGATACTAAACTGGCTTCGGGAGAACGAATCGGAGAACTACGAGAACGCAGCCACGGTGTTTTACTGTAAAGATTGGTTGAAGTACAAACTCACAGACGAGCTTACGACCGACCCAAGCGACGCATCGCTTCCGTACGTCGACGTCGAGAGCGGTGAGTACTCCGACGAGGTGTTAGAAATCGTCGAGATGCCCGAAATCAAAGAATTGCGACCGCGTTTGAGTAGCGGGACGGACGTCGTCGGAACCGTCACGCAAAGCGCCGCGGTCGAAACGGGACTCCCTGCGGAGACACCGGTCGTCTCCGGGTTCATCGACGTCGCCGCCTCCGCGTTCGGCAGCGGCGCCGCGCTACCCGGCGAAGGTTCCTCTGTGGTGGGAACTACGTCGCTGAATCAGACGATTCTCGACGAACCGCCAGCGGGCGACGAACGAACCGGCATCGCACTCACGCTGGGCGTCGAAGGGGGACTCTGGACGAAGTTCATGGCGTCGATGACGGGGACACCGAACCTCGACTGGGCGATCAAAGAGATCATGGATAAATCCGAGTTCAACCTCATCGAAGAGGAGGTCGAGGAAATTCCAGTCGGATCCGACGGTATCATCTACCATCCGTTTCTGAGTTCGGCGGGTGAACGCGCCCCGTTCGTGAATCCGAACGCGCGCGCAGAGTTCATCGGGCTGAACCAAGAACACACACAGGCCCACCTCGTCAGGGCGGTGTACGAGGGAATTTCACTCGCCATGCGGGACTGCTACTCGCATCTCCCGTACGACGCCGATGAAATCTATCTCAGCGGCGGTGGGGCGAACTCGAACTTCTGGTGTCAGATGTTCGCCGACTGCCTGAATGCGACGATTATCGTCCCGAACGGCTCGGAGTTCGGCGCCAAGGGTGCGGCGTTGCTCGCCGGCGTCGGCGTCGACGAGTTCGACGATTTACAGACCGCCGTCAAAGACACAACCTCGGTGGCGAAAGCATTCGAACCAAATCCCGAAAAGGTCCGCCAGTACCGCCGCTGGTACGACGTCTACACGGACGCGTACGAGGCGTTGTTCGACATCTGGGACGAGCGAGTCGAGGCGCTCGAAGACCTCCGATACATGGCGAAGGAGGGCGCTCACCACCCGTCGAAGAAGTCCGTGACTGGAAAAGATACGGTTGGGTAGTCAGACTCGATTTGCATCGAATGCTCGACAAGGACGCGAAAACGGTCGTGATGAAGTTCCACTGCGTTACTCTCATCAGGAGATGAGTAGACGGGACTATTTGCCGCCCGAAAACGAACACACCATATGCCCTCAAGAGAGACGATAGTAGTCGATGCGGCCACGGCCGGAGCGGACTACTCACTCGAACATTTCCGAACTACGCTTGCCGTCGAAGAGAAATCGAGAAAGACAGATTTAGTCACTGATGTCGACCGGATGACCCAGCGACACATCGTCTCGGTGATCGAAGGCGAGTTTCCCGACGACGAAATCGTCGGAGAAGAAGGCAACGAGCGAAAAACAGTCCCCGAAGAGGGGTACGCCTGGATAATCGATCCCATCGACGGAACGCAGAATTTCGTTCACCGGATTCCGCAATGGGTAACGAGCGTCGCCGTCGTTCACGATTCTGAGCCGATTAGCTGTGTCAACGTTGCACCCGCCCTCGACGACCGGTATCGATCGACCGCAGCTGGTACTGCACGCGATGGGCAGGCTGTCTCGGTGAGCGAGCGAACGGACCCCGAAACGTTCCTCGTGGCGCCGACGCTCCCGTGGCGGACATCCGACAGTGCAGTTGTCGGGTCTCTCTCACGAACCCTCATTGAACGGTTCGGCGAAGTCCGTCGAACCGGGTCGGCACAACTGTCGCTCTCGATGGTCGCCTGCGGCGCTCTGGATGCGACCGTCGCGTTCGACCCGTCCCCGAACCCGTGGGACACCGTCGCCGGTGCGCACCACGTTACGCAAGCAGGCGGTGTAGCAACTGATTTAGACGGGAATTCGTGGGGTCCAGGTAGCGAAGGAATTCTCGCGTCTAATGGAACTGACCACGATGCGGTCGTCGATGCCGTCCGAGCAGCGCTCACAGAAACCTCTTAACAAGCGGTCGATCGTACAGATTGCATCTCAGCGAACCTGCAGACGAATTGAGCGTGCAGACGAGAATCTCTCAGACCCAGGGACCACGCGCAAAGCAGGGAACAGCTCCACAGTAGGTTCTCCATGACCTATCTTCGGTAGGAGACGGTTGAATCGCTATCTCGGCCCTTCTAAGTATGGGTGGGTCCCGTCTCTCTGAATCCACCAAATCCCAGTAGAGCGCTAATCCAGTAGAATACCGCACATTCATTACAGATTACGTGAATGTATCGTAAGGAAACGTATGCAGGAGCGAAAAGACGGGGAACGAGGGAAAACCCAAGAGATCGGTCCTGCGGTATCTGACGAGCAATGTACTGTCTGTGGGGCAACTGAAAAACTACGAGTCCACCATATCGATGGTACAAAAGCGAACAAGGCGGCTGAGAACTGTGTTCCGATGTGCGAAGTCTGCCACCAGCGAATTCGCATTGATTCTCGGAATTCGGAGACGTGGATGCAGTACGACGTTGCTGTTCCTGACGCTGTTGCGGGAGCCGTTGACCGAGAGTTCATCCGTCTCGTCTGTGAATGCAACCAACTGTTCGGATGGCGGCCAGACAAACACCAACACTATCTTCCGCTCGTAGTCGTCGACGGGGTGTCAGGCGTCGAATCAATGGACGCAGACGCCTTCTTCGAGCGTCTCGATGAACTTGGTCTCTTACAGTGAAAATATACCTGGGGCATCGCAATCACTGCTGCGGTCAAGTACCGCCGTGAACATCCAGAACACGTCAACACCCTGTGGATGAGCGCACGCGATGAACTCCGAATGCAGCTCTCCCAATCGGTGTCTCGGACTACGAATCCCTCTCTTTAAACTCTGTAAATACTGGTGCAAATCAGAGTGTAAATGCGAATTCATCCCGTCTATCCTCGGAGAAAACAATTGAGCTGGACGATACTGAGTGCTTGACGTACTCTTCTCTCAGCGGTTGAGGGACTTCCAGATGTGACGTTCCGAGCTACGCCTCGATCGACCGGTACTGGTCCTCCCACGAACGTCGCTCACGAATTGCGTCTCTGCCTTTTTCGGTAATCGCGTAGTAGTTCGTTCGGCGATCTATCGGTCCTTTCTCCACGTACGCTTTGTTGACGAGGGTGTCGAGGTTCGGGTAGAGCCGTCCGTGATTGATTTCCCCATCAACGTACTGCTCGAGTTCTTTTTTGACCTGCTGTCCTGACGGTTTGTCAAACCCAGAAATCACGTACAAGAGGTCTCTCTGGAAGCCACTCAAGTCGTGCATATGATATAATCCACAAATTTGTATATAATAGTTCGTAGCTTCACATATACTGACACGTGTGGATGGGTCGTTGGTGTCCGGACGGTCAGTGTGAGAGCCTCTCGGCTCCACCGAAGTACGGGTAACAGCCAGTACACCCTCCGTAGACGAAGTAACTCTGTGGAGCTGTGGACGTTGACCAATCCTCTACCGGGTACTGAAGACATCTCGTGAGATCTGGCTGCCAATAAACTGGTTGTCTCGCCGATTTTTGATTTCGAGATTCTCCTTTGGTCTCCGCAGAGCGTTTTTGTGAGATTCTTGCGGCGCTTCAGGCTTCGTCAGGTCTGCGACACTCTACCGTGTTCGAGCGTCGGATTGAAGATATACAGACACGTAGTTCCGCTGGAAATCGCTCGGTCAACCCGATAACACGCTGGATCTCCGCAGTTCCACGAGTCGATTTCCCTTCCAGTACATGAGCAAATACGACGACCTCTTCGCCGAGACTGCCCCGACGAACAGCGTGTTCGCCGACAAAGCAGCGTTGAATCCACTAACGCCCTCTGCAGAAATCGTCGCGCGCGCCGTCCAGGAACGGCGGCTGGCGACGCTTCTCAACGGCGTCCACGAGGGGTATCTCCCACCGACGGTGTCGGTGTACGGCCCGCCGGGGACGGGCAAGACGATGACGACGCGGCGAGTCTGCGAGGAGTTCGCCGCCCGCCACGACGAGGTGGCCGTCGAGTACGTCAACCTCAAGGAGTGTCGGACGATATTCAGCGTCGCAAACGAGCTCCTGCGCGTGCTTTCGGGCGAGTCCAAGCAGGCGTGGGAGGGACTCGACGGCGTCTTCGGCGGCATCTGGGAGGCGCTCGAGGGATATCCCGAGTGGACTGTGCTCATTCTCGACGAGATCGACCACGTCGCTCACGACTCCAACTACGACCCAAACGAGTTCTTCTACCGACTGCTGCGCGGGGAACGGCGGCTGCAACGAGGCATCCAGCTGTCGGTGTTTCTGTTGAGCAACGAGTTACTGGAGGTGGATTTGCGTTTGGATAGTCGCGTCAAGAGCGCGATGAGCGGCGAACAGCTCTTCTTTCCGCCGTACTCGGAGCCGCGGTTGCGACGGGTGCTCGCGCCGCGCGTCGATCGGGCGTTCAAAGCAGATGTGTTGCCCGAGGCGGTGTTCGAGTACGGGGTTCGGCAGGCGGCGATGCGGTGGGGTGATGCGCGACGGACGATGACGCTGTTTCGCAGAGCCGGCGAGACCGCGAACGAGCGTGGGCTGGCAGTGCTCGACGAGGACTGTATCGACGCCAACCTCGAGTTGACCGAGAAGGAAGAGACGATCGAGAAACTGCTGCAGGTGCCGTTCCAGCAGTATTTCGTCCTCCAGGCGGTGACTGGATACGAAGATAGCGACGGCGAAATCGTCCAACCGGTGACGACGGCACAGATTCACAAGGCGTATTCGAGGTTCGAGTTACCGGCGCGGGCAACGCTCGGCGAGCGCGCGATTCGAGAGACGGTGACCGAGTTGGAGACAATGGGGCTCGTCGAGACGTGGATCGACTCACGCGGCCGCGACGGCCGCGTCAAACAGATTCGGACGACCTTCGATCCGGAGTGGGTACTCGAAGCACGGCCGGCGTACTTGGAGGCGCTTCGACGGACGCAGGCGGAGACCGATGAGGAGTGAGTTGGTGTAAGGTCTGGGGGGCTTCGAATCGCGGCCTACTCGTCGCAGACGACGTCTCGGAGTTCGTCGAGGAGGTCGGGGTGGTGTTCGGCGAGTAGTTCGACGTCTTCTGTGAGTTCTTCGCTAATTTTCCGTCGGACTCGTGAAACGGCTTGGTAGCGTCGGTCACTCTTTTCAGTTTCTGCAATCAATTCACGCTCACGATTTGTAAGTAACGCGCGCCGTCGAGCCATTCTAGTTGGTTGATGAAATGTGTGCCATCACATTATACGATAGGGATTCAAATGAATATGATTCCCACATTAGGCAACTTCCCATATTTGGGAAGAGATAAGTAGCAGAGAGTTGTACTTGAGTTTGGGAACCATTCGGTAGTGCCGTGAGAAACGGCCGGTGTAGCAGCACCGACCGAGGGTTCTCTCAGGTTGGAACCCATGAGTACGGAAGCAACACGACACCAAAACGCTGGTGTTACTGACGAAGACGTAGAGAATTCGATCTCTTGGCCGCACATCGGCTACGACGCGTACGGTCGCAGTGAACACACCTACTACCGCTGTGAGGAGTGCGGTTGCGAGGGACTGCGTGTGAGTAATCTCCTGCACCGTGTGGGGTGTCCGATCGCATGAGCGAAGAGAAACTGTCGGTCGGCCCTGAACTTGAGGAGTGTTCGGTTTGCGGTGCCGTTGGACTGCCCGAGCGAATTGGAGAACACGACTGTGAGGCGTTTCTCAAGGGCCGATGTCAAGATGAAGAACGGGAAGACTCCCCGAAGACAAAGGGGCTGTCGGCTCGACGGAATCCGATGCTCAAAGCGTCTGCAAGCCAGGTGCTTACTGGACTTCCTGTCGCCCGGGCGGAGACTGTCTCCTGTGCCCGCTGTGCGACACCACTGCGAGAGGGTGCGTCGGTCATCGCGCTCGTCTCGTGGATCTTGCGAGAGGCGCGCTGGCGGCCGCTTCATCTGTGCTGTTCGAGCTGTCCACCGACGCTGGAGGACAAGGCTCGACAGGAGCGAGACGAGAGCCCGCTTCCGGAGCTACTCGCGCTGGCTCGACTCGGTACTCGGTCGGTTCCAAGCCAGCAGCGGCATCAACTCTGCCTGTCGGAGATTGAACGAGTCGCACGGTGTGGGCCGCCGGGAGGCGCGAGATGAGAACCGACGGAGCGGATGAAACGGAAAGACGCCGACTCGTCGAACTCGAAGCGAAACTCTCGGAGGTGGAGTCGGAACTCGCATCCGAACGAGAGCGACGACAGACGCTCGAAACGAGACTCGAAACGGCCCAACGAGATGCGAAAGCCGGGCGACGGCTCGCGTCGACGCTTCGGTCGTACGTCGTCGGCGAGTACGACACAGAGTACAGCGTCAACGAGTTCGACGCGATGCTCAACGAGCAAGACTCGATTCTCGCGCGGGTGGATTCGCTAGAAATGGAAGTCGAGACAGTAGAACGAAATCGAGAGCGGGTTCTCGACGAGCGACGCCTCCGTGGGCGTGAAGACGGGCGTCTCGCGCGGCGACTCAGCACCGTCGAAGACGAAGTTGGAATTAGCCCGCCGGAGGCAGTCGCCGTCGGCGAAGGTGGCGCAGATGCTGGGGAACTCTCACGGTTGGAGCGGTTTCTGCGATACGGTCCGAGTGCGGTCGTCGACCAACCGTATCCCGTCCACTATCGCGCCCACGAGATTGGACTACATCTCGGCGAGTGGGGGATGAGAATCAGCGACGCGAACGGCCGTCGGATTCGACTCTGCTCGAAGCGCGACGACCTGAAGCAGAAACTCGAAGCCAAACGCGACGAGACGCTGCAGTGGACGCAAGTGTATCGTGCGATGGAGAAATTAGTGAAGATCTCCGAGGGGAAGGTTCGACTACGTGATGGAGTGAAGAGCGAGGGTCGCTATGTACTGGAGGTGCGGTATGATGAAACGGGATGAGTGGTTGGCGAAGCAAGCCCTCAAGAGTCACTCCTTGAGATTGGGGTTACTCACACTCGTTGTAAGTCGAGCCACGTACAGGGAGGTGCCAACGACCGTTAGCCATTGACCTAATCAGGACAGTTGTCAGCGTATGTTTACCCTCTGGACCATCGATTTCTCGGTCCGGTAGTGGATGGTTCACTACCTCGAACGGCAGTCGACGGCAGATCGAGGGACAGTTACCGAGGACCCGAGAGTTACAACAGATGTAACTCAGACTGCCGGCTATCGGTTGGCTATGGGCGGGACTGAGAGAATTAAGTGGCTCCAGCAAGTACTGCGCCTGGCCATGTAGTCTGCTCACAGTGGCTCGTAGGAAGCCCTTCGACGAACCGACGACCTCTGAAACGGATGGTCGCCAAAGGCTTGTCGAAGCAAAATACCGGTGAACGCTTCACAGCCAACTTTGCGAACTCGGTCATCCACTCGTTCGTGACGATCTCGTTGAGGGCAAGAAGTCTATGTACCACCCTGTAGAAGGTGCGCAGATCCTTCTGAGGAACAATTATTCTGTCAACTACGAGGCTGGTAGGTTGACGTCCGTCAGCGAGGAGGAGATGACCGACGGCATGGAGTACGCGAATTGTACCAATCTCGGATATCTGGCCCGCACGGAGTCGATACGCACTGCATAGGCGACAGTTCTTGACATCTTTGGAACAACTCTCTTCGAACCTTCTATTTTAATTACTGAGCAAGCAGTAGTCAAGAACCGATATGACTGACAATATCGTACTTCTCGTTCTTGACACTGTCCGGAAGGACTACTTCGACAGATATTCACCCCGGATTCAAAGTCGGTCAGATGTTTCGTTCAATCAGTGCCGAGCAGCGTCTTCGTGTAGTGTTCCTAGCCATGCTAGCATCTTCACCGAACAACTCCCCCACCAGCACGGCATCCACAGCCACAATGTTGATTACTCACGTCTTGGCGCTGACACTACCTTTCTCTCACGGCTCAATGACTATCGAACGGTCGGCATTAGCTCAAATACATTTGCCAGTAGTGCGTTTGGGTTCGACCAGATGTTCGACGAATTTACTGAACTCTCCTCCACGAAACGATTCCCCGGCGGAATTGACCTTCGCCAGTACGTCAATGAATCGAATAGGTCCGGACTCAACCTCTACACCACGTTCGTCCGCGACGCGATAGCTGACGAGCAAACGAACACAATTCAGAGCTTCCTGAATGCTTTGAAGGCTGTATTCGACCGGATGGTTTCAAAGGCTCCTATCCCAACCCTCTTTGATGACGGCGCGTCGATTATTTGTAACCGAATTGAGCGCGAAGTCAGCGGCTCGGAGAACACCTTTATCTTCGCGAATATCATGGATGCTCATTGGCCGATGCATCATGTTCTCGGCTATGATGAATCACTCTACGACGCACCGAGGGGATGGTCGTCACTCACGTTTAGGGAGTTTGAACAGCTCATCTACAATGTTGATGATACTGTACACAAGAACCAAGAATTCATAGAAACGTATCAGCAAGTGTATGCGGCGGCGATTGACTACATTGACCGGCAAGTTGCATCACTGATCGACACGCTCGCCGACCAACAACAAGAAACAAGTATCATCATTACTGCAGACCACGGAGAGAATCTTGGCACAAAGCCGGATAACTATTATTTTTCTCACGAAGCAAGTCTTACAGAGGGATTACTCCACGTCCCACTTGAAGTCATAAACGCACCTGCTGGATATGACGACGTTGAAGATGCGTTCGTTTCGCAGTTACAGCTCGGAGAACTCTTGGGTGGGATCGCGAAGGGTGATGCATGCGACGTATTTACGTCACACCCCATTGCGGAACTCACAACTACGGCAGTCCATTATGATGGGTTTAGCCCAGAGGAACAAGCGTATTGGGAGCGGATGCTCCGATGCTGGTACGACGATAGCCGGAAGATTGTCTGGGATTCCGAGGGAATAATTGAAGAGTACAAAATAGATAGACAGAGGCCGAACTGGCAACAGCGCCGGGGCGAACTGCAGGACCTACCAGCGTCATGTGACGATGCATTTGACGTTGGAATTCACGAATATAAGGGGCAGATGGAGCGTGGTGTGATGCAAGATGATATTGATGATGCGACGCGCGAGAGGCTAGCTGAACTCGGCTATCTCTAAATAAGCGGCAGGGATGCGTCAAAGTGCTTGAGTATGGCGAGCACGGGACTCGCTATCTAACACCGATTAAATCCGTGAGAGACAACAGAAATACCAGGGATAGATTCACCGAACCGGGCGAACAGAACGTCCCGATTTGCGTTGAGTACGATGTCGGTAGTCAGACTCACTCAATAACTTGACAACGGTAACGGTAAGGGCGAGGGCAATTACCCGGGCCCCGATAACTCAGACGAGCAGTCACCCTTCGAGAACTCCATGGCTTGGGCTGAGCAGAGCATTTTTCAGAAAAAATTTGGGTGTTTGGTTGACGATGAGAACCAGGGGCGTACATCGGGTACCTCTTTGGTAGCTGGTTCTTATCCTCGGTTGAGGACTCTCATACCATCTATTACTGGAATCCATGGCTAGATCACCACCCTTGTATCACATCGCTGAAAGTGTGAGTCGGGTCCGGGAACCACTCGGCCTCACTCGGACTCAAAAAGTCCCAATGACTTCATCGTTACAGAGTCTAGATCTGCACTGTTGCTGGAACGCCGAGGTCATGCCTTCTTTCGTCGGGATTATCTGGCCGGTAGGAAACCACACAAAGTAGTATCCTACAGGATTAGTAGTCGGCTTCAGCCGGTGTATTCTTTCAAACAGACTGTATTCGCAGTGTTTATTACTGGCCCATTCAGTGCACCATACAATGTTAACGGGGTGGCGATACCGCATCGTGAGTGTCTTTGGAGCGGCGGCGATCACCACGCTTGCAGTGCTCGTCGCCAATCACTCCCTCCCGCAGTGGCTGTTCACAACCTACGTGCCGGTGTTCAACCGCCTTGACCCATCTGTGTTGGAGGGGCCAGCTCTCGAAAACGCGTTGGGTGTGAGCATCGTTGCAGTTCTCGGCAGTCTGATTCCGCTATACAAACCGCGACCCCGGCGGATGCTTGACGCCATCGCGCTCACGCAGAAGCGCGTGCTTACGGCCGGACTCGCGCTCGCGACGTTCGGCTTCTTTGAGTGGTCGCACCGCCTCCCCCGTTTGACGCTAGTGCTCGTCGTCGGCTTGCTGATGGTGGCGATGCCGCTCTGGTTCGTACAAATGCGACGGCGTCCATCAACGGATCCACAGCGGACGGTCATCGTTGGTGATGACCCAGTACTCATCAAGCGCATCGCCGAGGAGATTCCGGTTCCAGTGCTGGGATATCTCTGTCCGACGAGCGCACTGCCGTCCCAGTGGCGAGGGGAGATAGATGGTCTGGGTGCGATAACTGACGGCGGGACACCGTTAGTGGAATTAGATCGGTTGGGGGGCTTTTCTCAGCTGGACGACGTACTCGTCGAACACGACGTCGACACGGCGGTGCTTGCGTTTATGCGCCCTGACCGCGCGGAGTTCTTCGGCACGATTGACGCGTGTCACGAACACGGCGTGGCTGTGAAGGTACATCGGGATTACGCGGACTCGGTATTGACTGCGGAGGGAAGTGCTGGAACCTTAGTGGACGTTGATGTCAAACCGTGGGACGTACAAGACTACATGCTGAAGCGGACATTCGACGTGGCATTTGCAGCGGCCGGGTTGCTCATCTTTGCACCCTTGATGCTTCTCCTCGCAGTCGCGATTAAACTTGATAGCGAGGGACCTGTTCTGTATAGTCAGGAACGGACCGCTGGACTCGGCGAGAAATTCAAGATATTCAAATTCCGGACGATGATCCCTGAAGGTGAGTCTGCGACTCCAGTTGAGGACGACGACAATGACCGTATCACGGAAATCGGGCGTGTGCTGCGGCGGACACACCTTGACGAACTCCCGCAACTCTGGTCGATTCTGGTTGGGCAAATGAGCGTTGTCGGACCGCGGGCGGCATGGACGGATGAGGAAGCGCTGCTAGAGCGTGAGACGGAAATGTGGCGCAAGCGGTGGTTCGTGAAGCCTGGGCTGACGGGGCTAGCACAAATCAACAACGCGAAGAGCACTGATCCGAACGCGAAACTGCGGTACGACCTAGAGTACATCCGGCGCCAATCGTTCTGGTACGATTTGAAAATTGTAGTTCGCCAACTGTGGCTGGTTACAATAGACGGATTTGAGCATATTCGATAGGATAGTCGAAGCCAGTAACCTGGATCAATTCCGGGACTGTTGGGTCTATACCTTCTCCTGCTCTGGTAATCTCTGTAGGAGAGCCTCGTCTACGATTGTTGCAGGTAATATTCAACTGTCGCTCTGAGTCCTTCATCGAATGACCACTGTGGTTCCCACCCAAGTGCCTGAAGTTTGGACGCATCAAGGGCATACCGACGGTCATGGCCTTTGCGGTCTTCTACATACTCGATAAGGTCTGACGTGGCACCAACAGCTTCGACGATTCGCTGAGTTACCTCGCGGTTCTCAAGTTCAGTTCCACCACCAATATTGTAAACTTCGCCGATGTCTCCCGCACGGAGGACCGTCCACAATGCACGACAATGGTCTTCGACGAAGAGCCACTCACGGACGTTTGTCCCATCGCCGTAGAGCGGGAGCGACTTCCCCTCGTTGGCGCGGGTTATGAACTTCGGAATCAGTTTCTCGGGATGTTGACGCGGGCCAAAGTTGTTGCACGCTCGCGTGATCGTCACTGGAACGCCGTAGGTCTCGTAATAGCTCTTCGCAAGCAAGTCGGAGCTAGCTTTCGTCGCCGCGTAGGGGTTACGTGGGTCGAGGCGGTCTTCCTCGGTGAACGCCCCTGAGAGCGCCTCGCCGTACACCTCATCAGTTGAGACGTGTAGGAAACGGTCGAGGTCCGTCTCCCGTACCGCGTCGATGAGTGTTCGTGTCCCTTCGACGTTGGTGGAGACGAAAGGATGGGCATCGTCGATGGAACGGTCAACGTGTGACTGCGCCGCGAAGTGGACCACCACGTCTGCCTCTTCGAGGAGTCCAGTTACGAGTGCCTCATCCCGAATGTCGCCGCGAATGAAGTTATGGCGTGGATCGTCTCGAACGCCATCAAGTTTAGAAATATCACCGGCATAGGTTAGTGCGTCAAGCGTCGTCACTTCAACGTCAGCGTCGACATCCGACCTGAGAAGATAGTGGACGAAGTTAGAGCCGATGAATCCAGCACCGCCTGTGACTAGAATGTGCATACTCCATTACCTATAACGGAAGGATATTTGCTTTTTCATGCACGATTGCCAGACAATGGACTGTCTTGTCGTCGGTGGATCTGGCTTATTGGGTAGCAACGTCGTCCACCTGGCCGCTGACCGTGGACTTTCTGTCGGTGCGACTTTCAGATCCTGCCCAGAACTAGTCCCTACTTCAGCTACTAAACGTGTTAGGTTCGACCTGCGTAACGCCGATCAGTTTGGAAGTCTTCTGGAGCAAACAGTGCCTGATCTAGTCGTCAACTGTGCTGCGATGACTGATGTCGACGGTTGCGAACATAATCCAGATCACGCTCGCTTGGTCAACGGTGAAATCCCTGGAGCGCTCGCCGGTGCCTGTGCGTCTCGAGACATTCATTTCGTTCACGTGTCAACAGACTACATCTTTGATGGACGCTTGCGGCGCTCATACCGAGAGGACGATGTTGCGAACCCACTGCAGGTGTATGGGCAATCCAAGCACCTCAGCGAACGTACTGTCTGTAGGGCGCACCCCATACCGCTTATCGTCCGCCTCTCGTTTGTATACGGTGTCCACGCCACCACCGACGTACTGACTGGATTTCCGGCCTGGGTTCGAGATAGACTTGACTCCGAAGACAACGCCCCCTTGTTCACGGATCAGTGGACAACGCCGACGCGTGCCGGTTACGCCGCCGAGACGATACTGAATCTTTACGACGCGGGCGCGACTGGAACGTTCCACGTCGCATCGTCTGAATGTTGTTCACCCTATGAGTTCGGTACGAAGATCGTAGATTTCGTTCCAGACGCGAGTGGGGACCAACTAGTGCAAAGTTCCCAGAGTGACGTGGAGCGAGCGGCAAGACGTCCGACTCATACCTGTTTAGCGACGGAAAAAATCGAATCCGAACTCGGTCATCGGGTACCGAGGATTGAGACCGATCTAAACACGATCGCTGATGCGTTTGCTAGTCAAGACCGATAGCGTTCTCGGTGATTAACGAGGTGGTTTTGGTCTGATTCGTTCAGGTCGTTAAAGTGGAGGACGTACTCACAGCCGAGACGGGGACATTCCATGACGCGGTGACGCTCAAGGACGTTTCCCGCGATGACGGTACCACACTCTGGACAGGCGGTCATGACGATGTGCATGGTTAGAGCTTGAGATTCGAGTTTTCACCAACAATGAGTCGTCTACCCTCTGGAAGGAGGTCGTCTGCACTCCCGATTGTCGTCCCACGGCCGATGAGGCTATCGACTATCTTACCATTACTCGTGACAGTCGTGTCGCCTATGAGCACTGTGTTCTCAACGTGGGCGTTGCAAACGGTACAGTCGGGGCCGATAGACGTATAGGGTCCGATGTACGTCCCTGATCTAATCGTCGTCTCGGCGTCAATGCTCACCGGACCGCGGACGACTGCGCCGGCCTCAATGGTCGCTGTCTCGTGCAGGTCGAGGTGGCCAGTGACATCGGCACCGTCCTCGACGGTACCTTCGGTACTTCGGGGGTGACGCTGGAGCACGAGTCGATTTGCGTCGAGAATATCCTGCGGACGTCCAGTGTCCTTCCACCAGCCTTTAACCACGTGGGAGTCGATGGCATTACCACGATCGAGAAGCCCTTGGATGGCGTCAGTAATCTCAAGTTCGCCGCGCCATGAGGGTTCGAGATTTTCAATGACATCGAATACTTTTGGCGAGAACGCGTAGATGCCGATAAGCGCGAGGCTCGACGGTGGGTCGTCTGGTTTCTCCACGAGTTGGATTACCTGTCCCTCATCGTCTACGTTGGCTATGCCGAACGCAGTGGGATTATCGACCTCCTGCAGAGCGATACCTGCCGCGTAGTTGCCGGACCGGAAGCTTTCCACGAGGTCAGTAATGCCTGAGTTGAGGATGTTGTCGCCGAGGTACATCACAAAGTCGTCTTCGCCGACGAACTCCTGTGCACAGCCCGCCGCGTGGGCGAGGCCGAGCGGTTCGCCCTGAACGATGTAGGTCACGTCGACGCCAAAGCACGATCCGTCACCGAGGAACTCTTGGACCTCCTCGCGTCCCTTATTCCCGAGGACGACACCGATTTCGGTGATACCGGCTTCCTTCAGGTCTTCAACGGCGTACTGGAGAACTGGTTTGTTCGCGACGGGGACGAGCTGCTTCGGCCCAGTATGTGTTATTGGTCGGAGGCGAGTGCCTTCTCCGCCGGAAAGTAAGACACCTTTCATGATTACTCGTGCGGGCCAGCGTCCCAGTCGAGGGGAATCTTCTCTGTGTCATAGGGGAGCCGCTCCTCGTCAGGGTTGTCGTAGTTATAGAGGTTCGTGGGGAAGTTCATCATAATTGCTTGCTCGTTTCCAACGACTTTGAACCCATGCCAGCAGTCCCCCGGGATTCGGACCACTTGCTGGTTGTGCTCACCAATGATGAACGTGTTGAGTTCACCCTGCGTGTGCGAATCTTCTCGGTCGTCGTACACGCCAACTTTGATTCGTCCCTTTGGACAGACGAAGTGGTCAATCTGACCTTTGAGGTGGCGATGCCAAGCGCGAATAATACCAGGATACGTCATCGAATAGTAGGACATTGCGGGCTCATGGTCGTACTCGTCCCAGTCCTCACGGAAAACTTCAACTAGGTGGCCGCGCTCGTCAGCATTGAGTTGGAGGTCTCGAACTTCGACATCGTGGATACGACTCATCTGTTTCACGAATTTCGTTCGAATCTAATAGCTCTGGCGAAGATCCGGATGGAGGGTCAGATTTGATTAGTCAAACATTCTTTCCCGTTTGATTGAGAGTGTTACAAGATCTTTGTAGATATTCGATACTGATAACACCTACTCTTGTTCATTTATCGTGTAGCCTCCAACAGAGGCCTAGAACGCTATTTGAAGATATAGTATGAATCTCGCACGCTCGTCTCTCAAGCTTTACATAGCAAACGTCACAAGTGCAGGGGTCAGTTTCCTTGGGATCACCTACTTCGCGCGGGAACTTGGGGCAACTCCCATAGGCGTGTTCTTCTTGTTTGAGGCCCTTCTTGGGATTCTTGCCATTCCAGCTGATTTCGGCTTGCGTGGGGCTGTTGAGAAGCGAATTAGCGAAGGTAAATCACAAAGTGAGTACCTTTCCAGTGCAGTTATACTCAAAGCTATTCCAGTTGTTGCAATTGTTCTCGGCATACTGCTTCTGCGATCATTCATTAACCGATATCTCGGGGCGAACATTGCTGTCTTTCTCGCAGTGGCAATCGTACTTCAGGAAGCTGCGCAGCTCACGGTTGCCGTCTTGAAGGGCGAACTTCGAGTCGACGAAACAGCTGTCCTTCAGTTGGTACGGCAGGTCACCTGGGTTGGAGTAGGGGTTGTACTTGTTTCACAGGGTTTTGGGGTGGTTAGTCTCGTTTATGGGTTATTGACTGGTCTAGTCTTCATGTTGGTGTTAGGCTGGTACAAATGTTCCATTACTTTAGGTCAGCCGTCAAGAGAGCATCTGCACTCACTTTTTGCTTACGGAAAGTATGATATCGTCTATTCTGTCGGTGGCTACTTTTATAACTGGATGGACGTGCTAATTATCGGATTTTTCCTCACGCAGGCGCATGTTGGGGCATATGAGATCGCATGGCGGATAACAGGTATGGTTATCATGCTTAGTAACTCGGTTGCAAGCGCTATATTTCCTCAGTTGAGTAAATGGAGTGCAACGGAAATGACTGCGAAGGTGGAACAGCTTCTACCCTATACCTTTATTTCGTCCGCTGTTATCATTATACCCGGATTCGTTGGCGGAACTTTATTGTCTACTCATATCTTGAGAATATTATTTGGACAAGAATACGTAATCGCTAGTGGCGTTCTATCATTACTTTTACTTGAAAAGGTATTTGAAGGGGGCCAAAACATGATCTCTTCTACGTTGCGAGGGCTGAACCGCCCTGATCTCTTAGCTAAAGCCTCACTTATAGCACAAATCGCCAATGTAGTATTGAATCTTGCTTTAATTTCGACATTTGGCCTCATCGGTGCAGCGGTAGGTACGCTTCTCGCTTCTTTAATAGGGGATTCCCTCTCGTATTACTACGCAGATGGCATCATAAATATAAGACTGCCATACAAGGAAGTCGCTTTAACAATCCTTTCCTCCGTTATAATGGGGGTAGGAATTCATATACTCCTTGCACAGGTAAAGGTCGACACAACCATGGAACTAACACTCGTGATTCTTACAAGTTTGTTGATTTACGCCGTATTTGAAATAACATTGGTCGCAGAGGTTCGAAAGTGGCTTACTGCATCGTTGAAACCACTATTATAGGACATGACTGATACATATTTTCTGATAAACTGGGCAGGACTAAACGTCGGTGATGATTTGCTTTCGGAAACCGTGATTAAGGAAGTTCTACCAGAAAAGTACGAATTATATCTTGCTAGCCACAGGTTAAGTTCACACCTAGAGAATACAGAGCAGATACTTGGTTGGATGCCTCTTTTTGAGATCAGCTCAAATATCTCTGAATTGGCACGATTTATAGGAGCTATTAGAGATAGCGATTACGTAATTATTGCGGGAGGAGATGTTCTCCGCCCAAGTTTTACTTCTGTACTTCCGCTTCTTTGCAGTTCCTTTCTAAACAAACCAGTATATATTCTCGGTGTCGGTTCGGTGGGTATGAATTCCCCTTTCTGGAGGGCTGTCTTCAGATGTGCTTTTAGTTCGACAGAAATTGTCTATACGCGTGATAATAGGTCGATGGAACTAATTTCAGAGCTACTGCCGAAGAGTACTGAACAAATTGTAGCCCCAGATTTGATCTTCTCCTACGATTTGGATGCTCAAAATAGCAACTCAGATGCGATAATCGTTAACCTTCGTTACGTAGATGAAGATACGTATTATGAGATGGGGGATGAATTAACCGAAAGGTTAGCAGATGACCTCTCGAGGCTATCAGTGGAGATGGGATATACGGAGATAATTTTGGTTCCTTTTGTTGATGATACTGCAATCCAAGTTACCGGTTTCCAGAGAGCAAGCGATATCCCAATACTTTCCGATTTGAAGGAAAGGTTGAAAGAAAGGTCTGGAGTAACTGTAACGATACTAAATAGACGACCGAACAAGGAAGAGTTTGAAAAAATACTAGAACGAGGTGATGTTTCTATTGGTATGAGATATCATTTTGTGATCACGTCCTTACTGGCGGATATCCCCACAATAGCGGTTCCATATGCCCCAAAGGTGGATCAGTTGTCTACTTGGGTCCCCGCTTTAGGAAAGCTCAACTACGGGAGAGATGTGGTTAACTATGACGATCTACGTCTTTTATGCGAAGATCCGAACCGAGAAGTGACAAATCAGGTAGAACAGTGTGTAGAGCTCACGGAAGCCGCTCTTGAAGAAACAAAAAGGGTTATATCAGACGGTTCCAGATCGGAGAGATGTCTCAAAGCTCAAGTTGGATCGTTATTGTTAATTCTGGCTGGCACTCTGGCAAATATGATTCTAAGATACGCCAATGAGAATTAATTTTGTGCTACCTAGTATCGGTATCGCCGGTGGAATGCGCGTCATTTTCGAATATGCAAATCACCTTTCGAAACGAGGACATGAAGTAACTATACTCTATCCTACTGTCCCCTCTCGAATGGGTCGTGAATGGTTTGCTCCAAAAGCGAGACTTATTCAAGCATTTGAAACACTTAGACATTTAGTGAGAGAAACGGATGTGGATTGGTTTGACGTTGATGTCGAAATCCGACAGATTCCGACGTTAAATCCCTCTCTCAGTAGATATTCTGAGAAGTTCATACCGGATGCTGAGGTGACTATTGCAACGGCGTGGGAAACTGCGTATCTAGTCATTGCACTGGACGACTCGAAAGGCGCAAAATCATATTTTATTCAGCATTATGAGATCTGGGACACGTGGAATAACGATGAAGCATGGACCCGAGTAGCTCAAAGAACGGATGATACGGCATCGTACCCGAAAGAAATGTACGAGATAGTTCCTCCAGATCGTCGAGCCCGACGACAGAAGAAGTTGGTTGACAATTCATACAAGTTACCAATTTCCAAAATCACAATTTCATCTTGGCTAGCAAACCTCTTAGAGACGAAATTCGACCAAAATGTTGCGGGTATTGTAACTAATAGCGTAAATCAGTCAATCTTCTATCCAGAGCCAACTATCGAATCCGAGACGGTTTCTCTCTTGCTCCCATACCGAAATTCGCCTTGGAAAGGAAAGCGGGAAGCGAAACGCCTCATAAACGAGATCGAGAATTCCTATAACGTCCAGATCAATACATACGGGTCCAGAGCTGGGGCCAAGAATCTCCCAGACACCGTCACTCATCATTCCAAGATCACTGACGAAGCACTTCGCCATCTTTACTCTAACTCGGACATCTTTATCCTACCAGCCTGGGTTGAAGGCTTCGGATTACCCCCCTTAGAGGCGATGGCGTGTAAATGTGCAGTTGTCACTACGAATGTTGGTGCAGTGCCAGACTACGCAGAGGACGGAGTTACTGCCTCTGTTGTTCCACCACGAGACAGTTCTGCGCTGATTGAGGCAGTGAGTGAGTTGATAGAGGACGACAAAAAACGACATCAGCTACAGCAACAAGGATACGAACACATCAAAGGATATACTTGGGACGATGCAGCTGAGTGTTTAGAGCAGGTCTTATACAAGGTTTGTTCTGGAGGCCGTGGGATTCACGAATGAAAAGAGACTGATTACGTCTTCTATTGACGAGTAAACGGATTTCATTGTTTTAGCGATATTGGTCCTGATACTCCTTTCCTTCTCACAGCCTATACTTTGTGGTTCGACTTCCAACAAACAGCGTTAAATCCGCTCAAATCAATAAACGAAAGTCAGATCTTCAGCCAGAAGGAAAATGAGATTCACTAACTATGTCTGATAGCGCTCCCTGTGTCGTTTCTTCGGTTCTTAACTGGAACAACTATAGGGATACAGCAGCGTGCCTTGAAGCACTCCAGGGACTATCATATCATAACCACAGGTTATTGGTTATCGACAACGGATCCACTGATGGTTCTAGCAAAAAACTTGAGCATGAATTCCCCCAAATCACCTTAATAAACTCCTCCGAGAACCTCGGATTCGCTGGTGGACACAATTTAGCAATTGAGCGTGCTTTGGAGCAGGGGGCTGACTACGTCTGGATTTTGAATAACGACACTTTTATTTCTAATCCGCTGACACTCACGCAACTAGTACAACAAGCTGAGTCAAATACCTCTATTGGTGCTCTTTCACCCCTCGTATACCGCTACCCAAATATGAGCGATCTCTGGTTTAGCCGCGGAAAAGTGAATATTGATGCGGGTGCAGCATGGCATGCGAACGACGCTACTGCCGGAGATGGACTTATCCGAGACAACGACTATCTTCCCTTCTGTGCTACCCTCTTTCCCATTTCTGTGTTCGAGGAAATAGGACTGTTATCCGACGACTATTTTCTTTATCTTGAGGATGCAGACTTCTGTCAACGGTTACTCGAAAGTGGATACGAACTGGTCACGGATACAGACTCGCATCTATTTCATAAGGAGTCATCAAGTTCAGGTGGGAAAGTCTCCCCAACTTCCTTGTACTACATCGCTCGCAACCGGTGGTTGTTCGCTAGACGTTGGAGTGGTGAGGTCAGAACATCATTCTATCGCACTTACCTACAATGGCTTGTTCTGCAAACTGTTCGCTGTGGATATAACTCTCGACCTTCTGGATTACCAGCTCTTATTTTGGGTACAAGAGATGGATGGCAGGGGAAGACAGGCAAAGGACCCTATCCGTAAAGCTATTCAACCAACCGCCAACAGGTGTTTTTAATGGAGTTGCTCACTCAAAGACACAAATTCAACAACTGGGATTTTTCTAGCCTCTTACTATGCTTTTTCGTTGTCGTATCTCCATTATCTGGGTTTGCTGCGTTCGTAGTCGGCAATACCGGTATCCAGTTCACGTGGATTGTTGGCGTTCTGATTATTTTTGCAGCTATTTACAGAGTTACAATGCAGAGGTGTCTTTCCCTTTCAGTTCCGATCATCTTACTGATCTGCTGGTTGGGTTGGATTTGCCTGACTGGGATAGCGCCACTCAGTACTGGCGAAGGTGCTTATATCCGTGAGTATCTGTTTGGTGTCGCTCGGTTTGGTTTCTTTACAGGTGTCGTTGTAGCACTTGCGAACTTAGGACTCAAAAAACAAAACATAACTCAAGTCTTCCAAATTCTCGCCCTTGTTGCTACGCTAGTATCTCTGTACGCTGTTTATCAATTTTTTGCGAGACAGTACGATTTTCCATTCGCATATCTCCACTTAACAAACCCATCATTACCCGTAGATGTCCAAGTAGGCAGTGTATACTACACCGACGGAGTTTTCGCCCGTGTCTCTTCAGTCTTCATGGAACCGTCATGGCTTGGAATTTACCTACTGTCTGCTATCATCGTGGTTTCAATCCCGATCATTTACGGTATGTCCACAGAAATTCTGTTTTCGGAATATTCTTGGAACAAACTTATTCTATCGATTCTTTCCCTTGCCTTCATTATTGCTTATTCTCTAGGAGCGTATTTCTCTTTCGTAATAACTCTCATGATATTTGTCGTTCTAGACTATCCAAAGGTCCGCTCCTCCCTGGTTAAGGCCGTCACACCACCAATTACGCTCTTTGTCATATTTGATTTAGTAACCGAACAAGGTCTCATTACCAGAGTGATTTCGGCTCGAATATTCAAACTAACACAAAAGGTTATGCGAGAAGCTGTTCCTGACGGGGTCCAAAGGACGGACTCCTCAACCTTAAGTGAAACTACGGCTGTCGAAACGAGTCAGCCTGGAAGTGACGCTACAGAAACTAGTACTCCGGCAAATGAAGAAAGGGAAACCGGAGGTGCTTCATTATTATCCCAGAATGAAACAGAGCGTTCCAGCCTCGGTACTCGAGTAGAGGAAGTTGAGTCGAGTCTTCAGATTTGGTCAACTCATCCAATTTCAGGTGTTGGAATAAACAATTTCCAATTCTACTCACGATACGATGGAGGAGGTATTTCATTTGTTTATTCTTTGATGCTTGCAGAGCAGGGTATCGTCGGTCTAAGCCTTTTTCTTGCTTTCTCTGGATATCTTTTGTTCCGGCTCTTCAATGCTTCCGGTGGACTACAACCCCAGTCACTGACAAAGGAGCAATTAATTCTCCGAATCCTGTTTTATATAATCCTTGCTGCTTTCATAAGCTCAGTGTTTAGATCACAGCCTTACCTCATGCGCTTTTGGTTCTACATAGGAATTTCGATTGTTGCACTCACGCTGTTCACCGATGGAAACCGTCAAATTAGCCTCGGTCAGTATATTCCAGATGTAAAATGAAGATTGGTTTTCTCACACCATTTGAACCGTTTCCACCGAACGAAGGTGGACGAATCGTCGCCTACAATCACCTCCGGCACCTCGCGGAACGCGGTCACGACATCCATCTCTATGCGACCGTTGGCGACAACTCATCCCCCCCACAGGAACTCATAGAGCTTTGTGTTGAATGCGAGTACGTTAGTCGCGATCGGTCACTGTCGGTCTACTTTCGAGGCTACGACGTTCCATTCCCTGTCGCCAGTAGACATCTCCCAACTCTCGAATCTGCACTTCGTCAACGAAGTTCGAAGTTAGATGTGATAGTTGCCGAACACACCTTCCTCGCGAAGTACTTCGAGGACATATCGATTCCAACGTGCCTCTGCGTCCATAATCTGGAGTACCAGTCGATGCTATCAAGTGGAGTGAGCCTATTTCCCTCTCCGCGATCTCTTGCATACTTCGCTGACGCAGTACGAACGTACGTTTTTGAGCGCGATATCTACGGTACGCCGCAGGCTGACTCGTTCGCCTTTCTTTCTCAAAGCGAACTCGCAACCGTTTCTCGAAAGTATCCGTCCATGGCTGACCGGACCTGGCACTCACCAGTTGGCGTTGATGTAGATCGATTCGATGCTGCTCCTGAACCGACCGAGTTCAACGGTTCGGGCCCGCGTATCGTCTTTACTGGAACGATGCGATACCCACCAAACGTCAAGGCGGTCTCTTGGTTCGTCGAGGAAGTCTTCCCGGGAATCCGGGCTAATGTTCCAGATGCCGAATTCTTCATTGTCGGAAAGGCACCTGTACCTGAAATTAGGCGTCTCAACAAACATTCTGGTGTGACGGTTACGGGACAGGTCGAGGATACGACGGAGTACATTGCAAACGCAGACGTGTCAGTTGTCCCCCTTCGCGAGGGGACAGGAATCCAAATAAAGCTCATCGAAGCACTCGCTGCGGGTAATCAGACTGTAACGACGTCAGTCGGAATCGAAGGAATCGACATCTCTGATGGAGAGCACGTTCTCGTCCGCAACGACGCGCCCGGATTCGCGCAGGCGGTAACCGACATTCTCTGCCGACCTAACGAGTTCACAGAACTGGGGCAACAAGCCCGAAAGCTGGTCAGATCTACCTATGCATGGGAGGCGGTTATGGACGACTTTGAGTTACATCTCCGGGAGTTACAATGACCGGTGAAAAACACACTGTTCTCCAAGCGAGCAAGTTTTACTACCCCCAAGTCGGCGGTATTGAGAAGGTGGTAAGACAACTCGCTGAGGGACACGCTAGCTCTGGGTACTCCCACCGTGTGCTTGCCGCTGGAACCAATCTCCTCGGACAATCAGAACGCGTGAACGAAATTCCAGTACACCGCGTTGGAAGCTTCGGGTCACTCCAGTCAGTCCCACTCACGCCGCTGTTCCCGGCGTATCTTCGCCGCGCTGCACGTCAGGCCGACATTGTTCACTACCATGTGCCGAATCCAGTTGCTGTCCTCTCACATATTTCTGCAGGAATTAACGTTCCGACGGTCGTCACATACCATAGCGACATCATCCGTCAGAAGACTGCCCTCAAACTCTATGAACCAGTGCTCCGCCGGTTTCTGGAAAACGTAGATCAGGTCGTAACTACTTCGCCGCGCCTACTCAAACATTCGCCGTTCCTCAACGACTACCGCGAAAAGTGTCAGGTCATTCCACTCGCTATCGACGTTACCGGTATAGAGACTTCCAAACGTAACAACAAGAGCACAGGGAACCCGTTCGTCCTGTTCGTCGGACGATTGAGTTACTACAAAGGGGTGCAGTACCTCGTTGACGCCGCTGTGGACGTGGACGCAGATATTGGGATTGTCGGTGACGGTGATCTGCGTGCAGAACTTGAAGCAAGAGCGAGGGACCGTGGCGTGACCGATCGACTGACGTTCTTCGGTCGAGTTTCCGACGAACAACTGGCAGCGCTGTACAGACAGGCAGATGTTTTCGTCCTTCCATCGGTCGAACCGAGTGAAGCGTTTGGAATTGTCCAATTAGAGGCAATGGCACGCGGTGTTCCAGTAATTAACACTAATCTCTCAACAGGGGTACCCTGGGTCAGTCAAGACGGCGAAACCGGACTTACAGTCCCACCACGTGATTCAGATGCCCTCGCGGATGCAGTAAAACGACTCCTCGCCGACGATGATCTTCGGCACTGTCTCGGCCAAAATGCAAGAAAGCGTGTTGAATCCAAATTCACAGAGGCACGGATGCTGGAACAGTATAGACGGTTGTATCAATCTCTTCACACTAACTAATTCAACTCACCTTGACAGTAGTGGCTGCCAGTTGTACACGTAAGAGACTGCTTTGCAAACGGAGTAAAATTTATCTCTTCACTATATCATATGAAGAGGTTTTCACTCAATCGCGGTTCGATTTACTCCTGGCCAGTTTCCGAACGGTTTCGGGAGGGAGTGCTCGGCCGAACAAACGTACTTCGTCAAGATATCCGTCGAACGCGTGTGCCGAATCTTCAGCGGACCGACTACCGAACCGAAGCGGGCTGTCGAACGCCACTGATCCACCGTCAACATCATCCGTGGCCTGCTGCGCTCCGTTGATGAAGATCCGCCTTGTCTGCCCGTCGTACGTTAGGGCTACGTGCGTCCACCTATTGATCGGCGCAGTACCTGCTGTGAAGAATTCGTTGGTTACGCCGGGGATACGGAAGGTGATTCGACCGCTCTCTTCGAGCGCGATAGGGAGCTCATTCGGTGTTGTGAGCAACTCTCGGTAGTTGTTCCCCTGGCCGATATCGAGCTCCGTCGGTTTGACCCAGAAGCTGAAGGTGAACTGTTGTGGCACCTTAACGTTCGTCTCAAGATACGACGGCTTCGACGAGTCGAACTGTAGTGCAGCACCTTTCACGCCGTCGTCGGTCCACTGCGCATTGACGATGCGCCCTATCGTCGTACTGACTCGGCTATACGCAACGTCACCCTCACCGACATCGAATGGGAAGTGGAAGACACCGCCTCTGTCGTGTCTAACGAATTTAGTCCCATCTGTCACTGCTTTCGATGGGACCTGGACAGTCCCTGCTGGAAGTTGGTACGTCCCCTCGTACGGCACCGTCGCACCGTACACGCCGTACGGATTAGGAGTAACCGTGTTCTGATACGTGAACTCGGTGTCGTTGATACGGACGTCGGTCTCGATAGTGACCTTTTCTGCGTTCTCGCGAACCCCGACAATCGTCGCTCCGGGCACCAGCGTGAACACCCTGTGTCCGTCTCGGGCGTAGACAACTCTGTAGTGGCTCAGGGCTCCAGCGGTGTCAGTCTCGCTTCCGAAGTGAGTATACAGCCGCGTCTGCAGTGACTTCGGCGATGCTGCGACCTTTGTCATGACGATGAAGCCAACTCTGTCACGCAGTTTTTCGTACCAGTCTACTGGCTTACTTGAGAGCTGGAATTCTCGGTAGTTCTGCTGTGCAAACCCATATGATTGCGAGTTACCGGTCACGAAGTAGTTGTAGACTCGATTCCAACCCCACTCGCTGAAAACGTAATTCTGCGGATACTCCCAGCCCTGTTCCTCGGAATACTCGCGCATCCACGTCGCCGCTTCGTATAGCCCGTCCGAGACGAGCAATTGTCCCGTCTTCACCGGAATCTGGACGAAACTGAAGCTCCCGGCGAACAGCCCGAGTCCCAGAAGCGACATCGCCTCGCGGCGCTCCGGGCGTTTCAAACCGACCGTCTCGTTCGCCCGTTCACGCCCGCGCCGCCCCGACTCCGCCTTGGCGAACGGCTTCGGCATCCGAATAGCGTCGATTTTCGCCGCCAGATGGACGAAGCCCAACCCCGCAAAAATCGCGACGAAAACCGACAACTCACCAGCAAACCGTAGCTGAATCAGCGCCAGCGCCAGGAAATACCACGTGTACGTCGCCGTCGCGAGCCACTCCGGTTCGTACTCTCGAACGGCTCGGAGTACCGCCCATCCGGCGTACGGCAGTCCCAAGAGAATCATGAGGCCGAACGAAAGGAACGGTCCGACGAGCGACCCCTGGTCGGCGCTGACGAGCGACTGCGTCTCGACGATGCCTTCGGCCTTGAAGAGGAACTGCATCCCGCTCTGGAGTTCGGCACCCAGTTGCGGCACGACAAAAGGCAAAATTCCGAAGACGACGACACCCGCGACGACCTCACCGCCCGCGAGCGCTCGAACCGACCAGCTCTGCCGCGAAGCCAGTTCAGCGACGCCCACCACAGCCGCAGCGCCGACGAATAGTCCAGCGGGTGCGAACCCAACCGTCGACCCGTGCCATCCAAGCGCGACGTGCGTACCCGCGGTCAGCACCGCGCCGAGGCCAAGCCCTCCAAGCACGCCGCCCAGCTCCCGAACCGGCGACCTCCCCGCCCGAACGGCCGTCGTCGCCCAGCCGACCACAATGAGACCCAGCGGGAGAATCAAAAGCGGGCCGGCCTCCCACGCGAGCGTCTGCCCGGCGACGGCGACGCCGAACACCGCGCTCCAGAACGCCGTCCCCGCGTCGCGAATCCGACCCGACCGAACGGTGAGCGACACCAGCGCCGCCGCGGTCAGCGCGAGCCAGAAGTAATCGAACGCGTGGTGGTCGGCGAACCCGAGACTCGTCCGGTAGGCGTGCGCGGGAATCAGCGCTAGCGCCAGCACCGCCGCGAGTGCGACTCGCCGGTCGTCGGTCAGCCGAAGGGTCGCCAGATACACCAGCGCGCCGGTCAACACCGCGAAGACGGCGGGGTAGAGGGCGAGGACGACGCCCGATGCATTCGCATCGCCGCCGAGCAGTTCCGTCCAGAACCAGAGCATCACGATTAGCAACGGCTCCCCGGCCGTGACGCGCTGCGGCAAAGACGCCAACGCACCGAAGTCGAAGGGACCGCTCGTCTCCGCGGCTACCGTCTCAACCAAGTACCGGTAGAAGTAGGGGTCGTTCGCCGAGAGGACGATAGCGCCGTCGCGAAACACCGCCGAAATCGAGATGAGTCGGACGAGCGTGAGAAATATGAGCGCCCCGACGAGCGCGAGTGCCGCGGTCCGGTTGACGCTCACGTTCGATAGCGACGGTATCGAAAGCGACTGCGACTTCACCTCCGCGGTCGTCGCCGACTCTGACGCAGTTGCTTTTTCGCCGTCAAGCGCCGCCCGCACCGCCGCAGGGTCATTGACCCGATACCCGCCGTCTCGCTTCTCGACGATGTCCGCAGCCACGATCTCGCCGAACAGTCCCGAATCGACGTCCACGTCGTCGAACGTCCAGGTGCCGTTCTCGTCGGCGGCGAGGATGGAGCGAAGCGCCGACTCGGCGTTCGGACGCTCCGCGAGGAGGGCGGTCGTCGCCTCGCGTGTCTCTGTCATTGCTGGCTACACGGCGAAAGAAGGGTTAAAATCCTCCGAAGGGCGGCGAGTATCGATTCCCGAGCTACGCCGTCCCGACAGCCTCTTCCTGCAACCGCTGCTCGGCCTCGTCCCTATCCTCGGGTTAACCGACGTTGATGCGCCAGCCGTCGAGGCGAATTGCGTCCGCGTCGGCACGCTCCTCGCGCTGTCGGCGGAGCTATCGAACGAACCCGACGAGTTGGATGTGGCGAGCGAACCGAATGTGCCCATCGTCGGCCAAAGCAGTATCCAGACAGATATTTATGATTGATTGAACACTCAAATCAGCATGGATATCGACGAACTGCTCGAAGGATACACCGGGCGGACGCGAGCGGAACTCACGGCCCACCTCGACAGGCCAGAGGATATGGTCAACCTGTTGGCGGACGCGGAGAGTGATGCCCTCCCCGAGGACTTCTTCACCGAAGTGACGAACGTCCGCCTCCACTCGGATACGGTGCTACTCTCGTTGGTCGACCGACAACTGAAACACCTCCGGTACACCGAGGAGGTCGAACAACCCGACAAGGCGTTCGTCCAGATGGCGTTCACCGAGCGCCCGGACGGACACCCCGAGACGCTTGAGCACCGCGAGTACAAAACACCGACGGAGCACTCCTTCGACATCTGCACGACCTGCGAGGGATCGCCCGTCAGCGACTGTTCGAGCTGCGACGCGACGGGGACCTCCGAGTGCGAACGATGCAACGACGGGGCGGTGCCCTGCAGTCCGTGCGAGGGGACGGGCGCGCTCACGTGTCCGGTCTGTAAGGGCGACGTGACCGTCGAATGCGAGACGTGCGACGGGGACGGACATCTGTCGCAGTCCGTGCCGTGTTCGTCGTGTGACTCCTCCGGGTCGATCAGGAGCCGCGAAACCTGTACGAACTGCCAGGGGAAGGGGAGTTTGACCGACGCCGACGGGGAGTCGGTTCGCTGTCCCAACTGCCGCGGTCGCAGCACGGTTTCGGTCACGCGGGCGTGCACTTCCTGCAACGGTGCCGGCGAGCAGACGATTCAGAGCGGCTGTCCCGACTGTGCGATGGGACGCGTCGACTGCGAGGAGTGCGACGACGGCGAGGTGTGGTGTCGGATCTGTGAGGAGAGCGGGACGCGCGAGTGTTCCGACTGCGAGGGGACAACCGAAGTTTCCTGTCGGAGCTGCGACGGTATCGGCACGCTCACCTGCGAGACCTGCACAGGTGACGGCGAGACGCATCAGTACGTCCTTGTCCACGACGCGTACACCGTGAAAACCGAGGAGACGCAGTTCGGCTCGCTACCTCACGGAATCGAAGCGGCCGAGTGGGAAGAGTTCGACGCCTGCAGTATCGATGCGGACGACGGGACGGTTCGTCGCGAGGTGACGCCGTCGGTCGCCGCGATTCGAGAGGTCAGATACGACTACGGCGAACAGACGTTCAACCTCCGACAGATGGGCGGAGAGCTCTACTATACGCGGCTTCCCGAACCGAAAAGCGAGGGGCTGTTCAGTCGCCTCCGCGGTCGCTTCACGGGATAAAGAACAACCACACGAGAACAAGGACAACAAGCACAACGAGGACGAAGCCGAGTCGACGTCGAAGGGACCCGTTCGAGGACGTCCGTTCGACGCGATACGTCGACCCGGTCTCGACGTCGGCTTCGACCGCGTCGGCGTCGTATCCGCGCTCGCTCGTGTACGCCTCCATGTCGACACCCGAGGGCCAGCCGCGAAGCGAGGCCCACCCGCCGGAGAACTCCTCGTGGCCAAGTGTGTCGTACCACGCCCTGAGCCGGGGGTTGTCGAGAATCTCGAAGGCTTTCACGTACTTCTGATACTGTTCTTCGCCCTCGACGGTCGCGCGGTCGGTCGACGAGTACGCGGCGTCGATCTCCTCGAACCGGTCGCGGATTTCCGCCTGCGTCGTGTCTGGGTCGACGCCGAGACGGTCATAGAACTCGCCGGCCGCGGTCACCGCCCGAGTCGTCGACTGCGAGACCGATTCGGCTGCCGCATCGCCGCTTCGAGCGGCTGACCGGGCCGAATGGGCCTCCGACCGAACCGACTCGCGGTCCGCTGCGGTCTCGGCTCGACCCCGCGCCCCAGGGCTGCTCTCGTCGAGAAAGTCGTCGCGCCACCGCTCCCAGTAGGCGCCGTCTCCCGTTCCGCTGACCTCGGACTCCTCGTCGCCTCCCGTCGGCCCCTCGTACCGGCTCCAGTCCGTTCGGCCCTCGCCGCTTCCGGTTTCGTACTTCGGGCCGTGGTAGGTAGTCTCCGCCGAATCGTCCGGTCCAGTGTCGTCCGATTTCGCACTCTCCGGTTTCGGGTCGTCTACGAACAGGGTGCTCGGGTCGTCGACGTTGTCGGGTCGGTGTGTCTCGATCCACGCGTCGACGTCGTAGATGCCGCCCCCGAAATCCCACCACTTCTCGAACGTCCGATGCCCGTATGTGGGTCCGAGTTCGGCGAGAGTTTTGTCGTACTCCTCGCGGAAATCTCTGAGCACACCTCGGGCGTGGACCAACTCTCGGGTCAACTGCCGCGCGTCCGCCTCGCCGCGGACGTCGGGGTGTCTCTCGAGCAGTCGCTCGCGGAACTTCGCTTTGACCTCCGCGTAGGAGGCGTCCCGGCTGACCCCCAACTGCTCGTAGTAGGTGTCCACCATGGCGCGTACCAGTAGGTTAGATTATATGTATGTTCTGTAGATGGCTTCCAGAGCGGACGAACCCCGTACGGGATTTCCTGAGAGACCCCTCCTAACATCCGATACATGGTCGAGTCGAGCAGATCAATCTACAGAGTCAGCTAATCGGGAGCTTTCACGATGAGCGACCACAGCGTTTTACGGTTAACTCCCGTAGGGTAGGGGATGGCAGACACCAAAAAGGGCCGAGACAAGAAAGCCGATGATGCAGAGCAACGCCAACAAGAGCGGGAGATGCAGGAGGCGCGCACCCGCGCTGACGAAGCCGAACCGGTGCACGACGAACCCGGCGAGAGACTCGGCGACTTAGACGAAGCGCTCGAAAACCACGAGTATCCGGCGACGACGGACGAACTGATCGAGGCCTTCGGCGACCGCGAGGTCGAAACGCAGGGGGGTTGGAAGTCGATCGAGGAAGTGCTCATCCAGACCGACGACCGAACGTACACCTCCGCCGACGACGTCCGAAGCCGAATACAGGGACTGATACGGCGCTGAGGGTGATCTTCGTACTCCGGACTCGGTTCGTATTCGACCCCAGAGTTTCAAAGGGCTTTTTGGAGAATTAGCCGTATCTCTCACAATGTCGGACCAACACAGTCAGCTCGGTCGACCGCTTCATGCGTGCGAGCAGTGTTCGATCGTCTACGCACGATATCAACCACCGGGAGAGTGTCGAGTGTGCGGAAACGATTCGTTCGTAGAGGTTCAGGTCAAAGAATACTCGACCTAACGCCGTCCGCACAGCGTACGACCGCGTCCGTGCCCCTGACGCGACGCTTCGGCGCTTTCGATACCCTCGACCGTCGCCCAATCCTCACCCACTGCGACGGTATCGAGTACGAGGGGCTGACGCGGTGAGTGCATCCACCTGACTACTCGTCAGAACAGCGGTAGCGCCCGGGCCAACGTCCGAATCATCGGTAGGGCAAACTCGCCCGCGTATCCGAAGTACTCCCATCCAGAGAGCAGGAGAAACACCGTCGTCAACCCGCAGGCGACGCCAATCGACGCGGCTCCGACGCGCAGATAGGTCTTCTCCCGAGTTTCGGCGACGAGAACCCACAGCGCCAGCGCCGTTGCAGCCGCGAGATGGACCAGCGCATGCAATTGAATCGCCTCGCCCAGTCGAACGCCGCCGAGCAACAGCGCGAGCAACAGCAGTTGGCCGCCGACCGCGACGGTTCCCACGTAGCTCCACGCGAGCGCCGGCCACTCGCCGAGCGCGTCGCGGACGCTTCCGAGACGAACTGCGGCGTAGACCAGTATCGGAATCAGGGGGACGAGATACCGAACCGTCACCATCGCGTGCAGCGGCAGTCGGTGCAGATAGATGAGCGAAAACGTCCAGAAACTCACCGCAGCCAGGAGATCCGTCGCGCGCGTCGGCGACCGAAGCGCGGTACGGAGTTCGAGGAGCCGTTCGCGGGACATCCCTCGACTCGACCGCTGCCCGACGTATCTCCGCACTTCGCGCGCGGCGAGCGGAGCCACACCGACGAGTGCGCCGAGGACGGGCGCGGACTCCAGAAGCGCCATGTTGACCGCTTCGCCGCCGTCGTCGCCGGCGACGCCAGCGAGGTAGCCGCTGCGGACGAAGATGCGATAATGACGCACTGGTTCGACGCTCGCGCCCAATCCCCGGCCGACGAACTCACCGAACAGCGCCGCTCGGGCTAACGCGCTGTCGAGAATTTCGCCGACGGACGCGACAAAGCCGAGGTCCGAAGCGCCACCGTCGTTTCCAGTTTCGCTTCCCCCGCCAGCGGTGTCACCGCCGACGGTCTCACTGCCGGCCCCGCTCGTCGGGTCCACCGCGAGCGCCTGCTCGCCGGTAAAACGCGTCCACAGACGCGGCGGCGACAGCGGATTCCCGGTCACGAGCGCATTCGTCGCCAGAAACGGCACCAGCGAGAGCGCGAACGCGGCCGCGACGGCGGCAACCGTTCGCCGGTCGGTGCGCCGTGCGGTCAACAGGTCGACTGGTACGAGCGCGACGAACAGCGTCAGCGCCTCGGCGGGTTGGACCCACGTCGACAACCCGATTGTCGCGTACGCTATCGCCCGAAACCCGAGCGCTTGTCGAGGGTTGGTTTCCGCGCACTCGCGACTGCGGTAGAAGGTGTACAGCACCACGACGACGACGAGTGCCATCGTCGCGTGTCGCTTCGGCAACGACGCCCAGAAGCCCACAGGTGTCGCAACCGTCAGTATCGCCCCCGCGGCGAGTCCGGCGCGGCGGCCGGCAACGCGTGCCAGCAATCGATACATCACGACACCCACGAGCGCCGCGGCAACCATCGACGCAAGTTGTAGGGCCATCAGCGGAAACCACGTCGGGTCGAGCGGCGTTGCGACGGGGAGATTCACCGCGAAGAGCACGACTGCAGCGACGGACCCGATTACGTCGCCCAACACCGGACGACCGGCGACCCGTCCGATGACCACGCACGCGCCCAGAACAGTGAAACTCCACAGGCCGACGACGGCGAGTCGCGGGTCCGCGACCAGCGCGCTCAGTTCGAGTGCCCACAGTATCGGGAGTGCGAGCGCCATCTGCCCGTAGTTTCGACCGTACAGACGGCCGTCGACGACGTTCATCCCGGGCGTCGCGCCGTCTGCCGGGCCGTACCGGAGTTCGTCGACGTAGAGGTGACCGTCGGCGACGCCGACGAACGCGTTGGCGACGGTGTAGGTGTCGTTGACGAACACGCCAACCCGCCAGAACAGCCCGAAGAAGGCGAGACTGAAGAGAAACAGCGCGAGACCCGCTCTGTCGCCGAAGACTGTGGCAACGATACGTCGCTTCGGATCGCTCACTCTGCTACCTCCACGGTGAGTGAGACCGCTCGAAGCGTCCGACTCCCCGAGTCCGTCCGCAGCAACACCGACAGTTCTGCCTCGTAACTCGACTCGGTCACTCGCTCGGGGTCGACCGGGTCGTCGTCGAGCGTCAGTGCGAGCGTCGTCGCTCCGTTCTCGGTGTACGACTCGTTCAGAAAGACGGTCGAACTCCGCTCGATACCGAGCGCCGGAATCCGAACGTTGTAACTGAGCAGCGGACGCCCGGTCACCGACTGGAGACGGACCGTCGCGTCCGGGACCCGGAGGTAGTACGCTTGCGAACCGTAGCCGCCCCGTTCGAGTCGAACCCCCGCTGCATCGAGTGAAACGTCGGTGACCGTCGCGTTCCCGGCCCCGAGTGACCCTTCGGACCCGCTCTCGCTGGTCGTGTCCCCCGCCGGCGTGAAGTCGACGCCGCCGACGAGCGGGCCGCTCGCTACCGAGAGCGCGGCGACCAACAGAACCGAGAACCACACGACAGTACCCGACGTTCGCATCCTAACTGCGAACGACAGAGCGACTGAATAAATGCGTCGGAACTGAAATGCAGACGCTCTAACACAACCGTTCGTGGTCGCCGGTGGTCGACGGCCCAATGTCGGCAGACGACAGCGTATTCTGCCCGGCAGAGAAGCAAATCTGCGGCGTCGAGATACGAGTTTAAGCCCTGCTTAAAGAGAGCTCGGCGAACCTTCGGCGACGCCGACACATTGTTATACTTTCAGCCAAATTCAAAGAGCAATGACTACTCACCCGACCGTGTTCTCAGTTCGGAGGTGTTCTCGATGACGATACGGTTCGGGTGCAGCGACGGCGACGGCATCGAAGTCGTCGATCCGGTCGAGCGTCACCAGTACGTGCTCGGTACGCCCAACCCGGTCGACCCCGTCTCCGTCGGCACCGACGAGTTCCGGTTCCCCGTCGACGCCGCCGTTTCGTTCCGAACGTCGTCGCTGACGCTGCCGACGGTCGTTCCGATCTACGTCCGCGACACCGACGGGACGATGCTCGCACACGTCACTCCCTCGGACTCGCTCACACTCCCCGACGGCGAGTACGCCGTCGAGCTCTGTACGCCCATCAAGATGTACCTGCGAGTGTCGAGCGAACTCACCGTCGACCGAACCAACCAGTGTATCGACTTCGGTGGGGAGACAACGATATCGCTGGGCAGTCGTTCGCACCACGAACATCCCGCCGGTACCATCACCGTCACCGACTCCGTCGAGGACCTGATGCGCGCCGTCTCACTGTTCGGATCGGCGCTGAAGACGACGTCGCCAGAGCGTGCGTATCCGACGCTTCGCGGACACCCGCCGACGGTCGAACTCGGCGACTCGTTCGAGGCCCCCGACGACATCGTCGCCCCCGAGACGGGCATCCGCATCGAACTCCCGCGCGAACGCTCGTACGTCCACGCGGCGGCACCGCTGGCGTACTACCTCTGTGCGCGTGTCGAACCCAGTTCGGTTCCTCGCATCGTGACCGATTCGGGCTTTGAACACCGACTCGACACCTGTGAGGGCGTCGAACGCGAACTCGAACGCGTGTTGCGTCACGTGTTCTTCCTCGACTGCCTCTGTCGGACTGAGGGGCTGTACCAAGTCGACCTCCACGAGCGTCGCACGGTCGAATCGACCGTCGACATCGACATCGACTTCGAACAGCTCTATGAGCTTCCAGCAGACGAGCGTCTCGAAGCGTATCTATCGATTCCGTACGCAGAACTCGAACCGCACCAACCGGAGTGGAAGCTCGTCAGCCACGTCGCGCCGACAGCTCAGAGCGCGGAGCTGCTACCGTTTCTCGTCGACGACCTCGCAATCGTGCGCACGCCGACAAGGGAAGAGGCCTCAACCGCACCGGAGATACAGGTCGACGCTATCGAGGAATTCCTCCGCGACGGCGACGAGTTTACCCGGAGTACGGCGTCACAGCCGTCGTCGATGGAGTTCGTCGAACCCGAATCGGCCGACTCCGTCGAACAGGCGTGGGTCGGCGATGGAACGCCCGTCGGCGCGAATAAAGCGACTATCGAAGCGTACCGCAATCGTCTCAGTCGAACGATGGCCGACGATGACATCGACATCGTCGTCGTCTGCAACGACGCCGAAATGAGCGAGGAGCGCGACGACATCGACCAGGTGTACGGGTCGCGCGACGAACTCCCGTTCGACGTTCGCATCCATCGCTCTCTCACCACCGACGAGTTGGCCGAGGTACTCCGCGAAGAAACGGAGTTCCTCCACTACATCGGCCACATCGACGATGGCGGTTTCGAGTGCGCCGACGGACGACTCGACGCGCGCGAACTCGAAGATGTTCGGGTCGACGCCTTCCTGCTAAACGGCTGTACCTCCTACGAGCAGGGACTGTCGCTCATCGAGGCGGGCGCTATCGGCGGCATCGTCACGCTCTCGGACGTCATCAACAGCGGTGCGGTGCGCATCGGTTCGACGCTCGCCCGTCTGCTCAACGGCGGGTTCCCGCTGTCGGTGGCGCTCGAAATCGCTCGCGGCGAGAGTATCGTCGGTTGCCAGTACGTCGTCGTCGGCGATGGTGGCCTCGCCATCGCACAGGCCGAGAGTGGGGCGCCGTTTTTGTGTGAATTACAGGAATGTGAGACGAACGACCGCTATTCGATAACTGTCAGAGGGTTTCCGACCGACCGTTCCGGAATGGGCGGTCTCGTTATACCGTACGTGTCAGAAAACAATGAATACACGCTCAACTCCAACAGTAAACTATCGTTTGAAGTTTCGAAAGCGGAGGTGATTGAATTCTTGCAGTTAGAAGAGATGCCCGTTCGTCTCCGTCACGAACTCCGGTGGAGCAACGAGATTCCGTTGTACGAACTTTAGGGTCCAGCGACAATTCCACCAGCCGCCGCCGCCGCATTTCCTGCCTGTGAGAGAAGCAGCATCATCGTGAAAACGACGCCGATCATCCGGGGGTTGTTTTTGAGGTAGTTCGCCATCGTAGAGTCGTTCTGGCTCATACTACAGGCGACGCCCCTCACGACCATGAATATATTTAAACACTTCCCACAGATAATTCAATAATATAATATCAGTATATAGACGGAATAACCCATTTGTCGACTGTCACGACAGTCACTAAGTTACCGTTTCTCACGGGAGGTATGTGGTTCTTCCGCCTACTCTCGAACTCCGCTATTCACCGGTCACAAGGACCGACGCGCCGCCTCTCGACGGTCTCGTCCAGAGGCCCGTTACGCCATCGAGCGCGTCGGACGCTCGCCGCTCCGGTAGAACTGGCCGTGGAAGTCGAAGGGAATCGGTTCCTCGAACACCGCCCGAGCGCGTTCGGTCATCGTGGCCGCGTCGAGTATCGTGAGAAACGACCGCTCGGCGTCGGCGTCGAGAACGACCGAGAGGAGAACGCCGTCGTCCTCCGCGACGCTCTCTGCGCTGTCTTCGTCCGCCTCCGGCGAGATTCGGGGTACGAACAGCGGCTCACCCGGATAGACGTTCGGTTCGGTCCACGTTCTCGACGCCTGAAATCGGCCGGCTCGCTCGTCGAGGTCGATTTTCACGATCCGGTCGACGTAGCCGTTCGGCGAGCGCTCGGCCGTGCCGACGCCGTAGACGTAGCGATACGGTCGGGTGTTGTGCCGCGCGTAGTGAATCGTCGGAAACTCCACGTGGCCGGGATGCAGCGTCCGCGTGACGATGTGGCCCGTCTCGGGGTCGACCTGCAAGCGTCGGAGTTCCGCGCCCGGTGGCGAGAACTCGGGTGAATCGAACGCATCGAGAGAGAACGCGTCGACGACGCTGGCGTCTTCGAACGCCGCGACGTCAAGGTGGAGTGCGCCGTCTCGCTCGAAAGCGTTGACGTGGTGGAAGACGAAACACGGTGCGGTTCGCGTGTCGACGGCGAGTTCGCCGCTCTCTCTGCCGACGACGAAGACGCGCGTTCCGCGCTCGGGGTGCCAGCGGTAGCTCTCGACGAACGGACGATCCCGAAGCAACGAGAGCGGCGTGGTCCGAAACGGCGAGACGAGCAACGCGACGTAGTTCGGCGTCAGGGCGAAACTGTGGACGTATCCGGGTTGGCGAATCGGAATCCGTGCGACCACCTCGCGCCGTTCGCGGCCGTCGGGAACGCGGTAGACGAGATACTCGCTCCGCAGGCCGAAGCGCGTCGCGATACCCACCGTCTCCTCTCGAAACGGGTCGTACTGGACGTGCGCGAGCGGCCCCGCTCGCCCCACCTCGTCGTCTGAGTCTTCGAACGCTTTCGGCGCGCGCGTCCGAAGTGTGTCGGGGTCGTAGACGGTCCACCGCGGCGTCTCCGTCGCCGCGAGATGGCGACCGCCGAGGTAGACGACGGTGACGGAGGCGTTGTCCGTCGCCGCGCGAGTCCCGCACCGTCGGAGATGCCCGAGTCCGCTCCACTTTGGGTCGGTCCCGAACTCGCGGAGGCGGAGACTGCCGTGGTCGCTGACGTGGCGGAACTGCCGACTCCGCAGGAACCGATTCGTGTATCGAACCTCACCGTCGTCGATTCGGAAGCGACGAAGCATCGCTAACCCGTCGAACCAGTGGTTGACCCGTCGGTCGCCGACGGTGAACGACCCCGGACCGTTGCGGACGAGCGTCCCGTCCAACCACGGCGGAATCTCGCCCTCGACTCGTAACGGTTTCTCGGTGTACTCGGTCGTCGCCGGTTGCAAGCCGAGTCGGTGGTCTCGGGCGGTCATCGCTCCGTCTCCACGGGTTGCCCGGCTATAGGCGCTGTTTCGACTGCAACTCCGCAGTCCATACGAGAGAGTCGGTCGCCAGCGGGATGGCGTTTGTCCCGGTCGCAGTGGTTGGGCCACCTCGAGACTCACAGACTGGCGACGGCTACCGCTTCCCGGAGACTCTTGTGACCCCCGACGAAGGATAGCCCATGACACGACTTCCCGACGACGTCGTCGGCGACGCACAGACCAGCACCTTCGGATGGGAGACGCTCCAGTCGCTCGTCGACGTCGGCAACCGAATGGCCGGGCAGGAGGGTGAGAAGGCGGGCGCGGTGGTCGTCGCCGACGCGTTCGAGACGGCGGGACTCCGCGACGTGAAGCTAGACGAGTTCGAGATTCCGGGGTGGTGGCGCGGCAGTTCCGCGCTCGAACTCCGCGGGCCGAACCCGCGCCGTCACGAGAGCCAACACGACGTGCTCGCGCTGCCGGGGTCGCCGTCGGGAACGGTTTCGGGGCGGGTCGTCGACGTCGGCGACGGCTCTTACGAGGAGTTCGACGCGGTCGGTGACGACCTGGAGGGCGCGGTCGCATTGGTCTCCAGCGCGACCCCCGAAAACGCCGACCGATGGCTCCATCGCATGGAGAAGTACGTCAACGCCGCCGACCACGGCGCGGTCGGCTTCCTCTTCCGCAACCACATCGAAGGGTCGCTGCCGCCGACCGGTGAGGTCGGCTACCACAACCGACCCGGGCCGATTCCCGCCGTCGGCGTCTCCAAGGAGGTCGGCGAGCGACTCGCGCGCTACGCCGACGAAGAGGAGGAGTTCGTCGTCGAACTCGACGTCGACTGCCGGAACGAACCCACGACGTCGAGAAACGTCGAAGGCGTCCTCGGTCCCGCCGACGCCGACAAAGAGGTGCTCGTGACCGCGCACGTCGACGCCCACGACATCGCCGACGGCGCGAACGACAACGGCGCGGGGTCGGCGCTCGTCGCCGAACTCGGGCGGTTGCTCGCCAACGTCGAGTCCGACCTCGATTCCCGAGTGCGCTTTGTCACCTTCGGCTCCGAGGAGATCGGCCTCTGGGGCGCGTACCACTGGGCGGAGAGCCACGACCTCGATTCGGTCAAGTGCGTCCTCAACATCGACGGACCGGCGAACTCCCGGAACGTCCGCGTCGGCACCAACGGCTTCGACGAGATGGGCGAGGCGTTCGAGGCCGTCGGTGAGGAGCTCGATGTCCCCATCCAGTCGGGCGACACCATCTCGCCGCACGGCGACCAGTGGGTGTTCATCCAGGAGGGCGTCCCCGCGGTGATGGCTTCCTCAACCTCCGAGCAGAGCGGTCGCGGCTGGGGTCACACCCACGCGGACACGCTGGACAAACTCGACCCGCGCGACCTGCGCGACGTGGCGACGATTTTCGCCAGCACCGCGTACCATCTCGCGAGCGACGACGTGGAGACGCCGCACAAGACGCGCGACGAGATTCGTGACAGCATCGACGAGGGCTACGTCACCGAACTGAAGATGGGCGGGCGCTGGCCGTACGACGACGACGCTCGAAGCGGGGCGAACGAGAGCTGATGACGCTGCTGCTCACGGGGTACGAACCGTTCGGCGACGACGACGAGAACCCGACGCAGACGCTCGCCGAAGACCTCGACGGTGCATCCGTCGCCGGTCACGACGTCGTCGGCCGCGTGCTGCCGGTCGAGTACGCCGCCGCCGCCGACGAGATGGCGACGCTCGTCGCCGACTACGACCCCGACGTAATCGTCTCGACCGGACTCGCGGCCGGTCGCTCCGCCGTCTCGGTCGAACGCATCGGCATCAACACGAACGACTGCGGGGGCGTCGCCGACAACGCGGATGCAGAGCCTCGAAACGAACGTATCGACGCCGACGGCGCGGACGCGTACTTCTCGACGCTTCCCGTGGTGTCGGTGGTCGAGTCGCTCTTGAACGCCGGTATTCCTGCGCGTGTCTCGAACACAGCGGGGACGCACCTCTGCAACAACATTCTGTACAACGCCCGTGCGCTCGTAGAGCGCGAGGGGCTGGAAACGCCGATGGGGTTCGTCCACATGCCGTTGACGCCGAAGATGGCAGCCAAAAAAACGGGCGAGGGCGAAGCCACCGCGGGCGGCGTGGTGAAGGCGAGCCTTCCGCTCGAACTGCAGAAACGAGCCGTCGAACTGACGTTCCAGACGACACTCGACGGCTGAGCCGTCGAACTGGGGGCGTTTCGTCCCGTCTGAATCAGCGTTACTCGACTCCTCACTCGCGACGGAGTTGCCCGAGTGGCTCTGTTGCGACCCTCAGAACGTGACATAGATTTCGAGGAGGCAATTACGCCACGAGGAGCGTCAAACAGAACGCGGACAGTCCGCGATGCCAGCGCTGCGGCGTCGCGACCTCGGCGAGGACCCTAGCCGACGAGTCGCTGTGCGAGAAGTGCCAGAAATGGCGTCACAACGAGCGGACGTCGCGCTCGGTTGAGAGAGCCTCACTAGCGACGAATGAACATACCCGCAAAAGTGGCAAAGAGGAACACATTTAATCAGATTTATATCAAACGGATGGTTCTCCACGCATAGGGAGTTACGAATCTCCCAGAGATGACGCAGGTTCTGACACACCACTGCGCACCCTCTCAGGTCTGACACACCACCTTTTGAGGTGCCTACCGGCGAGCGATTGCTGGGAGAGCATTACTCGCCACTACTGAGTAATCACTTTTCGAGTATTAGTGATGTGGCTAATTGTTTAGGTACTCTGAGAATCATTGAAAATATACATTATGGTTTATTGATAAAACGAGCCCGACGCCTTCGACGATAGTCGGGTCTCAGGGATATACCGAAATGTGGCTCTGGTGAACCTCTCAGCCGATGACGGAAACTCGTGCAAGATACAGAGGGTGTATCTCTCACCGGAACCTCGCGTATTTCGACTCAGGAGTGCTGAATGAACCGCTACGTAGCGCGTGTTTACCGAACACTAGCGAGTTGCGATAGTCTCCGATTAATAATTGACCTCTATTTCCTCGAACCTCTACGAACCCTTATCCCCAGTGACCCGTATCATCATCCAATGGGGAATGCACCATCAGAGGCAGTACTACTGCTAGTAGAGGACAACCGCGGTGATATTCGTCTCTTAGAAGAAGCCTTCTCGGATGGCAACGTCGCAAACACACTCCACACCGTCACTGATGGTCAAGCGGCACTCGACTTC
Organism: Haloprofundus salinisoli; assembly: GCF_020097815.1. Taxonomy (NCBI): domain Archaea; kingdom Methanobacteriati; phylum Methanobacteriota; class Halobacteria; order Halobacteriales; family Haloferacaceae; genus Haloprofundus; species Haloprofundus salinisoli. Next base: position 1,793,214 of record NZ_CP083663.1, read on the forward strand.
ATCTACCAACGCGGAGAGTATGAGGACGCTCCCCGACCGGATATTGTGCTACTGGACCTGCACCTGCCGAAAGTGGACGGCGAGGACGTTCTCCACGAGATCAAACACCACCCCGAACTGAGTCAGACCCCAGTAATTGTACTGTCCGGAGTCGATGAAGACCTGATCAAATCCCGTGACCTCGATCATGATGCGGACGAAGACGGAGTCCTCGAAAAGCCGGTTGACCTCGGTGAGTTCGTTAAGGTAATCGGGTCGTTTGAGCAGTTTCGCTTAGGCGTTATGCGAATGGAGTAACGGATGCCGCTTGTATTGGCGCTGGAATTTTCATCCTGGGTCTTTGTGACGACTGAGAACCTGCTGTCGATAACGCACTAGTGAGAGTTCTTTCGCGGGGGAGAGTGCTCTGAGAACAGCGTGCCCACTACTGGCCGTCACTGCCGCCAAAACGTCGGTGTGAGGATAACCAGTACCGAGAGTACTTCCAAGCGACCGATCCACATCAGAAAGACCATGTAGAGTTTTGCGGCATCCGAGAACGGCAGGAAGCTGTTCATTGGGCCAACGACGCCGAAGCCCGGGCCGATGTTCCCCAGCGTGGCAATGGCGACGCTCATCGCCTCGAGCCCAGATAACGACACGCCAGATGTGCGTAAGCTGTCGAGATACAGAAGCACCGTCGAGAGGGCAAATAACGTCAAAAAGAGCATTATGAACACGAATACGTCTCGGACTGTCTCCTCCTCGACGACTTCCTGGTCGAGTTGTAGTGGTTTAACGGCCTCGGGATGGACAGACGTGAACAGTATCCGGAGGACGGCTTTTTTGACGAGAACCCACCGAACGATCTTGATCGAACCGGCTGCCGATCCCGCAGATCCACCGAGGAAATACGCAAACAACAGTATCGTCTGTGCAGAGGCATCCCAGGTGTTGAAATCCATACTCGCGTACCCAGTCGTCGTCACGATGGCAATCACCTGAAACAGTCCCTGCCGGAGCGAATTTTCGAGGTTTCCGGGATCGATGTCAAGGTTCACCGGCGGTTCGGCGAGTCCAACGCCGAGAAAGAGCACTGCCGAGATAACGGTCCCGAAGCCGAGGATGGCAAGTAGGTACGCACGGAACTCTGTGTTGCTGGTTAACCGGCGAGGCTTTCCTTGAAAGACGTACCAGAACAGAGCGAAGTTCGTCCCCGCGACGACCATGAACGGCATCACTGCCCACTGGACGGCAGGCGTGAACGCCTCCATGCTCCGTGCCTCCGGAGAGAATCCACCGGTAGGCAGCGTCGTGAGTGCGTGCGCAACCGCATTGTAGAGGTTCATGTTCGGTGCCAAACCACCCAGATGCAACCCGTAATAGACGACAACCGCGAGGACGGTGAATCCGGCGTAGATGCCCCACAGCCCGCGCGCGGTCTGCTGGATGCGCGGCGTCAGCTTCTTTAGCGAGATTCCCGGCGCTTCCTGATTCATGACCTGAGCACCCCCAACCGATAGCTCCGGCAGGATGGCGACCATCAACACGAGAATCCCCATACCACCGAGCCACTGGGTGAGCTGGCGCCACATCAGAATCGCGTACCCATGGCGCTCAACCGAAATCTCCCCGAGAACAGTAGCACCCGTCGTCGTGAATCCACTCATGCTCTCGAACAGGGCGTTGACGGGGTTCGCAATGGTCCCCGTTCCGGCGACGAGGTACGGAGCCATCCCCACCAAGGGGACGACCAGCCACACAAGACTCACTAAGAGGAACGCCTCCCGGTTTCTCAACTCGCCGTCGTTGCGGACTCGCTCCAAGAGGGACCCACCGCCAACCATGAGCACACTAGTGGCGATGAACGGAATCGGATCTTCACCGTAAAAGAGCGCCAGAACAAGCGGGAACAGCGGCGTTATGCCGATGTATTTGAGAACGGTCCCGACGAGGGCCACGCTTACCCTATAATCGACATAGACGCTCGATGTGCGGGCCATTGAACATCTATAGTGGTCGAACGAGGCACGGATGGACGTTTCGGTTCGGTAGCTCTACGGAGAGACGATCTGTCGTCTCATCGTCGGGTCACTGCTGTTCTTGGACTCTGTCCCGTTCTCCCACACAGCTATCACAGAGAAATCCTGTGACCCCACTCAGGTCATATTTCTTATACTCGTACCGGACGCACTCCTCTATCACCAACCAATGTCTCTCGTTGCCGTCAAAATTGATTTAGCTAAATTCAGGGAGAAAAGAGGAATTCGGGAGTGTTTCTCTTTTCGACCGTGTCTAATCCCGCCAGAGTTTTCCGCCCATACAACCAGCAAAGGGTAATGACAGATGAGGCTGGAGATGGCCCGTCCTCTTCACAGACGGGGTTAAAGGAATCAGCCGATGCCAGCCAACGCCCGGATGGCGATCGTGACCTCCAGTTCCGCGCCCTCGTCGACGCCGTCGAAGAGTATGCGATTTTCCGCCTCGATCCCGACGGCTACGTCGCGAGCTGGAACTCCGGCGCCGCGCATATCAAAGGGTATGCTGAGGAGGAGATCGTCGGCAAGCATTTCTCGAACTTCTATACCGAGGGAGACCGCGCTGCCGGAGTCCCCGAGAAGAACCTGACCGCTGCGGCGCAGCGGGGATCCGTCGAGGACGAAGGCTGGCGTGTGCGGAAGGACGGGTCGCAGTTCTGGGCGAACGTGACGATTACGACCATCCGAGACGACGACGGTGATCTCAGAGGATTCGCGAAGGTCACGCGCGACATGACCGATCGGAAGCGAGCTCGCGAGGAACATCAGCTCCACCTGTCGGTGAGTCAGGCGGTGGCAGAAGCGACATCGCTCGAAGCTGGAATCCAGACGGCGCTCGAAGAGGTTTGCGAGCGGACCGACTGGGTCGTCGGGCAAGCGTGGATGCTGACCGACGACGGAATTGCCGAGCGATTGCCCGTGTCCTACGCCGAGGATCCGAAATACGTGCCGTTTGAGGAGTCTTCCCGCGACTTCACCTTCGAATCTGGCGAGGGAATTCCCGGACAGGTCATCGAATCGGGCGAGCCTGTCTGGTTCCCCGACGTCACCGACATCTCCGAAACCTCCTATCCACGCAAAGATCTCGCGGCGCAGTTCGGTCTTCAAGCGGGGATGGGCGTCCCCGTAATGGCGGAGGGGGAGGTAGCGGTAGTGCTGGAGTTCTACATGGCGGAAGAGCGCGGCTTAGACGACCACCTCGTCGAGCTAGTCGGCTCGATCGGAGCCGACCTCGAGGGTCTGGTGGCTCGAGAGCAGATCAAAGGCGAACTCGACCGCGAACGGCAACTGCTCGCGGAGATGATGGAAGCGGCCCCCGTCGGGATTTCGGTCCACGCCGCCGATGGCCGGGTCGAGCGGATGAACGAGCAGGCGATGGCCCTTCGCCACCTTGGTCCGGATGCTGCGAAACTCGATGCCGATGACCGCGTATTTTTCGACGAGGAGGGCACTCGGATTCCCGCCGAAGCATGTCCGTTCGCGCTCGTCCGCGAGTCCGGTCGACCCGTCTACGACTGGACGGCGCAGATCGAACTCCCCGATGGCAAATACAAGTGGCTCTCGATCGACGCCGCCCCCATCGAGAGCGACGAGGGGACGCTCGATCGAGTCGTCATCGTCGAAGACGACATCACCGAACTGCGCGAGCAGTACCGCGCGGTTACCGGGTCGATTAACGACGTAATCGTGACGGTCGACGAAGATAGCATCATCAACTCCGTGAACCCGGCGGTCTCCGATATCTTCGGATACGACCGGACCGAACTGATCGGCGAGTCGCTGACCGAACTCATGCCCGAAGCGTACCACGAACAGCACTACGCGGGCATGTCGCGGTATCTGGAAACCGGCGAGCGGACGCTCGATTGGGATTACGTCGAGTTGCCCGGGATGCACGCAAACGGGACAGAGATTCCGCTGGCGATCTCGTTCAGCGAGATCACATATCGCGGTGACCGGTATTTCACTGGCGTCATTCGTGATATCTCCGCGCGCAAGGAAGCCGAGCGGAGACTCGAAGCCCGAGCCCGCCAGCAGGAAGCCATAGCCGAGTTCGGGCAGTTCGCTCTGGAGGTCGACGACCTCGACGAGCTAATGCACGAAGCGGCACGGAGAGTTGCGGACGTTCTGGACAACGTGTACTGTAAAGTACTCGACCTTGACCCCGACGAGCGCGAGCTCCTGTTACGGCAGGGCGTCGGCTGGCAGGAGGGAATCGTCGGGCACGCCACCGTGGCCGCGGACGATAACTCCCAGGCAGGCTACACGCTGCTCTCCGACGAGCCCGTCATCGTGGAGGATCTCGACATCGAGACGCGTTTTTCCGGTCCCGAACTTCTCACCTCGCATGACGTCACAAGCGGTATCAGCACTATTATCGGGTCAGTCGACGAACCGTGGGGAATCCTCGGAACTCACGACACCCGGCAGCGGGAGTTCACCGAGGAGGACGTTAACTTCGTCCAGAGCGTCGCAAATATCCTCGCGGACGCGATCGAGCGCCATCGGTACCAGGCGGATCTCGAGCGGCTGATCGACGACTTAGAGGAGTCGAACGAGCGGTTAGAGCAGTTCGCCTACGCGGCCTCCCACGACCTCCAGGAACCACTGCGGATGGTTTCGAGCTACCTCCAGCTTATCGATCGGCGGTACAGGGACGAGCTTGATGAAGACGCCGAGGAGTTCATCGGCTTCGCCATCGACGGCGCCGAGCGCATGCGGGCGATGATCAACAGTTTACTCGAGTACTCTCGGGTGGAGACGCGAGGAGACCCGTTTAAGCCGGTTGAGTTAGATCCCGTCCTCGACGACGTAATCGAGGACCACCAAATGAAGATTGAGGAGAGCGACGCGGAGATCACCACAGATCCACTCCCCCGGGTTAAGGGCGACGCCAGCCAGCTCCGCCAAGTGTTCCAGAATCTCCTCGATAACGCCATCGAATACTCGGGCGACGAGCCGCCGCGCGTACATATCACCGCCGAGCGTGACGGCGACATGCACGTAATCTCGGTCCGCGACGAGGGGATCGGCATTGATTCGGATGCCATCAATCGCATCTTTAACGTGTTTCAGCGTCTCCACACCCGCGACGAGCACCCGGGAACCGGCATCGGGCTCGCCCTCTGTGAGCGGATAGTCGAGCGGCATGGTGGCGAGATTTGGGTCGACTCAGAGCCGGACGTGGGATCGACATTCTCGTTCACGCTTCCGGTTGCGAGCTCATCGGTGCCGTCACCTACCCACGAGTAAACTCGTGGGGCTTGGGCGTGGGACTCCCAGTCTGCCGACCCAACAGGGTCGCCGAGGTCGATGTGGCGGTCGGTGGACATCGCCGTCGTCACGGCCATCACCGGCAAGAACGCCCCACTCGCGTGGGTCTTTGAGGACTATTTGCTAAGGGGTGGTATGGACGCCAGCAATCTCGACAGCTTCACCTCACGCCGGTCGACCGTCTACGGTCGTCGCGGCGTCGTCTCCACGAGCCAACCGCTCGCCGCGCAGGCGGGCATCACCACCCTCCAAGAAGGCGGTAACGCCTTCGACGCGGCCGTCGCCACCGCGGCGGCGCTGAACGTCGTCGAACCCACGTCGACGGGCCTCGGCGGTGACGTGTTCGCGCTCTACCGCACGGCCGACGGCGAGGTTGGTGCGATGCGCTCGTGCGGCGGTGCGCCTTCGGGCACCAGCATCGAGAAGGTCCGTGAGGCCATCGAGGACGCCGACGAGGAGACCCGTTCGTCGTGGTATCCCGAATCTCGCGGCTACGCCGTCGATTCCGCGGAGGAGGCGGGCATGCCGTTCATCGGCCCGCACGCGGTGACGGTGCCCGGCACCGCCCGCGGGTGGGAGACCACTGTCGAAGAACTCGGTCGGATGACGCTCGGCGAGGTGCTGCAACCGGCCATCGAGTACGCGAAAAACGGCTACCCGGTGTCGGAAGTCGTCGCCGCGCAGTGGAAGCACGGCGAGGACCTGTTCCAGTCCGAGCACGCCCGCGACGCGTACCTCTTCGACGGGAAGGCCCCCGAAACGGGCGATATGGCGTCGCTGCCGAAGCTCGGCGCGACGATGGAGCGCATCGCCGAGGAGGGCGCGGACGTCGTCTACGAGGGTGACATCGCCGAAGCCATCGCGAGCGAGATTCAGGAGCTCGGCGGCTTCATGACCGTCGACGACCTCGCGGACTTCGAACCGGAGTTCGTAGAGCCCGTCTCGACGACGTACAACGGCGCGGAGATCTACGAACTGCCGCCCAACAATCAGGGACTCATCGCGCTCGAAGCGCTCAACATCGCCGAGGAACTCGGCGCGGCCGACCGTTCGCTCGACTCCGCAGAGCGCGTCCACTACTTCGCGGAGGCGATGAAACTCGCGTTCCACGACGGCCACCGCTACATCACCGACCCCGTGTACGAGGAGATTCCGCCGCTGGCGTCGAAGGAGTGGGCGAAGAAGCGCGCCGGGAACGTCGGCGAGACGGCCAACCACGACGTGAGTTTCGGAGTTCCGGACGCACAGGCCGAAGACGCCGACACCGTCCTGCTCTGCGTCGCCGACGACGAGGGCAACGTCGTCTCCTACATCAACTCCCGGTTCGCCGGCTTCGGGTCGGGCGTCGTCGCGGGCGACACGGGAATCGCGCTGCAGAATCGCGGCGCGTCGTTCTCCTTGGACCCCGACCATCCGAACCGCCTCGAAGCGGGCAAGCGGCCGTTCCATACCCTGGTTCCGGCCGTCGCCAAACTCGGCGAGGACGACTGGGCGGCGTTCGGCGTGATGGGCGGCTACATGCAGCCGCAGGGCCACGTTCAGGTCATCTCGAACGTCGTCGACTACGACCTCTCGATTCAGGCGGCGCTGGACCGCCCGCGCTGGCGCTACCGCGAGGACGGACAGCTGGCCGTCGAGGAGTTCTCCGACACCGGCGTCCCGACGGCGCTCACCCGGATGGGCCACGAGGTCCAGATCCTCGCGCCGCTGATGTTCGGCGGCGCGCAGTTCGTCCGCAACAACGCGGGCGTTCTCTCGGCGGCGACCGAACCCCGAAAAGACGGCAACGCGCTGGGGTACTGAGGCTCACACCCGGCACTTCACGATACCGATAACTCACTTACTCTGAACACTATTTCTCAGCCGATGCAAACACTCTCGCGCGATGTCGCATCACTCGTCGGCCAGCGAGAACATATTTTCACCCAGAGCGTCAATAGCGTGTCGTGACCTCTCTCCGCCTTCTTCACCCCCTCACGTGTCGAACGAGGGGTGATATCGCATGACACAGCCGATGGGTGACGCCGACGATTCGGGCGTCGTCTCCGGACTCCGGCAGTTCCCACCGAGCGCCGTCGCAGGGCTGTTCTCTCGCGCGGACGCTCGCTACGTCTCGCCCGTCCTCTTGGCCGGTGTCGCCGTCTACTTTCTCTACCTGACGGTCAACGCCTACCCGGGCTACGGTGCCGGCCTCTACAACCTGATGGGCGAACAGATCGCGGCCAACGGCTACCGGCCGCCGGAGTGGATTCCGTACTACACCGTCGACGGGGTACCGTTCGCGTATCCGCCGCTGATGTTCTACGTCATCGCCGTGATACGCGACGTGACCGGCGTCGGCCCGTTCACGTTGGCGCGGTTCTTCCCCGGACTCGTGACCATTGCGTATCTGGTGCCGACGTACCTGCTCGCGCGCGACGTGCTCGCCTCGCGCTCGGCGGCGTCGGCCGTCGGACTCCTCGTCGCGCTCAACCCGAAGGTGCTCCAGTGGCACATCACCGCCGGCGGGGTCGTCCGCGCACCCGCGTTCCTATTTGCCGTCTCCGGCATTTACGCTGGATACCGACTCTACACCGCCGTCGAGACGACGGGCTACGAGCGCCGATGGATCGCCGTCGCCTCGCTCTGCTTCGGCCTGACGCTCCTGACGCATCCGACGTACACGCTGTTTTTCGTCGGCAGTTTCGTCATCCTGTGGCTCACGCTCGACCGGTCGCTCGCGGGCTTCCTCCGGGGCGGCGTCGTTGCCGCCGGCGGGTTCGCGCTGGCGACGCCGTGGCTTCTGTGGAACGTTTCGACGCACGGCCTCAGCGTGTTCACCGCCGCCTCCGGAACGCATGGCGGCATCGGCGGCGGGTTCGCGGTCACTCCGTGGCTCGCCGTGCCGCTCGTGTTGGCCGCGGCGCTATTTCTCGCCCGGCGGCCGTTCCTCGGCGTGTGGACCGTGGCGGCGGCGCTGCTGTTCCAGCAGGCGCGGTTCGTCGCCTTCGTCGGGACGTTCGCCGTCATTGCGCTGGCGCTCGCACCTGTTCGCACCGCGGTCGTCGAGTGGGTCCCTCAGCCGAACCGCCGGACGCTCGCGGCCGTCGCCATCGCCGCGACGCTGGTCGGCGGCCTCGGCGTCGTCGGCTACTCGATGACCGTCGCCGAACCCTCCATCGCCCCCGCCTTCGTCGACGACGACGACGTGGCCGCGATGGAGTGGGCCAGCGAGGAGACGCCCGAGGACGCGACGTTCGTCGTCGTCGGCGACGCCGCCGAGTGGTTCCCCGACGTCAGCAAGCGGACGATGGTCGTCGGACTGTGGGGCGTCGAGTGGGAGGGTTCGGAGACGTACGCCGAGCAGGTGCGGTTGTACCGGACGGTGTCGACCTGTGACTCCGCCGACTGCGTCTCCGAGACGCTGAGCGAGACGGACGTGACGCCCGACTACCTCTACGTCCCGAAGGGGACGTACATCGTCCGCGGAAAGCGGACCGCCGGCGGCGACGAACTCGTCGATTCGCTGATGTTCGCCGACGGCTACGAACCGGCGTACGAGAACGACGGCGTCGTCGTCTTCCGCGTGGTGTCGACGGAGTCGTCATAAGAGCGAGAAAGACGCATTCCTTTCGAGGGGAATCGCCAAAACTGCCGTCTCTACTCTTCTCGACCGTAGTTAGTTTGCTCTCGGTTCTTCGCAGGAGAGGCCCTGTTCACGTACCCGAATGCCAGTATTGCGATGACTATCGTCGGCGGAAGCGAGAGAAAGAGAAATCCGACGCCCGTTTGCGAGCTCAAGAGAAGGTACGTGAACACGATACCGAGCAGCGAAGCACAGAGCCAGATGAGCACGTCGAGGCGACGACGGATATCTCGGTTCATGTTCCTACACTCGATACATCACAGATAAATTCGTTGACACACCATCCCTGCGAACACTCGCTCATCTCGCTAGTCGCCTGCACCCTCGCGCACCAACCGCGCGACGGCCGCGTCGTCGATTCGGTCGAACTCGCCCGCTTGTACGCCCCACAGCGTCGCGTACAGACCGCCAATGGAGACGAGTTCGTCGTGGGTGCCACGTTCGACGACGCGCCCGCCTTCGAGGACGAGAATCTGGTCGGCTCGGCGGATCGTCGAGAGGCGGTGCGCGATGACGAGCGTCGTCCGGTTTTCGGTCAGGCGGGTCAGCGCCCGCTGGATGAGGAGTTCGGTCTCGGTGTCGACGGCCGACGTAGCCTCGTCCAACACGAGCACGTCCGGGTCCTGCAGCATCGCGCGGGCGATGGAGAGGCGCTGGCGCTGCCCGCCCGAGAGTTTGATGCCGCGTTCGCCGATGCGGGTGTCGTAGCCGTCCGGCAGTTCCGAAACGAACTCGTGAGCCTCGGCGGCTTTCGCGGCCGCGACCATCTCCGCCTCCGTCGCGTCGAACGCGCCGTAGGTCAGGTTCTCGCGCACGGTGCCGTCGAACAGGTAGACGTCTTGGCTGACGTAGCCGACGGCGCGACGGAGGCTGTCGAGCGTCGCGTCGCGTACGTCGACGCCGTCGAGACGGACCGCACCCTCGGTCACGTCATATAGTCGGAGCAGCAACTTCGCGGCCGTCGACTTTCCCGCACCCGTCGGCCCGACCAGCGCGATGGTCTCGCCGGGTTCGGCGACGAAGCTCACGTCCGAGAGGACGGGTCTGCCCTCCTCGTAGGCGAACGAAACCGTGTCGTACTCGATTCTTCCCTCGACGGGGCCGAGGTCGACGGCGTCGTCGCGGTCCGAGACGGTGACCGGGAGGTCGGTCAGCCCGAAGATGCGCTCGCCGGAGGCGCGGGCGTTCTCGTAGGAGTTGACGATGCGGCCCGCGCCCGCCAGCGGGTCGACGAACCGCTGAGTCATGAAGAGGAACGTGACGAACTCGCCGACCTGCAGCGCCTCACCGCCGAGCGGGCCGGGCGAGCCGCTGACAAGCCAGTAGCCGCCGATGGCGAACGTCGCCGCGAACGCGACGTTGGCGGCCAGTTCCATCCCCGGTTGGTAGAAGTACTCCAGTTTGGCGACCGCCCATGTCTTCAGGTAGTAGTCCCACGAGGCGTCCTCGATGCGGCCGTCCTCGTACGCCTCGGTGTTGGAGGTCTTGATGACCTCGATGCCCGAGAGGTTGTTCTCCAACCTCGTGTTGAGTGCGCCGACGCTCGCCCGTAACGCGCGGTAGCGCGGTCGAATCGTCCGCATGAACGCGACGGTGAACACCATTAGAACGGGCATCGCGACGAGCGTGACGGCCGCCAACTGCGCGTTGAGCCAGAACAGCACCGCGCCGATGCCGAACGCGGAGACGACGAGTTGGACCGCGCCGCTGAGCGTCGTCCCGAGGAACTCCCGAAGGTTTCGCACGTCACTGTTGAGGATGCTCATCACCTCGCCGGTCTGCTTGTCGTCGAAGAAGGCCGCGTCGAGCCGTTGCATCGTCGCGTACGTGTCGGTCCGGATAGCGTGCTGGACGCGGTTCGAGTACAGCGACAGCGAGACGCCCTGGGTCCACGAGAGCCCAACGGTGAGAAACGACGCGCCGACGATGAGCCCGAGCGAGAGCCACAGTTGGGCTTCGGGCGTCGCCGGCAGCGATTCGTCGGGGACGACGGGGAGTCGATACGCCGTCTCGGTGCCGGGAGTGAACAGAGCGTCGATGGCGATACCGAGCACCAGTGGGGGAACGAGCGCGACGAGTCGGCTGAACAGACTGGCGACGAGACCGACGGCGAACAGCCAGCGGTCTCTCTGCCCGTAAGCCGAAAAGAGTCGAAACATGGGGTCCGTCTTCCGTCCTGGGCTGGCATCGTCGGGATTCGTCTCACCGACGGCTGGGGGTGCTGCGTGTGACATGGGATGGCCGACGCCCGAAGACGCCCTTACCGAAGGTAACGGTGCCAGCGAAGATGAACTGCGCGGCGGCGAAACGAATCGAACGCGGCCGACCGCGGAGTCTGCCAGTACGTTTTTGGTGGGGGTGTCTGTAGCAGACGTTACGATGAAAGAGAGAGTAAATTTTGACAACTGGTCACGTAGACAACTAGTCGGTGGGTTCGGTGCCGCCGTCGTCGGCGGGGGCGCAGTCGGTCTGTTGACCGTGCGCGGAGAGCAGCGCGAACGGCCGGTCGAGACGATGGAACCGAACGGCGACGGCACGTCGTCGGCGGGTGAGCTCCGCTGGTTGCTCGTCGACGCGGGTATCGACGTCGGAGAGATGGTGAGCCACGGCGACGACCTCGTCGTCCGATACACCTCGGGAGCAACGTCGCTCGACGAGCACAACCGCGAACTCGTCGAGGTGACGAGTCAGTTCGTGAGTCACGTCCAAAACGACGGCGGCGGCGCACGACTCGTCGCCGAGGTGAACGACCGTTTCGACGACGTCGAGACGCAATACCACGTCACCGCCGAGTGGGCTAACGCCTACCTGAACGAGGAGATGAGTTCGATGGAGATCGTCAACACCGTCGCGCGCACCGAGCGGACGCGGTAGGAGCGCTGTTCGATGGTCGCATCCGAACTCAGTCTGACACTCGTTTCGGCGGTCGGTGTCGTCAGCGCCGCCGCCGCGGTGCTCGTCCGACACGTCGGCTACCCGTCGGAGTACGAGGCGAAAGCGAAGGAAGCGCAAGTACGGCGACTCTCGGGCGGTTCGACAGAGCTTCGTTCGCTGACCGAACTCTCCTCGTTCGTCGCCCGGCAGGGAACCGAATCGGACCGGAACACCGCCCGCGCCGCCGACGCCGGCGTGTCGCTCGCGCGCACGCTCGAAGACCCCGACCGGTTGAACGGTCTCTCCTCGGAGCTCTCGTTTCTCCACGAACCGACGCAGACGCACGAGCAATGCGTCTCGAACCGCAAGAAAGCGATGTTGCTGTTTCTCGCGGCCGTGATGGGCAACGCGGGCGTCGCCTACGGCCTCGTCTTCGCCGAGCAGACGACGCTGCTCGCGCTGACGGAGACGGCGCTGTTCAGCGTGAGCGTCCTCGCGTTCGGCGGGGCGCTCTGGCGAACCGCGCAGTTGCTCACCGGTCGACGAACGCTCGATCAGATGGCGTAGCGGGTTCTCTTCCTTCGAGGAAATCACAGTTCGACCGGTTGCAGCATCGCTGCCGCTCGGCCAGTGAATCGTTGCGACAGACGAGAGCGCAAAGCGCGCCGGGTGCGCTCGCTACTCCTCTCGTGTCGTTCGTTCTGCCAGTTCTCGAAACGTTGCGTCCGGAAGCGTCGCGTCGTCGTGGTTCGCAAACCACGTCGCAAGCGACGCGAGCAACTCCTCGGCGTCGTCGGCGACGAAACGCCGGTGGGAGACGCGGCCGTCGACCGACGCGGTGAGTTCGACCTCGAACCGCGGGCCGTCCTCGTCGGTGACGGACGTCTTCGTCTGATTCGTTCCGTCGTCGTCGCTTGTGACGACGAACGAGTGTTCGCCGCGCTTTCGGACGTGGTCGTCCGCTTCGATGTCGAGGTCCGCGGGTTCAAGGACGCCGCGCGATATCGGCGCGCTCCGTCGCGCGTCCGACTGGCGTCGGTCGTCGTCTTCGGAGTCCACGGACCGTCGACTGTCGTCGGAGCGGAACACGGTTACGGTTCGCTCCGGGAACTGGTCGTAGACGTAGCGGTGCTCGCTTCGTCTACGATGTGCAGTGCCAGTTCGTACAACATCACTCCGGCGAACAGCGTCGCCGCGCCGAACACGACGGCGGCCGCGCCGACGTACAGGTCGTCGACGACGCTGCTGAACACGCCGAATGATGCGCCGATACTCGTGACGACGACCATGCGCCAGCCGCGCGAGAGGTTCGCGTAGCCGACGATGAGCGTCGGTTCGATGCCGACGAGTCGACACCATACGACGTACAGTGCCGTGTCGAACTCGAACGCGAGGACGGTGAGTCCTACGAGTACCAGAAACGTCGAGTCAATCATTGCGATTCGGTGTGAGAAGTGTGTTCGCGGGTCGGGAGGTGTGTCAGCCCCGACCGCGAGAATCGAGGGGTGTGTCAGCCTCGATGGTTGGTGAAGTGCTTAGACTTCGACGGACGAACCTTCTGCGCTGCTGAGGGATTCCGGCACGTTCACGATGTACGTGTACTGGCTGCCGGACTGCGTAACGAAGCGGACCGTCGCGCTGCTACCCTCTCCGAGGACCTCTGGTCCACCATTCGTGTCGAGGGAAATACCGACCTCGAACCGGTCCGACTTGGACGTGAGGACGGGAACGGTGCTCTCGCCCTTCAACTCGCTAACGCTGAATTCATCACCCTCTACATTGGTGATATCCTCCCCACCGTGCAGAAGCGTGGTCTTCCCGTCTGGGCCGATAAATTCGACGGTGGCGTCGCCCATGTCAATCTCCCCTGCACCGGGCGACTGCATGACCGTGAAGTGGAGATCGGTGATTGCGGGATTGCCGTCATCGTCCGCGCCGACGTCACCAACAGCACTGGCGACGAGCACCTGGTTCGACACTTGTTCGCTGGAATCTTGACTGGTTGCCGTTGCTTGGTTTTGCAGGAAGCCGGCGGTGTTGATGAGAACACCGGCGGCGACTGCCGCCACGAGAATCATGGCGATGAAGATGATCAGGGTCTCGATACCGACCTGACCTCGGTCGTTGGATTTGTTGAACGGTAGCATGGTTGGTTAGGTTCTTGCTAACCGCGCTTTGACGCGGCTTATTCACCCCGAGAATACAATGGAACATAAACCTTTGCCCTTAGAAGACAGTCTGGTACAAAATAATGTAATCTATACGTTAATTTCTCTCCGACAAGTAATGTTGACTTAGATACCTCTCAAGCCCGGACAGAGCGAGCCACATGGAGTGTTAGAAGGGGGCTAAAAAGCCATCTAACGGCCGAGAACGTCGAAATCTACGGAGTGGCCTGAGAGACGCCAAAGCCGGTCATCTCGTCGTCCCTGTGCTGTTAAACACCCAATTTATCGGGACTCTAATATCTATGGAAAGGTTTTATACGTACTAATTTTCAAGAACAGACATAGTATGGATATCGGAAACGTTCTGCGCTCGCTCGGACTCGAGGCGCTCGCACCCGTGTCACAGGAGGAGCGAGAGGAGACCGACCGCTCCGGTGGGGCCGCCGACGGAGTCGACGAGTCCGCAGAACTCGACGAGGAAGGAGGGACGGGCGTGCGCGACGGCGACGACGCCGATGGAGTCGGGTCTGGAGACGCTATCGAGGATCTCCGGCACGAACTCGACCAGGTCGCCGCCGACCTGGAGACGACGCAGTCGAAACTGCGGGCCGTCCAGAGCGAACGCGACGACATGGTGGCGCGCTTGGACGGGCTCGAAGACGACACCGCACAGCTACTCGGCGTGTACGACCGGCTGACCGCGGAGGTCAACCCGTTCGACGAGCAGTGGCGGCAGTCCGCGGAGGGGCGACCCAGCGAGGGGGACTCGCGATACGGCGTCGTCTCCGTCAGCGACGGGTCGTCGAACGGCTCGGTCGTGGAGACGAACGGCCACACGGACACGCACGCACGCGAGGATAACGAGTCGACCGACAAGGCGGTCGAGGAGACGCCACCCGCGCCGCCCGTCGACGCCACGGAGTCGATACCGCAGGCGCAGGTACCTTCAGAAGTGTATCTCCGCGGGCTCGCGCCCTCGTTCGCCACAGAAGTGCTGTTGATGGAGTGGATGACGATGCTCATCGACAGCGCCGGCCCCGGCGGCGCGATGAAAGCCGTCGACTACTACGAGCGCATCAACTGGATCGACGAGTCGGTGAAGAACCACCTCGAAGACCTGCTCGGCGGCGTCCAGACCGCGCCGCTGACCGCCGACGGCGTCGTCGACGACCTCACGAGCGAGGAGCACAGTCAGAGTTTCGCGTACATCATGAAACTCGACGGCCTCCGAGCGACGACGAACGTAACCTAAACAGATGGGGTTCAGCACGAGCGCCGCCGCCACCATCATCTTCATCGGCGTTCTGCTGAGCTTCGGCTTTCTCTACCCGGTCGTCGAACAGAACCTCGAAGCCCACACCGAGGCGTTCGACGACCGAGACGACCGCTTTCTCACCCAACGAAACACCGATATCGCCTTCGACAGTGCAACGTACGACCCGGACACCAACACGCTTGTCGTCAGCGTGAACAACATCGGGACGACGACGCTCCGAATCGACGAGACCGACCTCCTCGTGGACGGAAATATTCAGACCGAGTACGCCACGGACGTCGACGGCGCGTCCGACAGAACGCTGTGGGTGCCCGGTGAGACGCTCACGTTTACCGTCGACGGAATCACCGAACAACCGGACCGCGTCAACGTCGTCACCGGATTAGGCGTCCAGATCTCGACGTCCGTCGAGGGGACGGCCTGAATGTCCAGCAGCGGTATTACCCAACTCGTGCTGTTCATCGCGGCGCTGACCGTCGCCGCGGGCGTCGCAACCACGCTGACGACGAACGTCAACGACATCAGCAACTCGCTCGACAGTCGCGGCGAGACCATCGTCGAGGGAATCGACACCGACGTCGAGATCATCAGCGACCCGGGAAGTCCCGACTCGATCTACGACGACACAGAGGGCGCTGAGACGGTCACGCTCCTCGTCAAGAACACCGGCGAGCGGACGCTTGCGACGGACAGAGGCATCGACGTGCTCATCGACGGACAGTACGTCCCTGTCTCGAGTATCGAGATTGTCAGCGATGCGTCTGCGTGGCGTCCCGGCCAAACTGTGAGCATTACCGTCTCGGAGACCCTCACGCCCGGCGAACACCGCGCGGTCGTCCGCGTCAACGGCGACTCCGCGGAGTTGCTGTTCCACATCTGACAACCCAACCAAGAACCATGAACGGATACTACTCACTCGGACTGACGGACCGCGACCGAATCGACGCCTCCTTCGGCGGCGGACTGCCGCGGGGCAGTCTCGTCCTCATCGAGGGCGGCCACGGCGCGGGCAAGAGCGCGCTCACCCAGCGCTTCTGTTACGGCTTCTGCGAAACCGGCCACTCGGTGACGTACGTGTCGACGGAGCTCGAAGCGGCCGGCTTCGTCTCGCAGATGCGCTCGCTGTCGTACAGCGTCGTCAGCCACATGCTCTCCGAGCAGATGTTGTTCCTGCACGCGGACGTGGACACGCGCGACCGAATCGACGGGGAGGCGGCCGGTCTCGACGGCCGCGAGATGTTGACGCGACTGATGCACGCGGAGACGATGTGGCGAAGCGACGTCGTCATCGTCGACGGCTTCGACTCCATCTTGCTACACGACCCGCGCTTCGAGGCCATCAGCGACGAGAACGACGAGGACGACCTGATGCAGAACCTCATCACGTTCTTCCGGCAGATCGTCACCGACGGAACGACCGTCGTCTTCACCGTCAACCCCGAGTCGCTCAGTCCGAACACGCTCCGCCCGCTGCGGACGGTGTCGGACGTCTACCTCGACATCGAGACCAAGAGCGTCGGCAGCGAGATTCGCCGCAACGTGCTCGTCCGGAAGTTCGGCGGCATGGGCGAGCAGGTCGACGACAACATCGGCTTCACCGTGCAGTCGGGCCGCGGCATCAGCATCGTGAGTCGGACGGTGGCCTAGGATGTCGGACCTCGGAACCACGAAACTCTCCGGGGAACTGCGCGCACTCGCACAGCAGCACCCGCATCTGGACGAACACCTCCAGCGCTTCCGCGCCGAGTACAACGAGTACCC